>CAZYEC010000018.1:0-29666 GCA_964646385.1 uncultured Eubacteriales bacterium | reverse complement strand
CAAATGAAAAGCAGCAACCGTGGGCCGACTGACGAAAATCGGATTTGTTGCCACCAGAACGATATGCAGCCATTGCATGTTGCCACAGGAACAACATACAACTTGTCCGTTTTTACCGGTAAGGCAAAGTGCGGAGTTTGGATGGTTGCTCAAACACGTTTTGAAAGGAGGCAGGTTTGTTGAACGACCTAATTTGCCCTGTCCCATTGGTAGAAGATTTAATACCGTTCGGGCGCAACAACCGGCCGGGCAGCTTGATGGTTCCTCGATACATCACTATTCATGATACAGGGAACTCCAGTACCGGCGCAGATGCCCGTGCCCATGCCTCATACCTTAAAGGGGATACCGCGGCGAATTTGCCCGTTTCCTGGCATTTCACCGTCGACGATAGAGGTGCTTACCAGCATTTGCCCATAAGTGAACACGGTTGGCACGCCGGAGACGGCCACGGCCCGGGCAACATGGAAAGCATCGCAATAGAGATATGCGAAAATGCGGACGGAAAGAGACTCCAAGCTGAAACAAATGCCGCGTCTTTGACGGCATATCTGTTGTTAAGCCTGGGTTTGAACCTTTCGGCCGTTGTGCCCCACAAACAATGGTCGGGCAAAGAATGCCCCCACCTGTTGCTTACTCGCTGGGAAGAATGGCTGGGTGAGGTAAATGATTTCAAACCCATTCACGGAAGCGGAAGCTGGGACCCTGTGTTGGAGATCGGCTTATTGATGAGGGACGGCTTGATCAACTCGGAACACGACCCTTCCCAACCGGTGACGTGGGCCGAATTCGCCACGGTCCTGAACAGATTAAGACACGTAAGCCATCAATAATCCTGAATATTAAGCAGCGACACTGTCGCAGGAGTGAACGCCGCCGGGATTGACGTGTCGGCCTTTGCCGCTGATGATTTGGTGTGCCAAGTCTTGTGTATTTTTATCTTCACCTTAATTTCGACAACATGGTTAAAACGCTGTCTAATGGGCAGGAAATTTTTAGAACGGATAGAAATAATCCCAAGAAGCCGTTTGGGGTGGGGTAAGGGGTATCGCAAATCCAGCCTTTCTTCCCGTCTTCCATGCGCGCCTATCACCAACAAACAGGGGGTATATCATGTCGTTCATCCTATCCATTTCAACCAGGACCGTCAAATCCGACAGCAGCCGTTTACCGGAACTATTCCAATGGCATACCCAGGCATTGGAGATCTGCGATATCGCGTGCCTGGCGGATCTTGATTACTTGGTTTCAAAGAGCCTGCGCCTCGGTCTCAAAATGGGTCTGCATACACCGCTACTTAGGACCGACGATGTTCGCGGCTTGTTATGGAGAGGTGAGACTGCTTGGTATGAACTTGAACGTAACCTGGGTACGGCGGTTCAGAAGAAAATGGCTTATGTTTTGGTCCCGTTCCCGTACTTTTGGGATTCCGGGGGACGCAACGTAGGTTTTCACCATCTAAGATCATCAGTTGCCCGCATCAAGCGGTTGGAACAAGAATATGGCGTGACAGTGGTCTGTAAGCCTCAGTTAGGCCCGCGTAGGGATCCTTCGGCTTTTGTATTCCTGTGGGCAATTTCGCAGCAAGAACTCACCGACTGGGATTTATCCCTTTGTATAGATGTCGGGGAGCTTTACCTGGCGAGCCACGGCCTTCGCACAAAGTGGGAAGGGTTGTTTTGTCATCTTGCCCCCTGGTGCACTGTAACTCACTTGCACCACGTGTGGAAAGGGGGCACTCGCCACTACTGGACCCCGGTGTCCGGCAACGGCAACGTTCCCATTGAACAGATGCTTTGCCTTCTTGACAGCACGAACAGGGACATTTATGCGGTTTTGGAACATCATCCGCACCGAACCGGCAGCAAATCCGAGGTGGCCAAAGGAATCGATTGGCTACTGCAAAACTCCGGCCCATGGCTGGAGCGAGAAGACTATGATACATGGAACGGCAAATACACCAAGGTGCGCTGACTTCCAGCACCGTGTTGGCGGGGCACAGTTCCGGTCAAGAGCCCTGAGTCTTAACAGATGGGCCGGGCCCACTCGACCCACGGGCCCAAAATGTCATCGTAAAGCCAGCAGCCTCGTCGCACCGGAATATCTTTTCCAAGTGCGACGTCAAGCCCGAGGAGCGCGCACAAGCCCCGGCGAAGGGCGTTTCTTTCAACGCAAGTCTGGGCGTAAGCCATCAACAGCCGGTCCAGTTCGCACGTCGGGTACCCGGACAGAGGCAATCCTGTTCTTTCAACCCGAATCTCCCTTAAAGACACTTTGGCCACCACATTGTGTTCACGAACCAGGTCCTCTGCAATCCCGTCAAGATCACGGATGCCTGGATATTGCGCCATGAAAGCCCCGCGGGCCCATACTTCCACTTTCCAACACGACATAGATTCTTGGGAAGGTTTGTGTTCGCATAGAACGAAATCTCTGCACCGACCGCACTTAGGGCCCCAAACAGACACTGTGTCACCGTAATACCGCCACACTTCATCTTCCAAGATACTTGTGCGTTTCGGACCAGGGTTTATCCCCAACTTTGTCACCTCAAGTAAGGGATATGAGGGAAGTGCCGAATCTAGGTCTAACGCTCATTTTCAGCACGCAGACGACCGAAACTAGGCGGTCTGCCAAGTCTTCCGCACTCACATCTTTTGCAGGCTCAGCACGTCTTCCACAAGACGTGTCATATACCTGTAAGCATCGTGAATCCCCTGGTTGTAAAACTCCATTGCCAGTTCCCCGATGAAAAAGTCTAGTATAAACCCTGCGGCCAGATCCCCTAACTCGATTTCTCTTTCTCTGTGAAAATAGTCTTTTATCAGTGACACCATTTCCCGGCGCTTGTCACTACCAATTTTAAACCGATGGGCCACTTAACCCCACCTGCTTCCTTAACCTTTCACTACCTCGACCGGGGACCCCCTGCCGAATTTTCTCCCTGGTCGTGGCCTTCCCTGTAGCCGTGGTCTTCTCCTGCCTTGTGGAAATACGTGGGAAAACAGCAAGAACAAAAGGTTCCCAAGGGCCGGTAGATTGAAAGTACGCAACCGGGCCACCTTAGAGGGGGGCAATAATCGCGGCAAATTGCGATGGGAAAAGACTGACTGGTGCCGGAGGCGGGATTTGAACCCGCACGGGCCGCACGGCCCAAGGGATTTTAAGTCCCCATTGTCTGCCGATTCCAACACTCCGGCACAAACCGTCTGCAGTCTTCGAAACAACCGTCCAAAGCCTCGGACTGAGCATAGCACTGAGAACTATCCCAGGTCTACGAAATGACCTGACGGTTCACACAAAAACAAACCAGCGGTAAACCCCGCCGGACATAATCGCAGGCAAAGCGGCGAATTTTGCCCTACATTTCCCTGCGTGAACCGCGCCCGCCCCGCTTGGAATCAACGTTCTTTTTTAGATCCGCCAAACGTTCATCGCTTTCTTTCATGAACCGGGCTAGCCTGTCCTCAAAATTCGCTCTGGAGCGGCGAAAATCTGAAGCGCTCCTGGGACGGTAGTTTGGATTGGCTTGCTTCATGCTCAACCCGATTTTTCCCGATCCATCTACCGACAAGACCTTGACCCTAACCTTGTCAGTCTTTTTCACGTACTCGTTGATGTCCTTAACGTAGGCGTCGGCTATTTCCGAAATATGGACCAATCCGGTCTTCCCGTCTGAGAGACTTACAAAGGCTCCGAAATTAGTTATTCCGGTTACGACTCCTTCGACAATCGCTCCAACCTCGAGCGCCATACCTCCGACATTCCTCCCGCGCTTTGTTTCTGTGCTCGGCATGGTCATTATAAGTTATGCGAATTTTGGGTGTCAAGGATACAACCACGGCACACAAAAAGGCGCATATCCTGGGTGCTCCGTAATACTCATTATCTTGGCAGTGTGTTTTGTGCGGCAGTCTTATTCGCCTTCAAAGGGGGCACGCCACTTGGAAAGCATTGAAACCGGGGACAGGATCCACAGGGTAGAGATATTCCAGCGTGGACAAATACGCTTGCAAGGCGTAATTCATGTAGAAAGCTTCGATGAAAGGCAAGTAGTAGTGGAAACAGACATGGGCCTTTTGGGCTTGAACGGCGAGGAGTTCCACATTACCAGCCTTGACCTTGAAAAAGGGCATATGATGATCGAGGGTATGTTCGTTTCCCTGGAGTACTCCGCCATGGACAGAACCAGGCTACGGCAAAAGGACAGGGGCTTTCTCCAACGTTTGTTCAGATAACATGCACACCCCAGTCCAACTGCAGACTTGGCGCATGTCGGTGCTCTTCTTGGCTGGAATTGTGACCAACGTTGTATTCCAGGCCTATACCGCCTTCAGGAGAGTGTTTGTACCCAGGAAACTGAGCCGCCACTTGATGGACACTCTGTTTTCCCTGGCAGTCTTCACTTTTGCGACAATCGTTGTGTTCATCGTGAACTGGGGCGAGCTGCGCTTGTACGTCCCTTTCTGTCTAGGGTTTGGATTCATAACCAGCAACTTCCTGGTGGGCGGCGCGTGCTACGCGCTTGCGTACCGCTACTTTAGACTCACCCAAAAATGTGCCCTTTGGACCAAGAAATCGTTGGTGGGACCGGTTGCCAAATTCTTTTCGAAAGTGGGAACCGGAGCCAAAAGATTGTTATTGCCCGGCTGGACTGGCAAAACAGACCCGCCCGATTCCTCCGCTTGATCCTCGCTGACACCAGACCTTTGATTTCTATAGAAGGATTTTCGAATCTGGAGTAGAATAGTTCTTGTACGATTTTTGTCCACAGTTTGTGCATAATTTGTGGAAAACTACTTCAGTTATTTATTGGAGGATAGGCTTTGCAGATTGAGATTCGAGGCGCCGAACGCCTGAGTCATCGCGAAAGACAAGTGGTGGTCTTGAAAGAGACCGGGTTTTCGGCTGCGGATATTGCCAGCCGATTGGGAATCAGCGAAGCCACCGTTGCAACCCTTTTCAACCGAGCGAAGAACAAGGGTTACCAAGTTGTCATAGTGATTTCCGGCGACCCGCTCAACATTTTTACTGGCCCGGAACCTGAGGAGGATTCGTGATGGATAGCAAAGACAAACGAATCAAGAACAATAGGGGGGAAAGACAAGAAGGGAAAAAACCTCTTGTCCCGGCCATAGCAACAACATCATTGTTCCTGGCTGCCGTGATTTCCTTTTTGATAAGACAGGCCGGAGTGACGGCGGCCCACAAGAACCTGGCCGAATTGGAAAGAGAGATCGAACGTTACAGGACCATGAACGTTGCCCTTGAACACCAAGTTGAAATACTAAGAAGCCCCGATTATATAGAAAAGATCGCCAGAGATAAACTGGGGCTGGTGAAACCGGGCGAAATCCGGTACATGGTGGTCAACCAGATTGCCCAATAATCGTCCTTTGAAAAAATGCAGTCCGACCCGGTGAGACGTTCTTGCTGTGAAGAAAGATCTTGATGTCACGTGGAAGCCCCGGCAGGGCCTTCGTCTACGATCTCGAACATCTCACCGGCTGTCTTTTTATCTGCGGTTTCGCAGACCTTGAGTACCCGCAAAGTCCTTCTTCTTGACCCCATAGATATTTCCAAAATGTCGCCAACGGACACCTCAGTGGCAGGTTTGGCTGTCCGACCGTTTTTTTTCACGCGGCCACCGCCGCAAACCTCCTGTGCCAGCGTTCTCCGCTTTATGACCCTGCTCACTTTGAGAAACTTGTCTAACCGCACCGCGTCCCGCCTCCCCCATTGAACGGAAGTCAGACTTGCCCCAAACCCCACAAAACCGGAGTTGTTAACCCTTAATCTGTGTTTTCTATAACTTGACTTCCCCTGACACCGACTCCTTAAGACCTCTGCCAGCCCTGAACACGGGGACCTTTGAGGCAGGAATTTGTATCGGCTCGCCTGTCCTGGGGTTTCTTCCTTCTCTGGCCGGCCTTTGCCTGGAAAGAAAAGTGCCAAAACCAAGCATGGCTACAGAATCACCTTGTGCGAGGGTCTCCTTAACGACATCAATGAAGGTGTTGACCACTTTTTCTGTGTCTTTTTTCGTCATACCGGCCTGTTCCGCAACCTTTTTGACCAATTCAGTCTTGTTCACGCCTATACCTCCCAGTTCTTTTGCCCGCGGTTGGGTCCCGAAATCCCGTCACGGCCCGCGGCTCAATCTTCCCGAGTTTCTTCGCATTTAGCTTGTGCCCAAAGTTGGTCAAGATACTCAAGGTCCACATCTTTTGTTGTCAACTTCTTGTCTGCAAGTGCCTTTTCTATATATCTAAAACGCCGAGCAAATTTCTCGACGGATCCCAAGAGCGCCGTTTCTGCATCGACGCCCAAGTGTCTCGACAAGTTCACACAGGCAAATAGCAGATCCCCGACCTCATCCGTCGTCTGTGAGGAACACCCCCGTGTCCTGGCATCAAAAACCTCGCCAATCTCTTCTTTCACTTTGTCAAACACGGGCCCTTCGGTGCTCCAATCAAAACCGGCTTCTGCTGCCAAAGATTGCTGCTTTTGGGCCTTCAACAAAGCCGGCAACCCCTTCTGGACCTCGTCCATGAGGGAATGACCTGGATTGTACCGCCCCGGTTCAGCCCGCTTTATTTCGTCCCAACGTTCTCGAACTCCGACGGCATCAGTGATAGTCTCGCAACCGAAAACATGAGGATGCCTGCGCATCAGTTTGTCTACGATACCCGATAGAACATCGACCGGACCAAAATCCCCCATCTCCCTGGCAACCTGACAATAAAGGCCAATTTCTAAGAGCAAGTCTCCCAATTCTTCTTTGAGCTTATCCACATCTTTTTCATGAACAGCCGCAACAACCTCATGGGCTTCCTCGATGACGTAAGGTGCGAGGGATGTGTATGTTTGTTCCCTATCCCAAGGACAGCCGTCCTGGCCCCTAAGTTTGGCCACTACCGACAAAAACCGCAGCCAAGCACCTTCCTGACCAAAGACTACTTCTGTTTCACCGGTAGCTTCATTTCCGGCCACCTTGGAGGCATCGGCCCGTTGTAAAGAAATCGGCTCGGAGCATCGGGCGCAAGGCACGTAGATCAACGTGCCCGGGGTTGCCTTTTCATTCAATGTCCCGAGCTCTTGCACAGTTGTAACCATAATCTCCGGTTCCCGGGACCGGATCAAGAACACTGGTTGGTCACCGGGGCAAAACTCTTGCAGCCAGAGTTGCGTCGTGGACAGAAGAAAAGAATCGGACACACCATTTATTAGGCAAGATCCTGCGAAGGGCTTGTCTGAAGTCAGGCCGCGAAAAACATCGCGGGCTTCTATCAACACGGGCAAAGACACCGAGCACACATCCTCTCACACTTTCTTCGCGATTTGGGCGGCGATTGACCTGCCCTTCTTGAAGACTTGTCGCCATCAGTCCTTCTTTCCGGGAGGCCTGCCTATGAGCCTTCCCACCAACGGGATGGACTGAATGTCGTCAAGCGTCAGCACACCAAATGCGACGATTCCTACCCCGTAAACCAGCACACCCACCATTATTGATACCACAACCGCCAGTCTCCAAGAAACGAAGGCACCAATTTTGCTGTAAGTCAAGCCTACCACAGGCGCCATGACGGCGCCTGTGATCGCCAGTTTCAAAAGGGCGATAGAGTCTATAGCTACGCCCAGGGTCTTTCGGACCGACAACAGATTCAAGAGTCCCGCAACTGCGAAATACACAGATGTGGCAATGGCGGCACCCACTATCCCTATCTCCCTTCTGCCCACGAGAACGTAAGTCACCCCCGCTTTGGCTGCAACCGCCCACAACAGGCTGTAAATGGGAGTCTTGACCTTACCGATCCCCTGCAAAATGCCGGAGGTTACCTGCTGTAAAGAAAAGAAAAAGACGCCCGGGGTTACTGCCCTCAGCATGGGACCGATGCCCGGTTCGCCCCAAAGCAAATGAGGTATGGGATCTGCCAACACGTACAACCCGATCGCTGCCGGCAGGCCAAGCATCAATGTAAGGACCAGCGCTTTCTTGACGCGCCTTTGGATGGCATCTCTCCGTTTTGAAACCGCGGCAGCCGCGATAGATGGCACCAAAGCCATTTGAAGTGCGCCTGTAAAAATAGTGGGAATATTCAATAAGGGAAACACTGCGCCGGTGAGCTGCCCGTAGAGCGATGTCGCCTCTTTGGGCAAAAACCCTGCCGCGTGAAGCCTACCGGGGACAATGCCGAGATCAACAAATTCCGTGATGCTGAAAACAGCGGAAGCCAGTGACACGGGGATGGCAATGGCCACCACCTGACGCGCGAGGTTGAGGAAGTCTTCGTCGCCTTTGGGCCCCCGGCGGTGAAACCGCGGGAACCCGGGGTCACGGAAATACACGAACCCCATATATAACACAGCTGCTGCCGCCCCAACTACTGCGCCGAAAGTGGCGCCGGCCGAAGCGTATTCTATCCCCCTTGGAAGCAACATCCGGCCCAGCGCCAGCATAGTCAGCAGACGGCCGACCTGTTCTAGCACCTGGGATATGGCCGGAACCTGCATCCGTTCGATTCCCTGAAACCATCCGCGCATTGCGGCCAGCGCTGAAACCAGTGCCAGGGCAGGAGAAAGGGCAGCAATGGATAGGGCGGCTCTTGGATCCTTACCGAGATTCGCAGCTATCCAATCAGAAAATCCGTATAGTGTGAACGAGGCCGCCAAGCCGAAAACCGCCATGAGGATCGCAGAGACCTTGAAAACCGAGACAGCCTCGGCTTTCTTGCTTAGTGCCCAGCGCTCTGCCACCACTTTTGAAACAGCAACGTTGAAACCCGTTGATGAGACTGTCAGCAGCATTGCGTACATGGGGTATGCCATTTGATAAAGACCCATGCCCTCACTGCCAAGTATCTTGTACAGAGGGACCCTGTTGAGGGCTCCAATGATTTTCACCGCAAAGCCTGCAGCGGCAAGGATAAAGGCGCCTTCCAGGAATTTGGAATCCTGGTCTTTCATACGCTGTCAAACCAACCTTCTGGAATTGCAGTTTTCCTGGTCATGAATGGAGGTGGCGCCAGCGCCACCTCCAACCCTCAACCGCTTGCATAGGCTGAAACCCCTATGCTCGAATCAAGAACACTATTCTTCCATTTGCTTGGCAAGGAATCCGGCCGCCGTCTCCGCCAGTTTTAGCTCCAGATTCCCCGCTACTTCCCCGGGTTCCCGGGTGCAGATGATCACCGCCCCAATGGGATCACCTTCCGCCACTATTGGGGCTATAACTTCCGAGATGAATTTGCCGCCCGACTCTTCATCGGTTATGCTCTCCCGGCAATAACGGTCCTCTCCCGGACTGGTGATGAGAACCGGTTTTCTGTCCTCCATTATCCTCTCTATAGCTGCAGAAATTCGCTTGTTCAAAAACTCCTTCTTGGGTGCCCCCGAAACCGCGATAATTCCGTCCCTGTCGGCTATCATGGCAATATGCCCTGTGGCTTCCGCCAGAGAGTCTGCATACTCTTTGGCGAACTCCCCAAGCTCACCTATCGGTGAGTATTTTTTTAGTATTACTTCGCCGTCGCGGTCCACAAAAATCTCCAAAGGATCGCCTTCCCGGATCCTCAGAGTTCGCCGGATCTCTTTAGGGATTACAACGCGTCCCAAGTCATCGATACGCCGGACTATGCCCGTTGCTTTCAAGTGTCCACCCCCTCTGACAGATCCTTCTCCTGTCTTTTGCTAGTATATAGGCGTTTTGGAATCGTTATTCACTTGTCGCCAGACACCTTACCAAAGACAAGCCGGCATCAAGAGGGACGGTGTTCTTTTCTAGCGGGAGCGACAAAGCACTCTGTTTCCTGTCGATCTCAAGACGGGGGTAGTTCCGAAAAACATCGGAAAGGTTCGAGGCGGGGAAAAGGTGTGGCACTTCCACCTTAAGGAAAAGACGCTCCCGCCCAAAAGTCAGATCGTCCTTTGCCAAAGTTACTTGAGTAATCCCCAGCCCCCCCGAAATGATCCTGATAGATGCCACTTTGAGCAAGTTTGTCGCTTCTTTCGGTACTGGTCCATATCTGTCCGCCAAGTGGCCTTCGATCTGTTCAATGGCCCCAAGATCATTTGCACTCGCAATGCTCTTGTAAAGCGCATAACGTTCTTTCAGGCTTTCAACGTAAGTCTCAGGCAAATAGGCTTGGCTGGGGATCTCTACCACCGTCAAGATCCTTTCGGCCTTTTCCTCTTTTTCTCCCCGCAAAGACCGTACGGCTTTTTCCAAAAGACTGATATACATCTCATACCCTACCAAATGCATAAACCCGTGTTGTTCACCACCCAGAAGGTTTCCGGCCCCGCGAATCTCCATGTCCCGCATGGCCAGTTTGAAGCCCGAACCCATGGTAGTGAAATCTCTCAGGGCGCTTAGCCTTTCTTCTGCCGAAAAGGCCATGGACCGATCCTGACGAAACGTGAAATAAGCGTAAGCGATACGATTGGATCTGCCTACCCTGCCTCTCAGCTGGTACAACTGGGCTAACCCTAGTTTGTCAGCATCTTCGACGATAAGAGTATTGACGTTGGGCAGATCCAGCCCTGATTCGATGATGGTCGTGGAAATGAGAACATCGTAACGCCCTTGGAGAAAATCCTGCATGGTAACGGACAATTCGTGCTCTTTCATCCTGCC
Organism: uncultured Eubacteriales bacterium; assembly: GCA_964646385.1. Taxonomy (GTDB): domain Bacteria; phylum Bacillota; class Sulfobacillia; order Fermentithermobacillales; family Fermentithermobacillaceae; genus JAXGZG01. Next base: position 19,030 of record CAZYEC010000018.1, on the reverse strand, counting down.
GTGAGCAATGGCTATTCTGGCCTCCGGAACCAAATACTGCACTTTCTGAAAAATTCGGGCAATGGTCTGAATCCGGTTGTAGACATAAAATACTTGACCCCCGCGCCTCATCTCCCTTCGAATAGCCTGGGAGATAAGGGACGGGTTGGCTGGCACAACATAGGTCTCCACGGGAAAACGGCCTTCGGGAGGCGTCTCGATGACGCTGATGTCCCTTAACCCCGAAAGTGCCATGTTAAGCGTTCTGGGAATGGGGGTGGCGGTAAGGGTTAGAACATCGCACGTTGACGACAGCTCTTTGAGCCGTTCCTTTTGAGCAACACCAAAACGGTGTTCCTCGTCCACGACCAAAAGCCCCAAATGTTTAAACTTGACGTCTTTGCTGAGCAGACGGTGAGTGCCCACCAGAATGTCTACCGCCCCGGCCGCTGTGTCCACGACAATTTGCCGTTGCTCCGCCGCAGAACGAAAGCGAGAAAGACATTGTATGGAAACGGGGTAGTCGGAAAATCGCCTGGCAAAAGTCGAGAAATGCTGCTCCGCAAGTATAGTCGTGGGCACAAGGACGGCTACCTGCCGGGAATCCATAATTGCCTTGAAAGCACACCTCATAGCCACTTCTGTTTTCCCGTATCCTACATCGCCACACAACAGCCGGTCCATTGGTGTGGGATTTTCCATATCGCGCTTGATTTCTTCTGTGGCGCGGACTTGGTCCTCTGTGTCCTCATATTCAAAAGACTCCTCGAACTCGGTTTGCCACGGGGTATCAGGAGAAAAAGTGACGCCTTTCCTGGACTTTCTTTTTGCTTCCAGCGCCAGCAGTTTTCTGGCCATATCTTCCAAAGACGCTTTGACTCTGGACTTGATCTTCTGCCAGTCGCCCGTGCCCAATCGCTGCAAACTTGGAGGTTTCCCTTCGGGCCCCACAAACCGCTCAATAACGTCCACCTGATCCACCGGCACATATAGAGCGTCAGACCCCGCGTATCTAATGTGCAGATAATCCCTGGTGATGCCGTTTACAGTCATGGTCTTGAGTCCCATGAACTGCCCCACCCCGTGGTTGGCATGCACCACATAATCCCCGGCAGATAATTCCCTCCAGTCCAAAGACACTTTGGCCTTTTTCGGCCTCTTTTGCCGCACCACCGTCCTGCCATAGATTTCTGTTTCTGTGAAGAGGGCAAGATCAAGAATTCCGCAGTTGAACCCGCCCTCACCGCTTCCCAAAGAAAGAGTGACAAGGCCTGGCCGGGGCGCTTCATTTATTGCTTCCGTTGATACAAAGGATATTTCCTGGCGCATAAGCCATTTCCCTAAAAGAGTCTGACGGTCTTTGTTGCCCGCTAAGATGACGACGCGTTCTTTTTGCCGCAGCAAATCGATAATCTCTTGCTTAAGGTCTCCCCAACGCCCGCTAAATCCCACTTGGGCAGTTGTGTCGTTTTCTACAATCGACTTTAAGGCGACATCCCTGTCGCGTCTCGCGAGCACAGAAAGGAAAACCTGACTGCGTCTCAGTAACCCTGCTATATGATCGGCAGGAAAGTATACAGACGCCTGGACGGTGTCCATAGCTCCCGCCACAATTCTGGCCGACGCGATTTCTGCCCCTATTCTCTCGAACTCTTTGAGGACATCCCTGCACCTTTCAAAAGCGTCAACGATGACAACTCCTTGGCGGCAGGCGTAATCAAGTGCTGTACACGGAAATTCACCGCACTCGTCAACCCAATCGGTTGCAGGAGTGATGGACATTTCAGCAAGTACCCTGTCCGATGCCTGAGTCTCCGGGTCAAAAGTCCGAATTGAGCCCACTTCGTCGTAAGCAAATTCCAAACGGTACGGATTCGCCGACACCGGAGGGAAAATGTCCAGTATCCCCCCTCGAAGAGCGAACTGTCCGGGCTGTTCCACGGAAAACTCCCTGTCATAGCCGAAAGTCACCAAATCCCTGAGAAGACTTTCCGGCCGCAAAGAGTCTCCCACTTGTATCCTGCGAAATCCCTTGCGAAATTCCCGCAGAGGCATTATTTTCCTCAAAAGGGCAGTCGCGGGCATAACCACCAGAAGAGGCGAGCTTTGTGGTGGCAGGGCAAGCTTGGTCAAGGAAGCCAGGCGTATCCACAAGGATTCTTTGTTGTCCGCAGTTTCGAAAGGCATTACCTCACGACCGGGAAATAAGGCGACCTTGTCGGGGCCCAGAAGGTCAGAAAGACCCCGCCTGGCTGTGAGGGCTTCATCGGGACTCGGCAATACGAAAAACAGGGGTCCTTTCTGTTTTGCTGCCAGGGATGCCACAGAGACAATCTTGGCGTATCCCTGAGACCCAACCAACATGACGGGGGTTTTGCCCACCGCCAAATCGCCTAGAAGCCGTCCAAGTCCGGGACCTTCTGCCAACAGGTCCAAGAGTCCTCTATGAGCCATTATTTGTCTTCGCCCTTTTGGGGGGCCTCTCGAAAGTTGTACCTAGCCATAGCCCATTCAAGACCGTGCCCAAGAGCATCAAGCACCCCCCGGCAGGCCACGTCTATTATGTCCCCCAGCAGGGGAACTTCAGAATCCAAAAAAGGCTGAAGCACATGCTGAGCGGCGTCCACCCCTACACCCGGGCGCCCTACGCCGATCTTCAGCCTGGAGAACTCGCCGGTTCCCACAAAACCTATGATCGATTCTATCCCCTTGTGCCCGCCGGATCCGCCGTGCCTGCGGAAACGGATAGTGCCCAAAGGAAGGTCGATATCGTCATGAACTACTAAAATGTCCTCAAGGCGTACCGGGTACCCTTCAAGGATTTCTGCGACCGCTTGGCCGGAAGCATTCATGTAGGTTCCGGGTTTTACCATAAGAAAAATTTGCGGGACTGTCCCAGACACACTTGCACGCGCGACGTCACTGAATCCCCATTCCCGAAAGGGAACGCCGATTCTGCGTGCAATCTCGTCCAGGACCATGCGGCCCACGTTATGCCTGGTGTGAACGTATTTTGAACCGGGGTTTCCCAACCCTATGACACACTTCACTTCCTGACCACCCGTCTTCACGGGATATTCTGCCAGTTACTGAGGCTCTGCCTCAGATTCGGCTTCACCCTCGACGGCCCCTTCTTCTTCTTCGACCTCTTCGGAAACCTTAGGCGCAATAACCACCAAAAGCACTTCCGCGAGGTTCGTCACCAAACGCACGTTTTCAGAAATCTTAAGATCGGCAGCCGTAACCGTGTCGCCTGCCCCCAGGTCTGAAACGTCGACAGGGATGGAAGCGGGAATATCCGCCGGCAGGCACTCCACAGAAACCTCTCGCGATTGCCTCTGAAGCAACAAGCCGCGTTTTTCCAAACCAGATTCTCCCACAACGTCCAAAACCACTTCCGTTTTGACCTTGTCGGTGAGGGATATTCTGTGCAGGTCGACATGCCTGATTGCTCCCGTCAAAGGGTCGTAAGACACATCCTGAACCATGACATTTCCTTCAAAAGACGGATCAGAAGCGACGACGCGATGAACGTGTCCGCGAGAGCGGGTCATAATTTGTTTCACCGCCGTGGCGTCAAGACACACCACTTGAGGCTCGATGGCTTTTCCGTACACCACTGCCGGGACCAGGCCGTTCTTACGACAGTCTCTGGCCGCCGCTTTGCCGGTACCGCGTCGTTTCAACACTATTTCCTTTGCCATTAACCCAAGTCACTCCTTTTCCTCTACCTGAACATCTCTGATATGGAACGTCCTTCATGAATTCTCGTAATAGCATCTCCCAAAACTTGCGCCACCGATAGCATTCTTACCAAAGGTTTCATTTTGTCCTCAAGGGGAATCGTGTTTGTAACTATTAGTTCCTTGAGTTCGGCTTCCCGCATGTTGCGAAGGGCTTGTCCGCTAAATATCCCGTGAACGGCGCAAGCCATCACCGATAGCACTCCGGCATTCTTGAGGGCTTTCGCGCCCTCCAAAATGCTGCCCCCGGTGTCTATCATGTCGTCCAGAATAAGCGCGTGGCATCCCGCGACCCGACCCACAATGTTCATAACTTCGGCTACGTTGGGTTCGGGACGCCTTTTGTCGATGAAAGCGACAGGGAGGTTCAACCTTTCTGCCATATCTCTTGCCCGGGGGATGCTGCCCGCATCGGGAGAAACGACCACGTGATCCGTCAGGTCAAGAGTCTTCAGGTAATTAGCAAGCAATTTTATGGCGGTTAGATGATCCACAGGAATATCGAAAAACCCCTGTATTTGCCCGGCGTGGAGATCCACGGTCAAAATGCGATCCACCCCGGCGGTCGTCAGAAGGTTTGCCACCAGCTTGGCCGTTATAGGTTCGCGCCCTTTGGTCTTTCTATCTTGGCGGGCATATCCGTAAAACGGTATGACGGCAGTTATGCGGTCGGCTGAAGCCCTTCTTAGGGCATCGATGATGACCAGAAGCTCGACCAGGTTGTCGTTTACCGGCGAGCAGGTAGACTGCACCACGAATACATCAGAGCCCCTGACGTTTTCGTTGATCGTTACCTTGGACTCACCGTTAGAAAACTGCCCGACAACCATTTTCCCTAAACTGACGCCGAGATGATCGCAAATCTCTTGTGCCAGATCGCGGTTGGCGTTACCGGCAAACACCTGCAACCTCTTATCACCGTAAGGCGACATTTACTGGTTCCTCCCCTGACCTTTCTCTTTTCGCTTCTTTTCAACCCAACCTTCTTTATTGACCTGTCTGCCCCTGGCTATTGCCAAAGAGCCGGCAGGCACATCGTCGCTCACAGTGGACCCGGCGGCCACATACGAGCCATCACCCACAACGACGGGCGCGATCAAGTTTGCATTGCACCCGATGAAAGCCCGGTCCCCTATCGTCGTAGTATGTTTGTTCACGCCATCATAATTGACAGTGATCGCTCCGGCACCTATGTTAACCCCCTCTCCGAGAACGCTGTCCCCCAAGTATGAATGATGATGGACTTTCGTCCCGGAGCCTATCACTGTGTTCTTCACTTCCGCAAAGTTGCCGATCAGCACACCCGGACCTACCCGCGTGTTTGGGCGAAGGTGGGAAAAAGGTCCGATTGAGACACCTGCTTCGATATGGGAGTCTTCGACCGCGGACATGAGAATCTGGCTTTGAGCGCCCACAACAGAGTTGGATATCAAAGTCCCGGGTCCGATGACGCACTTAGGCCCCACCGTTGTGTTACCCTTCAGGTGCGTATTGGGTTCCAGTACTGTGTCAGGGCCCACCGTTACGCCCCAATCGACATAAGTGTTCGACGGATCCCTCACCGTTACACCCGAAAGGGCCAAATCCTTAAGGATAGCCTTCCTTCGTAGCCCTTCCGCCTGCGCCATAGCCCAGCGGTCGTTTACCCCCAAGACCATCCGCGCATCCTCACAGGCAAAAGCGTTTACTTTTCGACCCGCCGACGACGCCAAGTGCACCACATCGGTGAGGTAGTACTCACCTTTGGCGTTGTCGTTTCCGATCCCCTCGAGGCAACAGAAAAGAAATGAGGCTCGTGCAAGGTATATTCCGGCATTAACTTCCATAACGTCAGCCCATTCGGCCGGAAGATCCCGGGCTTCAACGATGCGAGATACGTTGCCTTCTGAATTCCTGATGATTCTTCCATAGGCGGAGGGATGAGTAGGGTTGGCGGTGATGAGCGACAGGTCGGCACCTTCACGATTGTGAACCCTCAGAAAGTCCAAAAGAAGGTCTGCCGTTATAAGCGGAGTATCTCCGCAAAGCACCAGGACCAGGGAATCGCCTTCAAGAACAGCATCTTTAGCGCATATCACGGCGTCGCCCGTCCCCTTTTGTTGGGCTTGCCACGCGAATTCCAAAATAACGTCTTGCCTGCTCCAGGAAGACTCGATTGCCTTTACCACCCGGTCTCCATTGTAGCCTACTACGGGCACCACTTTACGTGGGGATAGGGCAAGAACAGCGTCCAACACGTACCCAATCATGGGTCGCCCGCACAGGGGAAACAAAACCTTCGGCATGTCCCCCCGCATTCGGGTGCCTTGCCCGGCCGCCAAGATGACTACAGACAGTTCGGACTCCGACAACATCTCAATCTCTCCCCGGGTATTATATCATTTGCCCAGAACACGGCGACAAATCTCCAAATCCGAAGGTTTATCCACATCTATGCCAATTTCCGGGGCCGCGTTCAAAATTGCCCTGGGCTTCATGTCCAAAAGCGCACCCACCCTACGTTCCAGTTCACGAACGGAAGCCGTTTTCAAAAAGACCTTCAACAACAAAACCGGTCCCAGCACAGACGCCATTTTAAGAGGGGATTTGCGATAGCTGATCATTTTTTCCACCAAAGGCCACGCTTTGGCAAGGACGGACTTTCTGACCATGAAAAGATTGCCCCCGGAGTAGATTCCTTCTTTAAGTGCAACAAAGGTTCTGCTCACTTCGGGAAAGTCTTTTTCATAATCTTTTTTTTCGCACACAGGATAGCAAAAGTCTGCATCACTTTCGATACATCTCGAGAGAAAATCCTCCATAATGTCCCGGGTTACCAGAGGCACGTCTGACGCGCAGACCAAAACGTTTTCAGTTTCCGCCGCCGAAAGGCCAATTCTGACATTGTCAAAAAGATCTCTGCCGGGCTCAAGTAAGACGACTTTCCCACCGCGATAACGCAAAACCGCTTCGCCAGGCCCTATCAAATGAATTTTCGTAACGGCGGGGAGGGATTCCAGCACATCCAGGATATACATGACCATTGGCTTGCCGGCGATATCGATATTCGCCTCGTAGGCCTCTTGACTTTCCCGGGAAAGCTTGCCATCGTTGGCCCGCCCCGCCAAAACTACCGCTTGCATTTCTATCAATTTCCTACCCCCGTTTTGGCGACTAAAACTTCCGTGACCTGCGCCTGATCAAAAGCGCGTGCCGCCTTGGCTCTAATTCCTGCCGCGTGAGTTTTGGACAAGGCGATGCCGTAAACAGCCGAACCGCTTCCTGTCATGACAGCATTCAGCGCGCCGGATTCCATCAAAACCTGTTTGGCCTCCTTTATGTCCGGTCTTGAGTACACCACGACTTCTTCCAAATCATTATAAATACAGCGCGACAAAAGGGCAGCATTACCCGTGACCCATGCTTTCAAAAGCGCTTCGGTCTTGAGGGTCGCATCTTTCGCAATGGGGCGATCCGTGCTAAATTCGTCCCACTGTTCGAAAGCCCACCGGGTGCTGACTCCGTCGGCAAGAACGGCAACAACCAGCCAGTATGTCTGTGCAGGCAAGGGTTGCACCCTGTGGCCCACCCCTGTGCACAGGGCGGCTTCCCACAAGGGAGGAACAGCGTTGCACCCCAGAAAAAAAGAGACGTCAGCCCCAAGCCTCGGAGCCAGAAGCATGAGACTCTCAGCTTCCCCGGAGCTCCCGGCCCACCTGCTGACTGCTGCCAAAGCCGCCGCCGCATCGGAACTGCCTCCGCCCATACCCGATCCGGCGGGAATACGCTTGTCCACGGTTATGCGAAAATGCGGAGCTTTGCCCGAAGACCTCATCAAGGCGTCGACAGCTTTGTAAACCAGGTTTTCTTCTTGAAGCAACTGAGGCAATCCAGGACAAGACACTGACAAACCGGTAGGCCCTTCCTCCACAAGAATCAGATCGTGCAAACCCAAAGATGTCATCAGAGTGGAAACCTCGTGGTAGCCGTCACCCCTGCGCCCAAGCACGGAAAGGCCAAGGTTAACCTTGGCATAAGCCTGAAACACATTTGGTGCAGATGTCGTCTTTTTGTTCACGCGCTTACTTTCGTCGCCACGGGCCAAAACCCTTCCGTGCCTTTGCCTGATTAAGGATACCCTAAATGGCTCCAATCATCCGCCCCATCTCTGCTATCTGCTGGTAAAGGAAATGTCTAAAGCTTCACATACGTTTTGTGCTCGTGCAAAGACCGACACGGTGTCAGAACCGGCCGACAGCATCCCCACAACTTGATCCCTGTCGTTCAGTGCCACGGAACCGCTGTCTCCGGGTTTTGCCATGTGGGTAGTTACGCACTGATCGGTAAAAACAGCATCCCCCGTATCTCCCATGCTCACCTTGATGGTTGCCTCAAGCACTCTGACTTCACCGCTGTTGGTCCCGCTTGTGCGGCCGCTTTTGCGCACTTTTTCCCCTACGCCCACTTCTGCCACACCTTTGGGAACCCCCAGATCAATAATATCGTCTGTGATCATTTCGTGGGACAAAGGCCGTGCCACTGCCGCATCAACCAAATTATGCCTGGAAGCGACATTGTACACCTTCAGGCGGTAGTTTTTCCGAAACCCGCGGATCACTTTGTTGAGAGTCCGTTCAAAAGCTGTCGCTACCTGGCAATCGGGCATACCTATTTCCGAAATGATCGGCACAAATCTGAGCAATCTGCCAATCATATCGTTGTCAGTTCCGTTATCGTATTTCCCCGGCTGTAAAATGGGATCCCCCACGTAAGCCCTTCCGTCTTTCCCGTTGGTCGAGTTCGCCAGCACATGGTTGTTTGAAAGGATAAGGGGTTCACCGGTTTTTCCATCATACACCAAGGCTCCGAAAGTACCTGCTGTTATCCTATAATGGCCTATGCTGCTCCCAGGTCGGGCAGGGCGCGTTTTCTCCAGACGAGAAAGAGCCACCACTTCCCCGACTTCCACCACGTCCGTATCGGCGAGCTCAATGCTTTGGGGGACAATGTCGTCAAAATCCAATTGGCCTCGTGGGACTTTTTTGGAGACTAAAACGGTCAAAGCCGGTCTTCCGGTACAACGCCCTCCCACCCTTTTGTAGCCTTTGCCGACCCCCACGACGTTGGGAAGCCCCAGAAGCTTTGGGGCAGAGGCCTTCAACGCTTTAACGACGGCTTCCACCTTCCCTCCTCCCTTCGGGGTTACAAGGAATCTGTAAACACCTTATGTTGAGGAGTTAGAAGGGGTTACGGCGTGGAAACAAAAAACCGCGCACGAATGCGCGGCTCTAACCGTGCCCTCGGGTAAATTCCCACATTACCGGACCGAGCACAAATCTTGCCAAGGTCGGCGAGGCCCGGGTCAATCCCCGGTGCGCCCAAGGAACATCGAAAATCGGCGGATTTTAGTCGTCGCTTGCGGGGGTCGCGTTGAACTGGATCTCTACGGTATCCGTAAGGACGTCAATGTAACTCCAAGACATGGCCCTGCTGTCCTCGTCCTCAAAGCGCACAACAAAGATGCTGGGATATGTTTTTTCCAGCACCCCTTCTTTTTCGAAAAACCTTTTGCGGCCCTCGCTGGCCCTCACTTTGACACGCTGACCGATGTGGCTATCCAATTTGGATCGGATAGCCTCCAGAACCATCTTTTTAGCCACCGGCTATCCCCCATTTCTTCAACTATTTGGAATGCTTGTCTGCAACTTGAGAAGCACCGAATGCATCGGGCTTGATTTTGGCGGCAAATCCGCTGCCGACAATTTGCTGAACAAGCTCGCGAATCATGGAACGAGTCTGCCCATTCCTCCCTACGTCCAGATGAATCTCTACGTTCAGATCAGAAAACCCGTTTTTGGATATTTCCGCAGCAAGTTTCGAGGCGACATCCAGGCTCAAATGAGCTTCGTAAAAGATTCTTTGTTTGAGACTGGGCATTTTCCTGACGTGGTTGCGGGTGTAAAAATAACGCCCGCCTTTTCCCAAACGATGAACGACAACGGCAGTCACAAAACATATCCGTTCTTTTGCCTGAGAATCGCTACCCACGATGAGCTTGTAATCCGCATCGTGGTCCTCATCCATGAAACTGCAGATATCTTCGAACATCGCGCCAAACGACATGAGCCCTTTGGTCGGACTGACGAAGTACACCCGCAGATCCCTCCTCCACCTATTGTGGCTGTGTAATAATTGTAACACTTTTTGTTTTTTGAGGCAAATTTGCTGTCAACTTGAAAGCAGCGTGGGAAGGGTTTCGTAAAGCCCCGCGCAGGCGCGCTAAAGAGTCAGCGGAAAAAGGGTTCGGGTCAGGGTAACAAAGCCCTCGATCCCCAATTGCTCCGGTCTCATTTTCGGGTCTATGCCTGCCGCTTCCAAGACCAAAGAAAGAGCCTTTTTGTCCGAAAACAACGGGGCCAACCCATTTGGGAGGGTTTTGCGTTTTGCAGAAAAGACTGTCCTGGACAAAACATCCATGAACTGCTCCTGGCTTTCCGAAAGCGGAAAAGTTCGGTGCAAATCCAAAACCACAAGGCAGGAGTCCACATCGGGCTTGGGCAAAAACGCCCCGGCAAGTACCCTGCGGACGATCCTCACCCGGGCCCTGTACTGGCACCACAGGGATAACCTGCCGAAATTCCCCGAATCCTGTGTCGCCATTCGCTCCCCGACTTCTTCTTGCACTAAGAAGACCATGCGCGCCCAGGAAGAACGCCTGACCAAAGCGGAATAAAGTATCCGGGATGTCAGGTAGTAGGGCAGATTGCCGCACAAGGCTGTATCGGCAAGCGGGTGGGCATTTTTCGCGGCGAAGCCCGTGAGATCGTAATCAAGGGCGTCACCCCAAATCCAGGTGCAGTTGGTGATGTCATGCATGACCGCCCGGGAGACTTCCTTAAGATCTTGGTCGTACTCCAGTGCGTAGACCCACAGGGCCCTTTGACAGAGCTCTTTTGTTAGAGTCCCTATCCCGGCGCCAATTTCAACAACCGCCCATTCACCTTGCGGAACCACGGTTGAGGAAATACTCCTAAGTAACTTGGGATCGGTTATAAAATGTTGACCCAGACGCTTTTTGGGAAACAGACGGTATTCCCTTAATATCCGGCCATAATTCATTTTGGTGTGATTGTGTGAAAACGGCTCATTCAAGCAAGAACACTCTGGCTTTCTTGACGCCCCAAGCCAAAGCCTCCTGGTGGGTGTCGAAGCAAACGTCCACCCGTGTGCCTTTGATAGCACCGCCTGTGTCGGCAGCTACCGCGTAACCGTAGCCATCAACGTAGACCCGGGTTCCAAGGGGTATTACAGAGGGGTCCACCGCTATCACGCCTTTTTTGGCGGGCAGACCCGTATGGGTATAGCCGTTGGCATATTTCCCGCAGCATATTTGACAAGCACAATACGCGCTGATAGTGGCGTCAATAGCCCGACTGAACCGCAAATTGTCGCCGCCACGGGACACCTGCCTTACAGTTCCTACAAGCACAACCTGATTTTGGGGTTCCCTAATAAGATCCCTTCCCACCTCAGTACGTTGAACTTCTTCCCCGTCTTCGTATTTCACTTCGAAATCAATTCTGGCCAAACCCTGTTCGCCGTTTATGTATATCTTAGTAAGTCCCGTTTCAAGAGAACTGTCATTCCTTGATTCTGTCCTGAACTCTACCGGCACTTCCGCGGTTTCCCGACCGTAAGTCACCCGCACCACTTTCACGATACGAGGCTCCGAGAGGTCCCCATCTACCTCGGGGGTAACCAAGTCGTCAGGGCCGGGGGTAATGGAAGCCAAGGTGAGAATGTCCCTTACTTGGGTCAAAGACGTCATCACCGCCGAGGTTTTCCCGTCACACTGGACGAACCGGGGCACTGCTCTGGTCACGTTTACAACACTCTCGTTCTCCAGGATTGCATCCAGCCCCGGAGCGCATCTGTCGCCGGGGAACAGCCGGATGTTGGCCTTGTCCAAAACCTCACCCACTGTGGTTCCTTGGTGAACAGACAGACTCACCCGGCGATCCCACGCAAGGATGGTGGTGGCCACAGCGCGGGCTCTGGCTGCATGGGCCAACGAAAAAGCGCAAATGACCCCCAGAGAAACAGCCAGCATAACAAACAAAACGGATGTCCACGGAAAGCGTCGACGGACGGCGAAGCCCCTCATACGCAACGGCTACACCCTCCTTCTTGTACAGGTAATTCGCCCAACCGGGCCGGACTTCCTCCGAGTAACCCGGACATTTTGCCCAAGCCCCGGTCTTGTCTTAACTTATCCTTGTTATTTTACATCTATTCCCAAAGATTTCCGCGAAAGCTCCGCCCAAAAACCAACCGGGCGTTCTGCGTTGTGAGTTCCGCAACCTCCGCTTCTTTCATATTCAAAATACCGGAAAGGGCTTTTACGACATCCCGGACATAAGCCGGTTCGTTTCGCTTTCCCCGATGGGCCTGGGGTGCCAAATAGGGGCAGTCTGTCTCCACTAGAATTCTGTCTTTAGGCAAGGTGCCCACTACCCCACGTAACAGGGAATTCCGGGGGTACGTCAAGACCCCGCCTATGCCGAAATATCCCCCCAACTCCAAGCATTCCCGGGCATAAGAGGCGTTTTGGGAAAAGCAGTGGAAGACAATTGGGACTGACAGGCATGCATCAGACAGGACTCTGAGGGTATCAGTCTCTGCGTTTCTTTGGTGGATGATAGCCGGAAGTCCCGTTTTTCTGGCCAAGAGAAGCCCGGCCTGAAAACAGTCTTTCTGAATGTCGGGGGGGACCGGGTTTCTAAAGTAGTCGAGTCCCATTTCGCCTACAGCAACGACAAAACCAGGATTGGAAAACGCAAGGTTCTCGATTTCTTTCCAACGTTGCTCCAAGCGCTCGCGGGGGGCGCCCCGTGAGTTTGGTAAAAAAGAGTAGTGGGGGTGTATTCCAACTGCAGCAACTCCACCCACCTTTTTTGCCAGCCGAACGCTTCTTGCCGACGATTCTTCATCACAACCCACTTCCAAGAACCTGACCCCGGCCTCACGTGCGCGCAACAAAGTCTCGCCTCTGTCGCCGTCGAACTGCGGCATTCCAACATGGGCATGAGTGTCAACAACTATACAAGACACAATGGGTCACGAAACCCCGGACCCGGGTGCCAGTTTCTTGTCGACGGTCAAAAGGCCCAGCCCGTTTTTGTCCTGTGCGGCCAAAAGCATACCTTGAGACTGCACACCGCGAATGAGCGCAGGCTCAAGGTTGTAAACCACTATTATCTGTTTGCCCACAAGCGTCTCCGGAGGGTAATGCGCGGCTATCCCCGCAATTATGCTTCGTTTCTCGGCCCCCAGGCTGATGTCCAATTTCAACAGCCGGTCTGCCCCTTTTACCCTGGAACAAGCCACCACTTCGGCCACCCGCAGGTCAATTTTGCGAAAATCCTCAATAGCGATGACGCTTCTCGGTGCATCCGGGTTGACCGGTACTGGCAGCAATACCGTTTCAGGGGGCTTCCCTTGAGATTCGCTGTTCTCAACCTCAATCCGGGGAAAGAGCGGTTCGCCCCGACGGGTCACCTGACCCGGCTCAACCACGCCCCAATCTGAAGCCGCATCCCAAGTGTAAGATTCGAGGTTGTGTTTCATCCCCAGTGAGCCCCATATAAGTTCCGGGGTGTTAACCATGAAAGGCCTCAGCAACTGCGCAAGCATTCTCAGGCAGTCGCACAGATAATTCAAGCTGGTTCCCAACCGGGCATCACCGGTTTTGGCCAAGTCCCACGGGCTCGCCTCGTCAATGTACTTGTTTGCTTTGTTCACGACACCCATCACAGTCTCCAAAGCAAGGCTTAAGTGCAACAGATCCATTTCTCTGTCCACCCGGTCTTTGAGGGAAAGGCATTCCTCTTTGAAGCGCGCGTCCGATTCGTTTTCTCCACCCGGGGCGGGCACAATGCCCCCACAAAACCTGTCCACCATGGTTAGAGTGCGATACACCAGGTTCCCCAAATCGTTTGCCAGGTCGGCATTTATCCTGGCCACCATAGAATCTTCGCTGTAATCCCCGTCGCTGCCGAAAGGTACTTCCCTCAATACAAAGTACCTAATGGCATCAAGCCCGTATTTTTCACAGAGCTCGAAAGGGTTCACAACGTTACCAACGGATTTCGACATTTTTCTACCGGCCAGATTGAGCCACCCGTGTGCAAAAACCTGTTTGGGCAAAGGCAGATCCAGGGCCATAAGCAGAATCGGCCAGATCACCGCATGGAATCTTAGGATCTCTTTTCCGATAAGATGGACATTCGCGGGCCACCAACGATTGAATGTTTCCATATCGTAAGGGAAACCCACGGCAGAGACGTAGTTGGCTAATGCATCGATCCAGACATAGATTACGCTTTGGGGATCAAAAGGCACTTTGATTCCCCAGTCAAAACTCATTCTGGAAATGCACAGGTCCTCAAGACCGCTTTTGGCAAACTGAACCACTTCGTTTCTTCGGGAAACAGGTTGAATGAACTGGGGGTTTTCTCTTATGTGTCTCAAAAGCCTGTCTTGATATTTAGAAAGCCGGAGAAAATAACTCTCTTCTTTTACCCACTCCAGCGGTTTGCCGTGATGGGGGCAAATCAAGTCTGTAAACGCCCTGGCCTGGGTTTCAGTATAGAAAGACTCGCAGCCAACACAATACCAACCCTCGTACTCCTTTTTGTAGATGTCACCGTTGTCGTAGAGCTTTTGAAAAATCCACTGAACCGTCTTTTCGTGACTCTTGTCAGTTGTTCGAACAAAATAGTCATAGGAAATATGGAGAGTTTGCCATAGCTTTTTGATCTGAGCCACGACTCTGTCCACAAAATCTTTTGGGGCCATCCCACAGGATTCGGCTTCCCCCTGTATTTTCAGGCCGTGTTCGTCTGTGCCGGTCAAAAAGAACACATCGTACCCTCTGAGCCTTTTATACCTGGCCAAAGCGTCGGCCGCCAATGTAGTGTAAGAATGTCCGATGTGAAGGTCCCCGGACGCATAGTAAATCGGAGTCGATATGTAGTAGGTCTCATTGCCGGCCATGGTTGGAACCTCCCGGAAACAATTCTTAAGTGATTCTAACATTCCCTATCTTAATAGGGAAGTTTGCCCTAGGCCTTGAGTTTCTTCACATAAACTGTCTTGACGATTTCTGGCAACTCTGGTACACATTTTATTGAATGTTAATGTCGAATTTTGGGAGAAAAGGCAGGAGGTGATCTGTTATGATGAAGTCAACAGGTGTGGTGCGCAAAGTGGACGAACTGGGCCGGGTCGTAATTCCAATCGAATTGCGGCGGACCCTAGACATCGGCGAAAAGGACTCCTTGGAAATCTACGTTGACGGAGAAAGCATTATCCTCAGGAAATACGAGCCGGCTTGCATATTCTGCGGGAACGCCGCTGATGTAGAAATATATAAAGGAAAACGCATTTGTCGGCATTGTCTTAGCGACCTGGGAAAACTTCAGCAGTAAATGGGCTTTATCAATTTATTTAGCCTACCGTTACGACCGGGCAGGGAGGCAGGTTCTTGGAACCGTCTCCCTGCAATCACCGGGATTTAAGTAGACTCAGTTCGTTTCTTGGATCGATTCACCACTATAACCCACTCGCCTCGAAGCACCATCCCTTCCAGCGCCCCGAAAACTTCTTCCACTGTGCCTGAAGTGACACTTTCATGAATTTTGGTCATTTCGTGACAGAGCGAAACCTCACATCCGGGAAAAACCCTGCAAAGGTCGCCTAAGCTTTTTCTAACCCGGTGGGGGGATTCGAAAAATACCGCAGTTGTGCCGGGCCATACCCAACGTGCGAAAAACTCCCGGCGCCCCTTGGGCTTTCTCGGGGGAAACCCGCCAAACACGAACCGGTCGCCACAAAACCCCGAGAGGGCAAGGGCACCAGACACGGAGGAGGGGCCCGGAACCAGCTCGATGGGCAAACCGCTTTCCCGCACGGCCCTCACCAGACAGGCCCCGGGGTCAGATATTGTCGGCATTCCTGCGTCCGATGCAAAAGCCACCGATTTGCCGCAGGAAAGCAATTCGATCACAGCCCCGGCACGGAGCCTTTCCACATGCTGGTGAATTGAGATAAGCGGTTTTGATATGCCGAAATGAGAGAGAAGCTTTTTGGTACGCCTAGTATCCTCGCAAGCCACCACATCAACTGCCTTGAGGGTCTCGACCAGGCGATACGTAACATCGTTGAGATTTCCTATGGGGGTTCCGCAAAGGTAAAGCGTTCCCGGGGTAGGTTTGACTTTTGCGGTCAAACTTTCTTCTCCTCCACTTCTTCTGCCGGGAATTCCAAGACAGTGCTGTCTGCCATGGCTAAGCGCAAAGTGCCCTTCTCGGGGTTAATGCCTATGATTTTTCCTTCGCCCTCGGGGGTCGCTACG
Source organism: uncultured Eubacteriales bacterium (assembly GCA_964646385.1). Taxonomy (GTDB): domain Bacteria; phylum Bacillota; class Sulfobacillia; order Fermentithermobacillales; family Fermentithermobacillaceae; genus JAXGZG01. Next base: position 2,914 of record CAZYEC010000018.1, on the reverse strand, counting down.
GTGGCACCCACCTGCATTTGGACAGGAACGTTTTTTTCACAGTCATAATGATCACATTCAAACCTTAGACAGCACAAAAGACGGCCGCATGCCCCGGAGATTTTCGTGGGATTGAGGGAAAGGTTCTGGTCTTTGGCCATTTTTATGGATACTGGCAAAAAATCGTTCAGAAATGACGCGCAACACAAAGCCCTGCCGCACGGCCCTATCCCGCCGGTAATTTTGGCCTGATCCCTCACGCCAATCTGCCGCAACTCCACTCTATTTCGCAGCGCAGAAGCCAAATCTTTGACCAGTTCCCGAAAGTCTACCCTGCCATCCGCCGTAAAATACAAAATTACCTTGGAACCGTCAAAAGTATACTCCGCATCCACCAAATGCATGTCAAGGCCATGTTCCGAGACCTTGGACTTGGCTATCTCCATGGCTTCTTCGGCCTTTTTCTTGTTGGCTTCGTTCACCGAGATGTCTGCGGCAGTGGCGCGGCGAATCACTTTTTTGAGAGGCAGAACGAGTTTGTCTTCGGCAACCTCCTTCGGCCCCAAAACCAAAACCCCCATTTCGATTCCCCTCACCGTTTCCACCAGAACACCGTCGCCTACGTTCAAATCCAGACCGGCGGGGTCAAAATAGTACATTTTGCCCCTGTCTTTAAACCTGATTCCAACCACAGTGGCCATAATCCCCAACCTTTCGTTGACCCACAATTGGGGCACACGCTCGATTTAAAAGTTCGCTGATTTGTTAGGCGGAACTTACATATGGAAAAAGCTTCTCCCGCAAATCCACAAATAACACACAGAAAGTGAGAAACGCGTTCGTATTGGCGTCAAGACGCCTTCTGGCCGAAAACGTGGATTCCAAAGCCTGGCACCAAGCCTTTAGAGGAACATGTCCGTGAGTTTCGCCTGAGACTGCTTCTCGCATCTTTTCGCCCAGAAACATCTGCAGACCACGGAGCGCCTCTGACCTGGCCCCGGGGTCCTTTTTAGAGTATTTGCCTGCCAATTCAGCCGGCGAACACTCCATGAGCTGGGATAAGACAAACTGCCCCCCGGTTTCTTCCTTGCCCGCAACCGCCCGAAAATAGTCCGACGGAAGGTGCCTGAAAGGTATCATCTGACATCTGGAAACGATAGTCTCGGGAATTGCCGCCACGTTACCCGACGTAATTATGAAAGTAACATAGCTGGGGGGTTCCTCCAAAATTTTCAACAAAGCGTTGGATGCTTCGACAGTGAGGGTTTCGGCATCCTTTATAACAAAGACTTTCCGGGATGAACGATACGGCTTGGATAGCGCTTCTTTCAGTATTTCGTGGGACCGCCGCAGTTTGATGTTATTTCCTTCCCGTTCCACATGGAATAAATCAGGATGGCTCCCTTTATCCGCCTGGCGGCATGACCAGCACAAATTACAGGCCCGTTCCCGAGCTTCGTTGCTGTCGCACAAAAGACCTTTTGCCAAATCCAAGGCCATCTTTTCTTTGGGAGAACCCCTGGGTCCCCTGAAAAGGTAGGCGTGGGAAACCCTTTGAGATTTTAGAGCCATACTGATAATTTTTGCGGCAACCGGATTGCCGTAATCCACATTCACATTTGCTGATTCCACATCGTTCAAGCCTTAAAAAACCTCTCTACGGCGAGAATGAACACCGTAGCCCCGCCGACGATTACTCCCACAGGATACGGAATGTAGGACTCACCGGGCCCCACCGGGGTGATAGGCGTTACCAACTGCTCCCTGGCCCTACATGTTTTTTTGATGACATCTAAGACCTTTTCTGTTTCACCGTCCTCAACGCCAATGAGAAAGGTGGAGTTACCCTCTCTCAAGAAGCCGCCTGTGGAGGCGAGTTTCGTGGCGCTGAACCCGGCTTTGACAAGCCCCTCCGTAAGTTTCGGCGCATCTTTATCTTGGATCACGGCGATAATCAGTTTCATAGGGTCACTCCTCCTTGCCGTTTCACAAGTGCCGACCACACTTCCTTGAACACCAACTCCGCGACCTCGGTCTGAAGAAGGCCCCCATCCACCAATTTGATCCGATCCGGATGCCTGCGACGGAGTAGTCGATACCCTTCCCTGACTTTGTCATGGTAAGCTTCGTCACGTAACTCGATCTTATCTTTTTTCTTGGGGGCTAGTCTTTGATGGAGCACCCGGGAATCTGAAATATCAAAAACTAAAGTAAGGTCGGGAAGCAATCCCTGCGTTGCTATCTTGTTAATATTTTCTATGTCCGAGATAGGAATTCCTCCTGCCATTCCCTGGTACACGAGAGTTGAGTCGACGTATCTTTCAACTAAGACCACGCACCCGCGGGTCAAAGCCGGCAAGATGACCCTTTCGACCAGCTCCGCCCTGGAAGCGGCGTAGAGCAATGCTTCCGCAAGGCCCGTCCTGTCCGGGCCCTCAGGGTTTAGTAACAGAGCCCGAACCAGTTCCCCCACTGGCGTCCCTCCGGGTTCCCTTGAGATGGTTACATCCAACCCCAACCCAACCAGGCGTTGGTGCAAAAGGCTCATCTGGGTGCTCTTCCCAGACCCGTCACAGCCTTCAAAAGTTATGAAAATTCCCCGCATCAATGGGTCTCACCTTTCCAGTTTCGCTTACCCCGCTTCAAGTGTAACACAGGGGAACCATCGATCATCTATGCCAAAAAAGTCAAACCGAAGGGTCGACAAGTACTTGCCAAAACTCACACGCGACAGTTTTTCCCGAGACCACACAGGCAGTTTACAGGTTTATCCACACGATTTGGCAGTTATCCCCAGGGTTGTCAACAGGGTTCTTCAGCCTTTGCCAGCGGTCGACGGCAATCCGCCGCTAGCGCAAGTCCACTTCAGAACAATCGGGATAGTAAAAAGCCCCGCGATGCGCAGGGCTTTTAGAAAATACTTCCGGCAGCGACC
>CAZYEC010000017.1:0-30153 GCA_964646385.1 uncultured Eubacteriales bacterium | reverse complement strand
AAACGAGCTTTGGAGTCGGCATGGCGCTTCTTATAGCCATACATAACGTACCCGAGGGCATGGCAATGGCAATACCGCTCAAAGAGGGAAACCTTTCGGCCGGGTTGACAGTTTTGGCTGCGGTGGCGGCCGGGCTGCCCATGGGTTTCGGCGCCGCGTTGGGACAAATGTGCGGCAGCATCTCTGCCCAGTGGCTGGCTCTTTCTTTGGGAAGCGCCGCCGGCGCAATGATGTACGTGGTTTGCGATGAGCTGATACCCGGGGCACACCGTTTCTGTGCAGAAAGCTATCCCACCACGGGTCTGGTCACGGGAATCCTGGTGGGCGTGGCAGTTTGCTATCTGGCGTGATGCCTGCGAAATTGACCCTCGTTTTCCCCACGGATATAATCTCCTTGACATTGGGGTCTTTATCCAGAAAGTCGGAGGTTCCATCATGAGAATGTCACAAAGGTTCGGCAAGAATCTTCGGGAGAGTCCCGCCGAGGCAGTATTGCCCTCCCATCGTCTTATGCTGAGGGGTGCCTTGATTTCGAAAGTCGCGGCGGGGATCTACAACTATATGCCTTTTGGCTGGCGAAGCGTCCGCAAGATCGAAGACGTCATGCGCCGTGAAATGGACAGGATCATGGGGCAGGAGCTGAATATGCCCGTGGTTCACCCCGCGGAATTATGGCAGGAGTCCGGCAGGTGGTACGGCGTGGGGCCCGAGCTGGTACGGATGAAAGATCGTTCCGGCAGAGACATGGTGCTTGCCATGACTCACGAAGAAACCGTAACGGAACTTGCCAGACGTTACATCGACTCTTACAAGCAGTTACCCTTGGTCGTGTACCACATCCAGACGAAATTCCGTGACGAGCCCAGGTCAAGGGCCGGTCTCATACGTGTGAGAGAATTCATTATGAAAGACGCGTACAGCTTCCACAGTGACTCTCAAGGCCTTGACGACTATTACCCTTTGATGTGTAAAGCCTACCGAAGGATATGCGAATCGTGCGGTGTTCCCGTTGTCCAAGTTTTGGGCGATGTGGGAATCATGGGCGGGACAAACGCCCATGAGTTCACATACTTGACGGATGTGGGCGAGGACACTTTGCTGTTTTGCCCCCAATGTGGCTACGCCGCAAACAGAGATACGGCGACCATTTCCAAAGCTTTCGCATCTCAAAATGGCGCAAAGGGAGTTTCCCCGGCGAAAAAAGTGGCTACCCCCGGGAAGAACACGATAGCCCTCGTGGGTGAGTTTTTGGGGTTGGATGTTCGGCAGAGCATCAAAACCATGGTTTATGTCGCGGGGGAAGAAATGGTAATGGTCGTCATCCGCGGAGATCTCGAAGTCAACGAAAGGAAGCTTGCCAACAGGCTCAAGGTTCCCGAAGTGCGATTTGCTGAACAGGAGGAGCTGGAGGCCAGGGGTCTTATCTTGGGTTACATGTCGCCAGTGGGAATATCCGGCCTGAAGTTAGTGGCCGACAATAGCCTTCTGGAAGGCTGCGGGTATGTGGCCGGAGCCAATGAGCGCGATTTTCACTTGCGAGATGTGGTGCCGGGACGGGATTTCACTGCTGATTTGACCACAGATATCGCTGCCGCCCGGGAGGGAGATCCCTGTCTCGAGTGTGGGCACGAACTGAGCGTCAGGCGAGGCGTTGAAATAGGGAACACCTTCAAACTGGGCACCAGATATTCCGAATCAATGGGAGCCTACTTCCAGGACGAGCAAGGGAATATGAAACCTCTAGTAATGGGTTGTTACGGGATGGGGGTTGGGCGGTTGTTGGCCTGCGTTATCGAAGAAAATCACGATGACCACGGCATCATCTGGCCCATAAGTGTGGCCCCTTACCACGTCCACTTAATTCTTCTGGGAACTTCCCCGAAGCTCAAGGATATAGCAGACAAAACTTATTGGCGTCTCACCGAAAGCGGAATAGAGACATTGTATGACGACCGGGATGGGTCGGCAGGCGTAAAGTTCAACGACGCAGACTTGTTGGGGATGCCTGTCCGCGTTACTGTTTCAAACAGAGCTTTGAGACAGGGCGGTGTTGAGATCAAACTTCGCCGGGAAGAGGCTGCCCGCATTGTTCCTTTAGACGGCCTGGAAGGAACTGTAAGACACCTGGTGGACCTCGAGTTTGCCCGGTATACTCCCGGGGAGGTGAAGTAGGTGAGTGAAAAACTCGGGCGCTCTATGTCTTCCTCGGAAATACGGTCGTCGTTTTTGAGATTTTTCCAAGACAAAAGGCATACGATCGTGCGCAGCTCGTCCCTCATCCCATACGGCGACCCCACGCTGCTGTTTACCAACGCCGGGATGGTGCAGTTCAAAGATGTTTTTTCAGGACTCGAGAAACGTCCTTACGTTAGGGCTGTTACCTCGCAAAAATGCGTGCGCGCCGGGGGCAAGCATAACGATTTGGATAACGTAGGGTTTACCGGCCGCCACCATACTTTTTTCGAAATGTTGGGGAATTTTTCTTTCGGGGACTATTTTAAGGCCGACGCTATATCGTTTGCCTGGGAGTTTCTCGCTGGCGTGCTGGGGTTGCCTCCAAAAAGGCTGTGGGTAACAGTCTACAAGGACGATGATGAAGCCTTCGACTTGTGGCAACGCATTGCGGGCGTGCCCGGAGATCGCATAGTGCGCATGGGGGAAGAAGATAATTTCTGGGCAATGGGAGACACGGGCCCTTGCGGGCCCTGTTCCGAAATAGTGGTGGACCGCGGCGAGGAAATCGCTTGCGGCCCCCAGTGCGGCCTGGGGAAATGCGATTGCGACAGGTGGCTGGAGATTTGGAATCTCGTGTTCATGCAGTTCATGAGGAATAAGGACGGGAGCACGGAGTCCCTGCCCAAGCCAAGCATCGACACGGGTATGGGCTTGGAACGCGTTGCGTCGATCCTTCAAGGTGCAGACACCAACTACGAAACTGACCTTTTTCTCCCGCTTATCGATGAAATTCAGGATATTTCCGGGAAAAGGGCGGGGCACGGTACGCCGGTTTTTCCCTTCAGGGTCATAGCCGATCACGTGCGGACCTGCGCGTTTCTGGCGTCAGACGGGGTTTTGCCCTCCAACGAAGGGCGGGGTTACGTCATGCGGAGGATTCTCCGGCGGGCCGCCAGATTCGGCAGAGTGCTGGGCATCACCGAGCCTTTTCTCGGTGGGCTGGTTCCTGCTGTGGGGCGGATAATGGGGGACGCTTACCCAGAACTTGTGGAGCAGGCACGTTACCTGGGGGAGGTTCTCACTGAAGATGAGACCCGATTCCGGCACACTTTGGAAGAAGGACAAAAAAGGGCCGACGACATTACTGCGGCGGCCCTTGAGAAAGGGCACCCTAGCGTAGCCGGGAAAGACGCTTTCCTTCTTTATGACACTTACGGTTTCCCAATCGATCTGACCAAAGACGTTGCCAGGGAAAAGGGTTTGGCAGTGGACGAGGCCGGGTTTGAAAGAGCCATGGCAGAGCAACGGGAACGGAGCAGAAAAGGGCGAGATGCGGACTATCAGGATGCGGTTTCTTTGTTCAGTAAAGTGGCCGACCTCCCTCCCACAGAATTCCTTGGTTACGATGAGCTGGGAATCGAATCTCTGGTTCTGGCCATTTTTCGGGAAGGGATCCCGGTGGACATGGCACTTCCCGGGGAAGACGCGCTTTTGGTATTTGAGGCCACGCCTTTTTATGCCGCGCAAGGAGGACAGGAAACGGATACCGGCGTGTTGCGCCTGGTGTCGCAACCCGGGGATGTCGCCCGCGTCCTTGAGGCCACAAGAGCCCCCAACGGAGTTTTCCTTCACAGGGCCAGGGTCCTGAGGGAAGGTCTTGCGATAGGCCAGAAAGTCACGTTGTCCGTACAGGAAGCTAAGAGAAAAGGCATGCAGGTTCATCACACGGCGACTCACCTTATCCACTGGGCCTTGAGGAAGGTTTTGGGCGAACAAGCGAGACAATCGGGGTCCTCTGTGCAAGAGTCGCGCTTAAGATTTGACTTTCAACACTCTGGCCCCCTGACTCAAGAAGAGATCAAGTTGATTTCGGAAATGGTGAACGATGCCGTCATGTCAGATTTGTCCGTTGATGTCCGGGAAATGCCTTTGGAAGAGGCTCGTAAGGCCAATGCTACAGCTCTTTTTGACGAGAAATATGGCGACATTGTGAGAGTGGTGAGCATAGGAGACTTTTCTCGGGAGCTCTGCGGCGGCACCCACGTCAGGAGGACCGGGGAAATCGGGCAAGTGCAAATCACGTCTGACTCGGCTGTGGCGGCGGGAGTGAGGCGTCTTGAGGCCGTGGCAGGCCGGGCGGCGCTATGCAGGACAGAGGAACAAACCCGCATCGTTTCATCCCTGACAGACCTTTTGGGGGTCAGTTCCCGGGAACTGGAGTCGAAAATTCGAGACTTGTTGGGAACCATCGCTTCTTTGGAAGCCCAGGTGGCGCGTACCAGACAAACAGAAATAAAGGAGCTGGCCCGGGAACTGGCGGAAAGAGCCGTGACAGTAGAAGACGCCGGGAACCGGAAAGTAGCTTTTGCTCGTCAAGACAAGTTGGCCCCGGAAGAGCTGAGAGAATTGGGCGACAGGTTGAAGGACAAAGGGTGTTCTGTCGTAGTCTTAGGTTCTGCGACAGGCGGGCGGAGTTATTTGCTGGTGATGGTCGCCCCGGAAGAGGCGGCGCGAGGGGTTGATGCCGTCACAGTTGCGAGAAAAGGTGCAGCCGTTCTGGGCGGCTCCGGCGGGGGCAAAGGTCATATGGCTCAGGCCGGGGGACGCAACCCGGAAAAACTCGAAGAAGCCCTGAGGTCAGCCATTTCGGAGGCCACCAGGCTCTTGGTTTCGGCTTTTGGAGCCCGTGCTTGACGAATCCAAAAGCCGGGTAGGATTTGGGCGCCGCACAGAGAATTCTAGACGATACTGGGGGGCTTTTGATGGCTGAATTCGAGGAGACCCGCTTTTTCAAGGTTGTTCCGGATAAAGAGAATGCGACCAGGGACATCATCCTGAAAGTGTACGTGGCTTTGCGGGAAAAAGGTCACAATCCCGTGAGCCAGATCGCGGGGTATCTCTTGTCCGGGGATCCCACATACATTACAAGCCACAATAACGCCAGGAGCCTTGTAAGGAAAGTTGAGCGGGACGATATTTTGGAAGAATTGATCAAATCATACGTAGGCAGCGACCGTTCCGGCGCTTGACTTATGGGTTTACTGCTTTTACGCGCAGAACGAAGGTTTTGTAAAGGGCCGTGCTCTTATCCAATCTTCACTGTCCGGGGTTAAGATACGGGTGGCTTCTCGTTATCGATTCACGGCTGGATTGGAGATGGCGCATTGATTCCCATTAGAGACACTCAAAGGACACAAAGACGGCCTGTGGTCAACTGGTTGCTTATTTTCATAAACATCGCTGTGTTTGTCTACGAGCTTTCCCTGAGCGATCTGGCCTTGCAGCGGTTCACCGTCAAGTGGGGCGTGATTCCTGCAGTGGTTACCGGGCCCTGGCGATTCAATCCCGCCCAGCTTGCTCAAACATCCGGCCTTACAGGACTAATAACATCTCTGTTCATCCACGCAGGCTGGGTGCACATAGCCGGCAACATGCTCTACCTCTTTATTTTTGGCGACAACGTCGAGGATGTACTTGGCCACGGAAGGTACCTTCTTTTCTATTTTGCGGGAGGCATCACGGCATCCGTTGCTCACATTCTGACCGATCCCGGTTCGCTTGTGCCCACTGTGGGGGCCAGTGGGGCAATAGCCGGGGTGCTGGGGGCCTATTTCGTGAATTTTCCCAGGGCCAGGGTTTTGGCTCTTATCCCCATTGGCTTGTTTTTTCCGGTCGTGGAAGTTCCGTCCATCATTTTCTTGTTTCTGTGGTTCCTCACGAACCTGTTCTCGGGCGTGGCCTCTTTGGGAATTCAGGCTCAAGGCGGGGTCGCGTGGTGGGCTCACATCGGCGGTTTTGTTGCGGGCATGTTCCTGTCTTTGGTATGGCGCAGGCGGTCTGCAACATATGGATAGCTTGATTTTTCGCTATCAAACAGGATATTTTCGCGGAGGAGGAGAAGTTGGTCATTTGGTTTTCCATCAACTTACCGGGAGGGGCTGTCGGTGTCAAGAATCACTTTATCGGTGATTAAGGCTGACGTCGGTGGTTTTGTCGGCCACTCGAGCGTTCACCCGGAGCTCATGAATTCCGCCAGGGAGCATCTCGCGAAACACGGCGATTTCCTGCTGGATTTCTACGTCACCCACGTTGGGGATGACATGGAGCTCATAATGACCCATCGCAACGGCGTGGACAGCACACAAGTCCACAAACTGGCGTGGGACGCGTTTTTGCAAGCAACTCAAGTTGCTAAGAAACTTAAACTGTACGGAGCAGGACAAGACTTGTTGTCTGACTCTTTTTCCGGAAACATCCGGGGGCTGGGCCCGGGCGTGGCCGAAATGGAGTTCGAAGAAAGAGCGTCTGAGCCGGTCGTGGTGTTTATGGCCGACAAAACTGAGCCCGGTGCATGGAACTACCCGCTTTACAAGATATTTGCGGATCCTTTCAACACCGCTGGGCTTTGTATCGATCCGAAAATGCATTCTGGATTCGATTTCGAAGTGCACGATCTTATCGAGCACAAGAAGGTGGTTTTTCACGCCCCGGAAGAGCTGTACAGCCTTTTAGTTCTCATAGGGGCCCCGGGACGTTACTGCGTAAAGGCCGTCTACTCCCGCACTACGGGGGAAATCGGCGCCGTGTCGTCCACTGAGCGCCTCAACCTTTTGGCCGGACGCTATGTGGGAAAGGACGATCCCGTGTGCATTGTGCGGTGCCAAAGTGGGCTGCCGGCGCTGGGGGAAGTTTTGGAACCCTTTGCCAAGCCGCACTTGGTGGCAGGATGGATGCGCGGTTCCCACCACGGCCCCCTTATGCCTTGCAGCACGAAACAATGCAGCCCTACCAGGTTTGACGGACCGCCTCGCGTGGTCGCATTGGGCTTTCAAATTTGTGAAGGAAGACTCGTGGGCCCTCAAGACTTTTTTGCAGATGTTTCCTACGATCGCGCCAGGGCTTTGGCAAACGAGCTTGCCGATTACCTAAGGTCTTTGGGGCCTTTTGAGCCTCACAGGCTTGCGCTTAACGCTCTCGAATACACTACGCTTCCCGATGTAATGAAAAAGCTGTCGGGAAGGCTCGTCCCTATCGATTGACGCATACGGGCCCCTTCCCAGGGGAGGGGCCCTGAAAAAACGGTGAATGAATTTCGATGCTGTATTCAGAACTGGGGAAAACGGGTCTGAGAGTTTCATGTCTGTGCGTGGGCTCCTTGGCTTTCGGGTCTCACCGTGGCGGGCTTTCTGTCGCAGAAGCGGGAACGCTTCTTGAAAGGGCCTGCAACTTAGGAGTCAACTTCTTCGATTCCGCCGAATTTTACAACGTTTATCCTCATCTGGAAAAAATAGCCGGCCGCCAAGGAATCGTAATCGCCGGCAGAAGTTACGCGTCCGACGGTAAAGGTATGAAAGAAAGCGTTGAAGCTTACCGGCGGGGTCTTGACCGGGATGTTGTGGACGTCTTCGGCCTCCACGAACAAGAATCCGGACTGACGCTCAAAGGACACGGGGACGCCCTGAAATATCTCCAGAAGGCCAAGAGCCGGGGCATCGTGAGGGCGGTGTCAGTTTCGACCCATCATGTGGCATGCGTGAGAGCCGCTGCCATGCACGACGATGTCGACGTAATTTTCGCTATCTTGAATGTGCGCGGATTGGGCATTGTCGACGGTCGTCGGGAAGATATGGAAGAGGCTTTGGCCTTCGCTCGGGAGGTCGGAAAAGGGGTTTACATCATGAAAGCCCTGGGAGGCGGCCATCTTTACGCAAGTGCCTACGAAGCGCTCTCTTATGCGGCAAACTTCCCTCACAAAGATAGCGTAGCCGTCGGAGTCAAATCCCCCGAAGAGCTTTTGTTTGCCAAACAGGTGTTGTGTAAAGAGGAAGTCGATCCGGTCCTGCTTGGGCTTACGCGCTCACCAAAAAGGCGGCTTGTGGTGCAAGAGTGGTGTCAGGGCTGCGGGGAATGCGTAAGAAGATGCGGATTCGGCGCTTTGAGGCTCAATTTCGGGAAGGCGGAGGTCGATGCTTCCAGGTGCATGCTGTGTGGCTATTGTGCCCGGGCGTGCCCGCATTTTTGCCTGAAAGTGGTGTGAGACTGTCTTCGGAGGTTGCGCAAGTGAGGTTAGCCCAGGAAAGGATTATAGGGATCGATTTGGGGGAAAGGCGCGTTGGAGTTGCCATCAGCGATGAGATGGGGCTTTACGCGCACCCTCTAAAAACTTTGAAATATCTGGACAACGAGCGGCTGGCAGCAGACCTCATAGAACTTGCCGCCCGGAACGAGGCCCTATCTTTTGTTGTAGGTCTGCCAAAAAACATGGACGGGAGTATGGGGCTCGGCGCCTTGAAAGCGATGGAGTTTGCGCAAACACTGAGGAAGAAAAGCGGGTTTCCCGTGGCGCTGTGCGATGAGCGCCTTACTACTTCTCAGGCTGAAAAGGAAATGATAGGCTTGGGGAAATCTCGAAAAAGACGGCGCAGGGCTATAGATGCGGCTGCTGCTGTCTTGATATTGGAAAACTATTTGCGGAAGCGGGCTGCAAAGCCCTTGGAGGACGAAAGGCTGTGAAATTTCATGCGGACCCGGAAAGATGAAGATCCCGAGAGCTTGGATGACGATGTACTGGTGCTCGAAGACGAAGATGGCAAGGAGTCGCGTTTCAGGGTGCTGTTTGATTCCCTGTTTGTGGAAGACAAACATTACGTGATACTGATGCCCCAGGAAGAAGAGGACTTTGCCGAGCCCGAGATAGTCATATTGAGAGTCGAAGAGGTGGAAGGCGGCACCGGAGTCTTGGTGACCATCGATAGTGACAACGAATGGGAGCAAGTGCTGAAAGCCTTTGAAGAACTGGAACTGGAAGACGATCTGGATGACTGCGAGATAGTCGTGGAAGGCGACTGGGAAGAAGAGCCCGAGGGTTAAGCAGCGGCGTTTCAGGCACACAACCGGAGGGAAGACAAAAGACATCGTGCTCAAAAAATACGGAGTTCTCTTGTTCATGACTATCTTTTTCTTAGGCGCGGCAGGCCTCGCGTTCATGGCCTCATGCCCTCTCCCAAAGGATGCCCAACCCGTGATCGTTTCCATCGAGCCGGGATGTTCCACCGGGCAAGTGGCCGTTCTTCTTCGGGACAGCGGGGTTATCAGGAACCCTCTGCTTTTTAGAGGATTCGCCAGAATCATGGGAGTGGGAACGAAAATTCAGTCGGGAGACTTTCAGTTTGAGCCTGGCATTTTCCTTTGGGATGTGTTGAAAAGCCTCGTGGAAGGCCGCGTCATATACTACACCCTTACGGTGAGAGAAGGCCTGGCGGTGGAACAAATCGCAAATCTGGTTGAAGAAAGGGGTTTCGGTTCCGAGGCAGCGTTTTTGGAAGCGGCTGCGGACCTTACCCTTTTGCCCAGTTTCGTTGCCCGGGAGGAAGTGGAGGGCACGAAGTATCCTCTTGAGGGGTACTTGTTTCCCGACACGTATTTCATCAGAAAAGGGGCCTCCGAGAGGGATTTAGTTTCAATGATGCTTTCAAGGACCAACGCGGTGTTTGACAAAAGACTTAGGGATTTGGCGAGAGAAAACGGCCTTACCCCTCACCAGGCCGCCACGGTGGCATCCATTGTGGAAAGAGAAGCCCAGGCGGCTGACGAAAGACCTACCATAGCGGCCGTGTACCTTAATCGCCTGAGAATCGGAATGAAACTTGATGCCGATCCCACCGTGATGTACGCCTTGGGGAAGTACCGGGGAGGTCTTTTGTGGAAAGAGCTCGAGATCGATTCTCCCTTCAATACTTACAAGAACATAGGGCTGCCTCCGGGCCCAATAAGCAATTTTGGAAAGGCTTCCTTGGAAGCCGTGTTGCACCCCAAAGTAGTCGATTACCTCTATTTCGTATCGAAAAATGATGGCACCCACGCTTTTGCCGAGACATTTTCCGAACACCAACGAAACGTAAGGGAGTATCGGGGACAGTAAATTGTCCTGAATAACCCCGTCCCTTTTTCAGGCATTCTAGGGCTGAAGGAAATGCCTTTGGAAGAAGGGATACACATGAGGACAAGTTTCCGCACCGTTTTGTTGGTTGCCTTCTTTTGTTGCCTGCTCCTTCTCGCTGCAAAGGGCCACATGACTCAACTGACCCGTGCCCCTGCCAAGGCTTTGGCAGCCCCGCAAAGTTGGTGGGACGAACTGGATCTCCTGTCCAGGCTGATCATGGGGGAGGCCATGGGCGAACCCTTTACCGGGCAAGTGGCCGTGGGAGCGGTGGTGATTAACAGGACCAGAAGTCCCCAGTTTCCCGGCACCATCTCCGGGGTAATGTACGAGCCCGATGCCTTTGAATCGGTCACAAACGGCTTCGTGTGGTCAAGGATGCCTTCGGAAATCGAGGTAAGGGCGGCGGAACTGGCCCTCAACGGATGGGACCCCACAAATGGGGCCTTGTTTTTCTGGAATCCGGCCAAGGCAGTGAGCCCGTGGGTTTGGACCAGGCCGATTATTACCCAGATAGGGGCCCACGTCTTTGCTTACTAAATGGGGGTTGTTGGGAAAGGGGTGTCGCAGTAGTGAAAAACAATTGGGCTAAAATCGGAGTCTGGGCGTTGGGCGCCATCACGGTACTGGCAACCGCTTTCGGAATCAGTCAGTTTCACAGGGCCCAGGCCTCTGCGATTCGGCTGGAAGCCTCGCGGCAGCGAGCGATATTCAGCCTCATATCTCATGTGGAAAACATGGAAGCCTCCATGGCAAAAGCCAGGGCCGCTTCTACTCAGGGCCAGCAAACTACTTTTCTGACCACATGCTGGTCTTTTTCTGAGGCGGCAAGGGACAGCATGGCTCAATTGAGTATGGCCAATGCTGATTTGACCAACATCCGTCACTTCGTGTCAACAGTGGGCGATTACAGTCGCGTCCTGTCTCAAAAAGCCTCCAGAGGAGATCCAATAACTCAAGCGGAATGGCAAGAATTGAGCCGCTTGGAATCATCGGTGAAGGATTTGGCCCGGGGGTTGTTGGATCTCGGGCGCCACGCTTCGGCGGTGGGTTCGGGAGGCCCGGCCACAAGCCAAGGGTTCGGCCTTGCCGCAATTGTGTCAGCGATGTCGCCCCGGTACTCTGAAACCGGCGACAAAATGATGGAAGGATTTTCCGAAATAGACTCCATGACTCAAAGTGTGCCGTCCCCGGTCTACGACGGTCCTTTCTCGGACCGCAACCTTGCCCAGGCGGCGCTGGCACGTCCCGGAGAAACCATATCTGTTGAAACCGCTAAATCTACGGCAGAAAAATTCTTGCGGTCCGACGACAGCTTTCAGTCCTTTCGAGTTGAGGATAATTCAGGATCCATTCCGGGCTACGTAGTTACGGGGAAAAGGGCCGATGGAACGGAAGTGACCGTAGCGGTGGCCAAGCAAGGAGGCGCGGTCCTTTGGGCCACAGATTCCCGGAAGCCCGGCCCGGCCGTTGCCTCTGACACAAACCAGGCCCGGGCTGTCTCTGAGTCGTTTCTTGCTTCCAAAGGGTTTTCGGGCATGGCCGAGACAGGATGGCGCAAACCGGGACCCGATGCTGGCAGGATAATGTTCGCCTATGCTCCGGAAATCACCTTTGAAGAGCGTGAGGCAACCTACCAAGTTAGGCTCTACCCTGACATCGTCAAATTGGAGATAGGTCTGGATGGGGGAAGCGTGCTTTCTTTTGAACAGACGGGTTATCTCACTACCCACGAACACCCGTCACGAAAACTGAAAGCACCTCTGGTTTCCGAAAATGAGGCCAGATCAACTTTGAGAAAAGATCTTCAAGTTGAGTCAGATGCCAGGCTCTGCGTAATTCCGCTTCTGCCCACCAGAGAAGTGATGGCCTGGGAATTCAGGTGCAGCCAAGGGGCGGACAGCTACCTCGTCTACGTGAACGCCATGGATGGCAGAGAAGAGGCCATCTTTCAGGTCATCTCCGGCGATGAGGGGTCTTTGACAGTCTAGGGGGTTCGTATAGCACGATCTGGCCTGAGGCATTCTAAGCATGGTCCCAAAGGGGGGATGAGCAATGTGCCGGTGACCGTATACGCTCCACCTTTCAGGAAATACGCAGCGATGCTCAGGCCGAAGCAAAGAAAGTGTTTGATTACCTTAGCATGAGGGGTTGGTACAGAGTGAACCAGGCAGACGATCAAACCATCAACGAACTGAGAAACACCGCGCAACAATCGCGACAAACGATTCAATCCACTTCCGGGCATGGAAGCGGCGGGTGGACCGGCGGCAGGCCCGCCGAAGGTCAGGCCGGCCTCGGGCCTTCAAGCCTGATGCAATCGCAAGGCCACGGCTTTCAAAGCAATCAGCCGTCGTGGACTCAAGGCCCTTCATTTCAAGCCGGACATTCAGGGTACGGGGGCAGCGGCTACTACGGCAGCCATCAACAACCGTCCCCGGGCCACATGAGTCCTTCCGGGCAATTTGGGCATGTTTCGGCGGGTGAAGGCATGAGCGGAATCGGGCCGTCGAGCCTGCTGATGGGACATTACGACCCGTCAGGGCAGGTCAATCTTCCCTCGTGGACAAGAGGGGCAGGGCAGGTACAGCAAGAAGGACAGGGCGGGATGGGACCCTCCGCTTACGTGCAAGGGGGCATCGGTCCTCAGCAGGCTTTTCAGGGGGCATACCGGGGCAACTTGCCTTCCTGGACCCAAGGTGCGGGCCACATAACCGGGCAACAGGAAGGACAAAGGGGTATGGGGCCTTCCTTGTATGCCCAATCGGGCATGGGCCCCCAATCGGGCTTTTACGGGGCGTCACACCAAGTTAACTTGCCCTCTTGGACCCAAGGGGCCGGTCACATCACCGGACAGCAAGAAGGACAAAGGGGCATGGGCCCCTCGTTGTATGCTCAAGGCGGCATCGGCACGCATTCAGGGTTTCAAGGGGCCCCTTACCAGGCAAATCTGCCTTCTTGGACCCGAGGGGCCGGGACCATTGGAGGGGAGGCTGAGGGGCAAAGGGGTCTGGGACCTTCTGTGTACGCCCAGAGCGGGTTCGGAACCTTTCAAGGTTCAGGATTTCAAGGGACTCCTCACCAGGTGAATCTGCCTTCCTGGACCCAGGGAGCCGGCAGCATAGGAGGGGAAGCCGAAGGCCAAAGGGGCCTCGGACCTTCTTCGCTCCACCCTCAAATGGGCCAACAAGGGATGTATCATCAGTCTGGCGGGTTGCCTGTTTGGACCCAAGGCGCCGGTGCGGGCGCCGGGGGCTATCAGGGCCCGTACCCCCACAGGGGGCCATCTCAGTAGGGCAACGGCAGCAAAGGATAGTCACTGAAGGGGTAGGGAAAAACTACCCCTTCAATTATCAAAAGCCCGAAAGGAAGGGGACAATTGCCTGAACTGAGGTATGACGTTTTGTCCGGAGACTACGCCGTAATAGCCACTCATAGGGCAAAAAGACCCTCCGATTTTAAACTGGCGCAAAAACCCGACGCCACGGTCCCAAAATACGATCCCGGTTGCCCTTTTTGCCCGGGTAACGAGAAACTGACCCCTCCTGAAGTCTTGGCTCTCAGGGAAGAATCGTTGGCCGACGGGGAGGGGTGGACTGTAAGAGTTGTCCCCAACAAATTCCCCGCCTTTTTCCCGGCAGCCCAAGATGAAGCGGAAG
Organism: uncultured Eubacteriales bacterium; assembly: GCA_964646385.1. Taxonomy (GTDB): domain Bacteria; phylum Bacillota; class Sulfobacillia; order Fermentithermobacillales; family Fermentithermobacillaceae; genus JAXGZG01. Next base: position 16,380 of record CAZYEC010000017.1, on the reverse strand, counting down.
CCGTAACAGCCGCCTTTTCCCATACGCCCGCAGCAGACGATGCGTCGGTGTTCTGGCAAATGCCGGCCATAGGAGCCCATGAGGTTGTGATCGAGTCAACAAGGCACGATGCCACCTTGGGTTCCTACGATACGGAGCATTTGGAATCAATTCTGGAAATTCTAAAATCTCGAAGCTTGGCCTTGTACGACCAAAAAGAAGTAAAGTATGTTCAAGTTTTTCGGAACACAGGGACACGAGGCGGCGCGTCTTTGTCACACCCGCACTTTCAGATAATTGCCCTGCCGGTGTTGCCCCCCCGATTCTGTTTAGAGGCTTCAAGATTTGAAGCCTACAAAAGGGCATCTCAAAGGTGCCTCCTGTGCGATCTTGTCGAACGGGAAATGGAGAAAGACACGAGAATCGTCGCTAAGACTGAGCATTTTGTAGCCTTTTGTCCTTTTGCGTCGAGGCATTCCTTTGAGACGGCAATTGTGCCTCGGGAACACCATCATTCTTTTGCGAGCCTGAGTCCCAAAACTATCCGGGGTTTGGCAGAGGTGATGGGGGCTGTGTTTGAAGGTTACGAATCCTTGTTTTCGTCCTTGCCCTATAACCTTATGGTTCACAGTGCTCCGCCGTCAGCCCCGGATTTTGGAACGTACCATTGGCACATCCATGTTTTGCCCCGGTTGACCATAGAAGCGGGTTTGGAACTTGGGACAGGGGTGCAGATCAATCCAACCCCGCCCGAAGAAGCGGCGCGCCAGTTCCGGACTGTCCGCTAAAAAGCACAGATTGGGGGTTTTTCGATTGTTGGACACGGGCTTGAAAGTCCTCTTAGTGTCGTCGGAAGCTGCACCTTTTGCCAAAACAGGAGGCCTGGCCGATGTTGCGGGTTCTTTGCCAAAGGCCCTGTCCCTCCAGGGAAACGATGTCAGAGTCATGATGCCCAAATACAAAGGCATCTCGGATCACCGCACCGTGTCCGATTTCCCGGTTCAGGTTGGGACAAGAAAAGAAACTTGTATCGTCAGAAAATCTCGGATAGAAGCCAAAAGCGCCGGTGGCACCAAGGAAGTTCCCGTGTACCTACTGGACAACTACCAATACTTTGACAGGGATGGGTTATATGGGTTCCCAGATGAAGGAGAAAGATTTGCCTTCTTTCAATTGGCGGTAATCAGAGCATGCGAGAACTTGGGCTTCATCCCCGATGTTGTCCATTGCAATGACTGGCAGACGGGGTTTCTTCCGCTCTTGATGACTTTGAGGGCGGGGGAAAACCCGGCCTGGAGGGACGTGGGAACCTGTTACACGATACACAATTTACGCTATCAGGGAAGATTTCCCCAAGACATTCTGGGGCTCTTGGGTGTCGGAACCCAGTATTATCACCCTGAAGGCGTTGAGTATTACGGAGAAGTGAATTTCATGAAGGCCGGCATAATGTTCGCCGACGTGATAAATACGGTGTCGGAAACTTATTCCCGGGAAATACAAACCCCCGAGTTTGGCGAGGGCCTCGACGGCGTTTTGCGAAAGCGCAAGCGGGACCTTTACGGCATAGTCAACGGCCTAAACTATCACGAATTTAATCCTAAGAGCGACCCGCGAATTTTTTCAACTTACGACACTGAGGATATTTCCAAAAAAGTGTGCAATAAGCATGCTCTCCAAAGGGAGCTGGATTTGCCGGTTTCCAATTCTCCTGTATTGGGCATCGTTACAAGACTTGTCGACCAAAAGGGTCTGGACATCTTGCTGGATGCCATGCCGCGTATTCTGGGCGAGACGTGCCAGTTCGTTTTGCTTGGAACGGGGGACAAAGCCTTTGAGGACGCTTTTCGCGACCTAGGAGGGCGTTACCCGGAGCAAGTGGCGGCTGTTATAGGGTTCAACGGCGTGCTGGCCCAAAAGATCTACGCAGGTTCCGATCTATTCTTGATGCCGTCCCGGTTTGAACCTTGTGGTTTGGGGCAGCTCATAGCCATGCGTTACGGTTCCATACCTGTGGTCAGAAAAACGGGGGGCCTGGCGGACACAGTTATGGATTATGACCGGACTACGGGAAGCGGGAACGGCTTTGTGTTTTCCAAGTACAGCCCCGGCTCTTTGTCCGATGCAGTCATCAGGGCGCTGGGCGTGTACCAAGACAAAAACAAATGGGCAAACCTGGTCAAAGGGGCAATGGAGAGGGATTTTTCCTGGCAAAAGCAAGCGGCTCTCTACACAGAACTGTATTTGGAGGCCCTAAGCAGAAAAGGAAGAGTGGAAAGGCCGGCGTGAACGCGCCCGTTTTTTCTTGCGGCTCGATTCAGGGACTGATCACAGAGCGATAGCATTCTAGCAACTTGACGGCGCAAGTTTCTTTGGAAAATGCCTGGGCTTCGCGCCTGGCGTTGTGACTCATGGCAGACAAAAGTGAACGATCAGACAGCAGCGCTTCTGTTCTTTCTGCCAATTGGGCAGGGTCGTTTTCGCACAAAAAGCCGTCGATGCCGTCCTTCACCATGTCCCGAACCCCCAAAGCGCCCACAGCAACCGCCGGCAAGCCGACTGCTTTGGCTTCCGCAAGGACCAGGCCCTGAGTATCGGTAAGGGACGTGAACAGGAACACTGAACCGCTGGCGTACACGCCGGGCATGGCATCGGGAGGGATCGAGCCCAGGAAATAAGTGCTTTGTTCAATGCCCAGTTCTTTGGCTTTATCTTGGAGAGCCTCTTTTAGGGGACCGTTTCCGACCAAAACCAGATTTGCAGCAGTTCTCTTTCTTACAATGGCGAATGACGAAAGGAGAACTTCGAGATTTTTCTCCAACCCCAGCCTTCCGCAGGTAAGCACTATTGGCACGCCGGCGGGTACCCCGTAGACTTTGTGGAGGTACAGGGGGTCTCCCCCTTGAAAATCCGAAATCGGAATGCCGTTGGGTATGGGGATGGCATTGGTAACCGCGCCCTGTTCAAAGAGATATTTGGCGATTGTAGCTGAAGGGGTGATGACGGCGTCCACGGATCGGGCAACCCGGAAAGCCGCATTTTCCACGGCTTTGGAAATCTTGGGGCCAAGCACCGGTATGTAATGGGAATACATGTTGTACATAGTATGGTATGTGAAAACCACAGGAATGCCGGCGTGCCTGCCCACCCTGAAACCCATGCGCCCAAGATTGAAAGGAGAATGGATGTGGATGATCTCAGGTTGGAACTCGGCCACGGTCTTTTTGATGTCCGGCAGAAAAGATATGGCCACATAGTAGTCAGAGTGGGTGGGGGCCTTAACCGAAGGAAATCGAACAACCCCAGGCTCCTCTGAGGCATCAGGATAGTCGGGACAAAACACCATAACCTCGTGGCCAAGATTGGTCAGGGTCTTTCTGGCCGTGGCTACTGCTCTGGTGACCCCAGAGATATATGGGTAATAGCTGTCGCTAAACAGCGCTATTTTCATGTAGACTACCTCATTATGTAAATTAGGGATGTGTTAGCCAAACCCCATTACCGATTATCCCCGATAGACGAGCACGGTGCAACTTTCGCCATTATGTGTTGCGGGGTACAATAGCCACAGCAGCCTGTTGAAAGGTTATCGAAAGGTATTAGGAAAAGGGGGCCATGCCTGTGGCTATCAAAAAGGCGGTGTTTCCGGTTGCCGGTTTGGGGACCCGGTTCCTTCCGGCAACAAAAGCTCAGCCTAAAGAGATGCTTCCCATCGTTGACAAACCCACTATTCACTACGTCATGGAGGAAGCCATGCGTTCGGGCGTTGATGATTTTTTGTTCGTTACAGGTCGGGACAAACGGCCTTTGGAAGACTACTTCGATCATTCGCAAGAACTGGAATGCCATCTGGCCGAGAAAGGCAAGACCGATCTCTTGGAGCTGGTGCAGAATATCGCTTCCATGTGCCAGATTTACTACGTTCGTCAGAAAAAGCCCCTGGGGTTGGGACACGCTGTCTATTGCGCCCGCAGACACATACACGAGGGATATTTTGCAGTTCTGTTGGGGGACGATATCGTGGTTTCCCAAACCCCGTGCCTTGGGCAGATGATGGAAGCGCACGAAAGAACCGGTAAGGCCGTCGTGGCTGTAAGACGGGTGCCAAAAGAGAGCGTGGGCTCTTACGGCGTTATCCGGGGCGCCCCGGCGGGCGGCTGCCTGTGGAACGTCGAAGACTTGGTGGAAAAACCCCGCCCCGGAGAAGCTCCTTCCGATCTTGCGGTCATCGGAAGATATATTTTGCCGGTCTCGATTTTCGATATCTTGGAAACTGTTAAGCCGGGGGTCGGCGGAGAGATACAGCTGACCGACGCGTTGCGGGGGCTCGCTCGCCGCGATGAAATTGTGGGATTGGAGTTTGAAGGAATTCGGTATGACGTCGGAGATCCCAAGGGTTTCCTGATAGCAACCATAGAAATGGCCTTGGAAAGAGAAGACCTGGGGCCGGACCTAACGGACTATTTGGCGGCTTTGGTTCAGCAGAGGGGATTTCGCCCCAGGCGGGGCACTCACTAAGCAATAGGAATTTTGATTCTTTCTGGGCTCGTTCTGAATAAAACTCTCGATACTCCCCAAACATAATGCAGGAAACCTAATTGAAGGGAGAACAGAGAGAAATGGCTATGACAGACAGAGATTCCCGGTTCAAATGGTCGGAAACAAAAGAGCAAGAGTTATGGTCTTTTATGGAAAGCAGAATGAAAAGCGGTGCGTCTGTGACCGGTGCCCTCAAAGAGTACGGTCGCTCAAAAGGGATGTCTTGGCTGACTGCAAGGTGGAAGTATTACCAGTTGCGAAAACGCGCCGCCCGTGAAATGGCAGAGCCCGTTGCGCACAGCGGCGCTCAGGCTCGGGACCTTCCTGGGGCAAAACGGGTAGAAGACGATCTTCTGACTTGCCTTTCGGATTTTGTGTCGTTATCGTCGGAAGCCGGGGAGGACGTTACCTCTTTGATCAGGGGTTTGGCCCGCCTGGCCATGATGTCGAATCAGGGACAAAAACTAAAAGAAGCGGCTTCTTTGGAAGTTGCGGAGACTAGGGCAGCGCTAAAAGGCGCGGGAGAGGCCCTGTCAAGACTGACCCGGTTTCTTGAGGATTGGTTACGTCAGGCCCAGGTTGACAGAGTCAGGACCCTCAAAGCCTTCTCCACAAGGCTAAGACAGGAACTGGACGAGATAAAAGCCGGGGTCGCGGGAGCATCTGGATAAGGGACACGCACACAACACATCATTGCGGAATACTCTGTAGAACCCTTAGTTTATTCTCCTAAAATGGGGGGCCTACAGTGTGATTGATTTGTTGTCCCAATTGGGTTCCGTTCTCCTCAGAGCGCTGCAGACGTGTTTGGGATTCGTAACCGGAAATCATTTTCCTATGCCGCTGTCAGAAGAAGAAGAGAGGGTCTGTTTAGAAGCCTTCAAAAGCGGCGATATGGCCAAGAGAAACACCCTTGTGGAACACAACTTGCGTCTCGTCGCCCATATTGTTAAGAAATTCGACCCGAATCCTCAAGAAATTGAGGATCTGATCTCCATTGGGAGCATTGGCCTGGTCAAGGCTATAAACACGTACAGGGTCGATAAAGGCACAAGGCTGGCGACCTACGCGTCCCGGTGTATTGAAAACGAGATCCTGATGCATCTTCGCGCCACCAAAAACGATAAAACAGAGCTGTATTTGTCTGACCCCCTTAGCACCGAATCAAACGGCGGAGAGGTCTCTTTTCTTGATGTTGTGAAAGGTTGCGAACCCGATGTGGTGGAAGTGGTGGCGGCCAAGGTTCAGGCGGAAGGAGTGATGGAAAGTCTCTGTGTGCTCGATGAAAAAGAGCGCGAGGTCTTGGAACTGCGTTATGGTCTGTGCGGCCGTCCCCAGAAAACTCAAAGGGAGATAGCAGGCCTTTTGGGAATTTCCCGATCTTATGTGTCTAGAATTGAGAAGAGGGCCCTGGGTAAACTGTTCAAGGAATGCTGGCCTGCTTTGCAATAGGTTAAAGGCGGCTGCCCTCAAAAGCCTTTGGGAAGTTGTGATGTCTGCTGCCTCTTTTGGTACAATGACGGTACTGCTTTTGAGGAGGCGGCTTTTGGTGTCAGACCCCAAAGTTATGGAACTCAGGGGAAAAGGGCCCATGCGTCTTTTGATCCCTTCTTTGCGGATTTCGACCGTGTACGACCTGCCTTTGGACTGGCTCAAAGAAAGGTCGATTCGGGCCGTTGTGACGGATCTCGATAACACCCTGGTCCCTTGGAAAGACTACAGGGTCGCAGATGAGCTGTCCGGGTGGTTCGATACCCTTCATTCGTCGGGGTTCAAAACGGTCATTCTCACAAACGCCAGACCTTCCCCGACAGTTCGAAGAATGTCTGAAATCTTGAGGACGGAATTGGTTATTGGGGCCAGGAAACCGGTTCAGAGGTTTTTTCGGGAAGCCTTGAAAAAGGTCCGGTCTTCTCCCGTCGAATCTTGCGTCGTAGGGGACCAGGTGTTCACGGATGTGCTTGGCGGAAACCTTATCGGCGCCCACACGGTACTGGTAGACAGGCTGGGAGACCGTGAGTTTTTTGGCACCAGGATAATGCGCGTTATTGAAAGGATGATTCTCCGCCGCATAACTGCAAGACTTTGATTCCTCAGGCCACACCTCAAACCTTCCCGTGACCTTCCGATAACAATGACGATAGGTCATTCACCTGAAGGGGGTCCGACGGTGAAAGTGCTGGTGGCGTTCGTGAAACAGAGTTTCGGAAACGAGATTCGGTCAGTTCTGTCTGCAGTGCGCTCCGTGAAAGCTTCTTACGTCAAATTAGGAAATGCCGGGTTGAGCCTGTGCGGCGATTCTTTTGACGTGATCTATTTGCAGGGCGGTAGCGACCGCGTCACTCTTTCCAAAAACCTCGCTTCCGTGAGGTCGAAATACCCAAGTTCCAGGCTCGTTTTAGCCTTGGACAACTTCGGCATTTCGGACATTGTCTATGGACACCGGGTAGGAATTTCGGCAATTGTGGACGAAAGAGCTACGGCGGACCAAATTTTGAGTTCGCTGGGAGCCGCTGCTCGAGGCGACCTTTACGTCTCTTCTTCGGTGGTTAAGCTCAGTCAGAACCCGGAACGCCCTGCCAGCGCCCCCGGGGAATTCACCGCAAGGACGCCCGGACTGCAGTTGCTAAGCCAGAGAGAAACCGAAGTGTTGGGGCTTGTAGCCAAAGGCATGGCCAACAGGGCCATCGCAACGGCTCTTTTCATCAGCGAAAAGACGGTCAAAAACCACCTTTACAATATCTTTAAAAAGATAGGGGTCACTGACAGAACCAAAGCGGCGCTATTTGCGGTAAACGCCCTTACGGTGTCCGGAGGTGGGTCTTTTGACCCTGTGCAACAGCAGGTTCAATCCGATACTTATGTTTGAGACCTAGTCTCGGTCGCAGATCACCCCCCGGAAATGCGACATCTGAAATACGTAGCCCGGTTTACCCGGGCCTTTCTTTTTGTTAGGGGAAAAAACCGTGCGCGAAGAAGTACAAAAGGCTGGCTCCCGTGGAAGTGACGGCCAATAGAACGGACCAGAGGGCACCTGCTTTATTCCCGCGTTTCCAAAGCGTTTTAGCCCAAACAAGCGTGTAGACTCCTGTCCATATGGAAAGCAATACTCCGGCTATGTGCATGTCTTATTGTTGTCCCAAAAAGGAGTCAACATTCGCGAATTTGCCAAAGGTCTTGTTGCTGTGGGATAATTCGCTAGTAAAGGAAGGGGCGATCTTCCTTCCGCGTTTGCGGGCGGGGAGAGCCTTCTTGGGGGAGCGTCAGACATGGAAAGAGTATTTTCAGGAGTGCAACCCACAGGAGCCCTCACCTTGGGAAATTATTTAGGCGCCATCAAACGTTTTCCCGAAATTCAGGACCGGTACGACTGTTTCTACTGTGTCGTTGACTTGCACGCGCTGACTGTGCCCCAAGATCCTCAAGAATTGCGGCTCCGGGTAACGGACACGGCGGCTTACATGCTTGCAGCGGGGCTGGACCCGGCCAAAATGACTTTGTTCTTGCAGTCCGGCGTTTCGGCCCACGCCGAATTGGGATGGATCATGGAGTGCACCGCCACCTACGGCGAACTGTCTCGTATGACCCAGTTCAAAGAAAAGTCCGAAGGCAGAGGGTTTGTCTCCGGGGGACTTTTCACTTACCCGGCGTTAATGGCCGCCGACATACTTCTTTACGATACCGACTACGTTCCTGTGGGAGATGACCAGAAGCAACACGTAGAGCTGTGCCGGGACGTCGCCGAACGCTTCAACAGCCGGTATGGACCCACATTCAAAATTCCGGAACCTCTTATAGCCGAGTCCGGGGCAAGGATCAAGTCTTTGCAGGACCCGTACAAGAAGATGTCCAAATCAGACCAAGACCCCCTGGGATACATTTCTTTGAAGGACACACGAGACGAGATTCTCAAGAAGGTGAGGAGAGCCGTAACAGACTCCGGAACCGATGTCGTGTTCGATCCCGATAATAAACCGGCGATAGCCAACCTCATGACCATTTATGCCCACTGTGCCGGGATGTCCCTGGACGAAGTGGAGGCCGCATATTCCGGCAAAGGGTATGCCGTCTTTAAGCGCGATCTTGCGGAAATCGTGATCGAGACTGTTTCTCCTCTCCAGGAGCGGTACTCCCAGCTGTGCGGTTCTGATGCCGTGGAGCGTATATTGCTGGAAGGCGCAGAGAAGGCCCACAAAATAGCGTCCTGCACCTTGAAACGGGCCAAAGAACGCCTCGGCTTGTTGAATCTTGTGGACCCAATCAAGGGGTGAACTGTGGGTTTTCGGGCGGGGGTTGCCCCGGTTGAAAGGGTAAGCATACGCTTTGGCCAGTGGTGAGGTTCAGAGGGTCGATTTCCGGATTCAATTCCAAGAGCCGATCAACCGTGGTCCCGACTTCCAAGGCGATGACGTGAAGCGTATCTCCGGGCGCCACTACCCAGAAAAATCCGGATTCACAAGGAGGTATGGGACCCAGTGGCAGGCCCAAAATTTCGGGCAGCCTGATGAGGGAGCCGATCTCAAGATTTTCGGGGACAACTTCCGGATTCAATCGCAGGAGCTGTTCCACCGTGGTTTCTGTTACCGAAGCTATTAGGAACAGAGTGTCTCCCGGCTCCACGCGCCAGAATCGAGGCACTCAAATCACCCCAAAACTTTTTGCTGCTGTATGTTATGCAAGTTGTCGCCGGATTTCCACTTTTGCTCCAAGACAGCCGGAGCAGGATCGCTAGACTCTGATTTTTGTCCAGTGGCCCGTTCGAAAGCGAAGCACCACGAAAATTGCCCTGGTCATCATGTCAAGGGCCATCCCGATCCACGCTCCCATAAGACCCATTTCCATTCGCACGGCCAGAACATAGGCAGCAAGAATCCGGACTCCCCAAATGCCGGCTGCTGTTATGTACAGAGTCCATCTTGTATCCCCGGCCCCTCTGAGGCCCCCGGCAAGAATGAAGTTCAAGATCATGAAAGGTTGGGCGAGAGCAATGATCTTGAGGGCCATGGACGCGAGGTCAAGCACATAAGGGTCATCGGAGTACAAGAATGCTACGTTTTTTCCGAAGAAAAACAAAAACAGGGCCACGCATGCCGCTGCAGCAAATCCGATTCCCGCCGCTTCCCAGCCAACCCGCATCGCCCGTTTTGGCTTGCGGGCACCCAGGCTTTGTCCCACAAGCGTGGTTGTGGCGGTCTGAAAAGACATCCCCGGAGTAAACGAGAGCCCTTCTATGTTGAGGGCGATCTGGTGTGCGGCGTAAACTACGGTGCCGAAACTGGAAACGAGCCTTGCAAAAATCATTTGGCCCCCGCGCATCACTACTTGTTCTCCTGCGGCGGGCAAGCCTACCTTGAAAATCCTGCCAACAGTAACCGAGTCAAGCTTGAAGGAATCGTGGACGGACATTTTAATGGCGGCCCTGTGGGTGAAGACTTTGCGAACGATGAGAGCACAGGCCACAGCTCTTGAAAGCGCAGTTGCCACGGCCGCTCCCGCCACTTCCAACCGGGGGAAGCCGAAGTGGCCAAAAATCAACAGGTAATTAAACACGACGTTTACCAGGTTTGCCACCATGTTGACGGACATGGGTGTCTTGGTATCGCCGGCGCCTCGCAAAGACGCGCTGAGGCTGATAGCCGTCCCCTGGAAGATCAGGCCCACCGCCACAATTCTAAAGTAACTTGATCCCGGCCCCACAACATCCGCTTCCGCCCCCATCCACAGGAGAATCTTGCCTCCGAAGATGAGGCCCAAGATGGCGAGAACTGCCCCGGCCACTGAAGCGATGACAAGCGCTTGTCTTGCTGCTTTGAATGCATCTTCGGGTTTTCGCGCCCCGATGGATCTGGCCACAAGGGCGGTAGCCCCGACGTTAAGGGACATGAACACCGACATGGCCACAAACATGGGCTGATTTGACAGGCCCACGGAAGTGATGGCCCACGGTCCCAATCGTCCCACCATTATCATGTCGGCCATGGATACCAAAGTCATGAGAGTCATCTCTGCCAAAGAAGGGAGAGCCAGGGCCACAATTTGACGGCGAATCTCGGGTCTTTGCCGTTTCAGGTCTTCGGCCGATTCTTCTTCGGGCAATGTTTCTTGCGGATAAGCTTCATGGAAGAGGGCACCGTCATCGTCGGCCGTATTTTCTTGGGAAGGTTCCTCAGAAGGTTCCTCCAAAGGGATAGCCCGGGGTGCTTGTAAGGCAACCGGGTCTTTTTCTGTCGAGGCGGCGGCTTGCGGTCTGTCTTCCTGAGAAAGAGCCTGTGAAGCCTCTTGTGCTCGGCTCCAGTTTTCATCCCGAGAGCGTCCCAAATTTGTGCTCAAGTTCCGATTCCCCATCTCCGCGCCAAGAGCCGAAGCGATCTCCGCCCATCGGCCCCAAGTATTTCTGTATCCTAAATATCCTACCATTGAGATGGGTGGGGTGCAAACATTACCCTGCTTTGGAGCCTGGAGATTGTCTGCCGCCAGTTTCCGCGTGCCAGCACGGAAAAAATCCGATTTTGACATCTGCGAAGGCCAAGTTCAGGACCCAATACCCAGTTGCCGGTACGATCCATCACGGTCATCGCCATGTGCGGTGCTTGTCGGGCCAGGACCTAAGCACGGGCGACGTGTATGGATTTGAGTAGGGTGCCGTGTTACCGGTGTCAAAGAGTGTTGGATATTATTGGTAGATGTGGTATTATCCAGTTAACGGAAGAAAAGAGGGGATTCTTTGTTTGCTTCTGTCCACGGTTCGACAATATCCGGGATCGAAGGGTTCCCGGTGCGGGTGGAGGTGGACGTGTCGGGCGGCCTTCCGTGTTTTGAGATAGTGGGGATGGCAGATACGGCCTTGAGGGAATCCAAACATAGGGTGAGGTCTGCCCTAAGAAACTCGGGGTTTGAAACCCCTTCCCGAAGAGTCACAGTGAATCTTGCGCCTGCGGCTGTTCACAAAGAAGGCTCTCAGCTCGACGTGGCCATAGCTTTGGGTATATTGGCGGCTTGTGGGCAAGTTCCCCAGAGCGACAGATTTCGGGAGTATTGCTTTTTGGGGGAGCTGGCCTTAGATGGTTCGGTGCGCTCCGTGAAAGGGGCGCTGGCCATGGGGTTATCCGCCAAGCAGACTGGCAGGGCAGGGGTTGTGGTGCCTTGCGGCAATGGGGCTCAGTTGTCGGTCCTGACGGGCCTTGATATCCGGGTTGCATCCCGCTTGGGTGACATTGCCGGTTTTTTGAGCGGTAAGCCGCTTCCGGGGCCCGAAACTCCGGGACCGGACTGCAAGAAAGAAAACCGTTACCCTGATATGTCCGAAATCCGAGGCCAGGTTGCCGCGAAAAGGGCACTTGAGGTGGCGGCGTCCGGGGGGCACAATATTCTGATGGCAGGATCGCCTGGAAGCGGAAAGAGCATGCTGGCAAAGGCGATCCCGGGGATTCTTCCTAGGTTATCTCATGAGGAGTCTCTGGAGGTTACCAGGATTCAGGGAATTGCCGGCCTATTGCCTGAGGGTTCAGGGCTTGTGGTTGATCGCCCCTTCAGAGCCCCGCACCACACAGTGACGGCAGTGGCCCTCATTGGTGGTGGCGTTGTACCGGGTCCCGGGGAAGTAACCTTGGCCCACCGTGGTGTTTTGTTTTTGGATGAGCTTCCCGAGTTTTCTTCCTCCGTGCTTAACGCCTTGAGACAGCCCGTCGAGGAAGGGCAGGTCTTGGTAACCAGATCGAGAGGCACCCACATTTTCCCTTCCCGTTTTCTACTAGTAGCAGCAATGAACCCTTGCAGGTGCGGATGGTTTTCCGATGATCTAATGCAGTGCACGTGCACAGAACACCAAAGGCGGCAGTACCTTTCCAGGGTTAACGGTCCTTTTCTCGACAGAGTCGATTTGCACCTTGAATTGGGGAGGCTCGCTCCCAGTGAGTTGGTGGAAGGCGACTGTCAAGATAGCGCATCGATACGGCGAAGAGTGCAGGCTGCAAGGGAACTGCAAGAAAGAAGGTACCGGGGTACGATTCTTTCGGTGAACGCCGAAATGGGGCCCAAAGAAATCGCGGAATTTTCGAGTTTTTCCTCAAAGGCCAGAAAGCTTGCTCTGGATGCCTTCACCCGCATGAATCTTTCGTCCAGGGCCTATTACAGGGTGCTCAAAGTTGCTACCACAGTGGCGGACCTAGCTCTATCTCCCAGGATTGAGGAAGAGCACGTTGGGGAAGCCTTGGCCTACAGGCAGCGTGCTTGGGCATTGTGAGGGGCAAGAACCGCTCTCCGGGGCAAATTGGGCAATATATGGAAAACCGCGCGTGCCGGCACCTGGAAAGGTTGGGCTACCGCCTGATAGAACGAAACTTTAGATCCCGCTACGGGGAAATCGATGTCGTGGCTTGGGAGGGGTCCACTCTCGTTTTTGTGGAGATAAGATTCCGGGGCAAAGGTTCTTTGGTATCCCCTTTCGAGTCAGTTTCCAGGGAAAAACAACGAAGAATCAGGTTGGCGGTGAGAGATTATTTGGGAACACACAAAATCAGTGAATCCGTTCCTGTAAGGCTGGACGTATGCGGCATGGGGGAAATCCGGTCATTCCCGGGCAGCGGTCTTTTCCAGCCCGGGGAGCCCCCCATCCAGGTATTGAGAGGCGTCATTGAGTTTGGCTGACAGAGGGTGGAACGATAGTCTGTGGATGGGCGAGGGGCCCAAAAAAGACAGCTGCTTTCGGTGGGAAGGCGTGCAATACCCTTTGTGAGATGCGAACCCGTAGTCCGGGTATAGAACCCCGTAATTCCGCATTATTCTATCCCGGGTTACTTTCGCAAGGATGGATGCTGAGGCCACCGACGCTGAAAGAGAATCCGCCTTAATTACGGCTTCTTGCGGAACCGTCAAGGAAGTGACTTTGAACCCGTCAACGATCACGATGTCGGGGCAGTAGCCTTGCATGGACAGCATAGCGACAGCCATTTCCATGGCTGAATAGGTAGCCGGCGCTATGCCTTTTCGGTCGATGTATTTGTTGGAACGGATGCCGATTCCAAAAGCCAGCGCCGTTTCCAAAATGATATCGAACAAAATTTCTCTTCTGGTCGGAGATAGTTTTTTGCTGTCGTCAATTCCCCGAATCTCGGGATGGGCAGGCAGTATCACGGCCGCCGCCACAACGGGCCCCGCCATGGGCCCCCGGCCCGCCTCGTCCAGCCCGGCTATGTAACGGTATTTTTCGCGACGACTTCGTTCCCATGCGTAAAGCTCTTTGTGCCGTTGCCGGCCTTTCCAGTTCACGTCCACAACGCGGCCTCCCGACGGTAAGGCTTCTCTCTTGCGGCCTCAGATCCCTTTCTACCTCGGAAGAGCTCGCCTGAAGGTAAAACCCGTGGAAAACACTTGAACGTTCACGTCAAAAGAGGGTTCAACTCCTGCGAGTTTTGACGGCCAATCAAAAGCTTCCCACTGGGGGTAGGTAATAAAAGTACCCTGGACGGATTTTCCTAAAGAGATGACATCGGCTTTCATGGTGCCAAGCCTTCTGAAAACATCCCGGGCGGAAATCGCTATCCGTTCGCTTATGGTAGCTGCGGCAGCAGCCCTCAGTTCATGGGTGGTGACCGGCGCTTCGGCGTTTACGCTGAATTCGTCCAAAGAACACGTCAGCCTTATTCTGAAGTGGACCTCGATGTTGTCTCCCATTCTTTTGACGCGATTTCGGACAGAGACGTGTTGGACCATTATGGTGGATGGGGCCAGGTCCCCGGGGTACCCAAAAGTCATGAACCAGTTTTGTGCTTTTCCGGCCAGGAGCAAGGCCGTTTTGGACTCCTCCAGCCCGAGCCATCCCACCATTCTGTATCCGCCGTTTTCAAGAGCGAACACGGCTGTGCCCAGAACCACACCGGGCCTGGGTTCTTCGCTCTCTCGTTCTTCCTTCATACCTGTGTCCGTTTGGGAGATTTCCCGGCCCGAAACGCTTGTCGCCGCTACTCCCAGATAAGGAGCCCAAGGGGAGGAACTTAAAACTTGGTACTTATTGGTGAAATCATGAACGGTTGCAACTGGACAGGTGCTTTGGGTTCTCGCTGATAGGCTCACAAGAGTCTTCAGATAATTCGCAACCGTTTCCTCTTCGGGAGATTGCACTTTCCTGATAAAATCGTAGGCCATTCCCTGGCAGACAAGAACGTTTGTGTTCGGCCTCAGTTGAAGCCCGCGGCTGAAAGCGTCAAGGGCGGGGGCGACGTCCCTCTTGGCGAATTCTTCCCCGAATATCAACGAGGACGCGTGCACTCCAGAGAGCTCCCTGGAATTGAACGCCCCGATTTTGGCAAGCGCATCGAGCACGTCCCTTCCTTCCGACGACAAAATAAGCGACGAGAGTTCTTTGGCGCCTTTTCGCCCCGGTTCCAGAACCCTCGGGGGACTTATGGCAATCGTGACCAAAAGGCGTTCCCGTGTGCCCTCGTCTATGCCTATCACTTCTATGAAAGACCGTTCTTCCAGTTCTCTTTTTCCCCAGCAACTGCATAGCACAAGCGCCAAGGCCGGCAACAGCAATAACCAACGAAGCGCTCGCAAGGCGCCAGATTTGCATTCAGGGAGAGTTTTCAACGCCGCCTGCCCCCTTTGTAAGCTATACCTTTTACACGGGATATCAGATAAAGAATCCAGCCAAGCCCCACTAACACATTTCCCCAAGTGCGAAAATAGTGCTGAGTAAACAAGTCTGTGGTTTGGACCAGACTTTTGGGCAGCGCCGCAATCCCAAAACTCAATGTGACAACCGAGGGCACGAAAGGTCTGTACGTGTGGACATCTGTTAATTGGCTCAAAATCAGCAGGATGCAAACCAGGCTGAAACTGACCTGAAGCACGGAGGCAAAAAACCACGAAAAGAGGAAAATGGCCTCCAGCCGTTGGAGAAAGAACCCTAGGTGGACCGACCTCGCAAGCATGCCAACGGGGTGAGTGAACCTGGTGGCCGCGGGGTAGGGGAAGAACATGAGGATAAGCAACACGCTTAACAAAAGGCCAGTTGAAGCCCAGGTAAGGCCCTTGAAAGCTCCTCCGGAGAGCGCCTTTTGGTTGCGTGTGTAAGATTTCAGCACTGCAAAGGCGGGCAACGTTCCCCACAACCCTGCCATTTTGACGCCTTCAATAACCACCGTGCCGGGACCCAGTCCGAAAAGAGGCAACAAATTTCTGCGATCAAAGAAAGGAACAGCTGCAACCATCAGCAAAACGATTGATACAAGGGTAGGAGTGAAAAAAAACACGGCTGCCCGAGCTGTTTGCTCCAAACCCAGCCACGCGGCATAGGCGCTTGCCCCAAGGGTGATGGCGAGAAGAACCTCTAAAGGAAACCAAGGCAAGAGGCCTAATTCGGCGCCGCCTGCAAAAAGCCTCACGTTGGCCGATGTTGCGAACAAGAATATAGCCAGGATTACAGCCGCCACCAAATCGCCTGCCACCCGCCCAAGGGTTTTTCGGATGGCCGGGACAAAAGCCAGGCCGGAAGTGGTCCGGGACCAGAAAACCCAGCCCAACAAGCCGGCAAACCCCAAAACGGTGGAGGCGGCAACACTCATCCACGCACCGGTTCCCGCCGCCGTGATAAGAGAGGTGGGTGCCAGCAATAAAGCGTTGATTCCCAAAATGTAGGTCATGAGAACGGCAACCT
Organism: uncultured Eubacteriales bacterium; assembly: GCA_964646385.1. Lineage (GTDB taxonomy): Bacteria > Bacillota > Sulfobacillia > Fermentithermobacillales > Fermentithermobacillaceae > JAXGZG01. The sequence goes on along the minus strand of CAZYEC010000017.1, from coordinate 206 downwards.
GCTTCTCGGTTACATGTCCCAGGCTGACGACCCTTTCACCCTCATAGGGTTCCTTAAGGCTGTTCGGGGTTCCGTCGCCGTTTTTTTCCCCACTTTGTTCTTCCGTTGTTTTTCCTGCGGGGTCGCGATTTGTTTTCACTTTGTGAGCCTCCCTCGGGTTTCTGTTTCGGCTCTTCAGACTTTTTTCGTATTTCCTCGGGATCTAG
>CAZYEC010000016.1:0-33643 GCA_964646385.1 uncultured Eubacteriales bacterium | reverse complement strand
CCCGGTATGCCGGCAACTGCTTGTAAAGATCCGTGATCTCCGCGGCTATCCTGGTGACAGACCAAGTGACCAGCGACAGAAGCAAAAGAACCAGCAGGACTACGGCCAGCAAAGAAGCCTTCGCCCTTCTGAGCCTCATTCTCCGGGAAACCGCGGAAACGAAAGGCTCAAGTAAGAAAGCCAGGAAAATTCCTATGGCGAAAGGAAGGACGTAGGAAAGGACGTACCGCAGAAAGACATATATGACCCCCAGAATGAAGGCCAGATAAACCGCTGTCTTGGTGGTCAAAAGAACACTCCCCCGCCCGCTATCGGAAAAATGCCCCATACAAGATACGCAACAGATAGGCCCCGGCACCAGTAAACAGAAGACTGTCGAACCTGTCCAAAACGCCCCCGTGTCCGGGGATAACGTGTCCTGAATCTTTGACTCCACAAAAGCGTTTCAACAAAGACTCCAAAAGATCGCCCATTTGTCCCAAAACGCTCAGAAAACTGCCCGCAACCAGAACAACAAGCGGAGGCAATCCCAAGAAGCCCGCGAGCAAGCCCGATACCAAAGCTGCCATGAGTATGCCCGACAGGGCCCCTTCCACCGATTTTGCAGGACTGATCCGGGGCGCAAGTTTTCTCTTCCCCAAAACGCTTCCCCCCAGGTAAGCGCCCACATCCGTGGCCCATGTTCCAAACAATGCCAGAAGGGCCCAGGTTTTGCCATGGGCTCCTCCTCGAAGAAGAGCCAGAACTCCAAAAAGCCCCCCCAGATACATGAATCCCGCCAAGCCGTACAATGCCGCTTTCGGTTGAGTTTTTATGGTTGCCCGGCTGAGCAAAATCAATGCCCCCGCCACTAACGCTGGCACAAAGAGGGTTCCGTCCAAGAAGAAACCCGCAGGCGCCGCAAGCCCGGAGACGACCACAAAAACCGCCCCGACATCCACTTCAACAAGACCGATCAAGCGCCTGTATTCGTGAGCGGCCATGAAAGTGACGACAGTCAATAACCCAACAAAAGTCCACCCTCCGTAATAGAAGGCTAATCCGACCGCCGGGGCAAACACGACAGAAGACAAGAGTCTTTCTTTCAGCAATAGCCGCCGTCACCCTCCCCCTTCGACCACATCCCCAAACCTCCGCTTGCGGCCTGAAAACTCTGCTACCGCTTTGTAAATGTCGACGGGCCCAAAATCCGGCCACAGCACATCAGTAAAAACCAATTCAGAATAAGCGCTTTCCCAAAGAAGAAAGTTTGACAGTCTTTTCTCGCCAGAAGTGCGCACGATAAGATCGGGATCCGGGACATCGCCGGCGTACAGATACCGGGAAAAGTCGCTTTCCGTAAGGTCATGAACGCTCTTCTTGGAACCAACCACATCCAGGGCGTATTTCTTCACGGCGTCAAGTATTTCCTGTCTGCCGCCATAATTGAGAGCAAGCTGAACCGTCAAATTTCTGCCCACGGAAGTGTCCGAAGCCATCTTCGTAAGGGCTCTTACCACGGGCAGGGGCAGTTCGCGCCATCTACCTACGGGGGTCACGCGGACTCCCCGCTCCAGAAGTTCCCCCCTGTCCGAGTCCGCAAACTCCAGGATCAGGGCGAACAAAGACTGTATTTCAGTTTGCGGCCGTTTCCAGTTCTCCGCGGAAAAAGTAAACAGAGTGCAATACTTGATGCCCAAGTTCAAAAGGGCGGGAAGGCACTTGCGCATGCTCAACACGCCTGCCCGGTGCCCCTCCTTTCTTGGAAGGCCCTTCTTTTGTGCCCAGCGCCCGTTGCCGTCCATAATCACGCCCATGTGAACAGGAATCCTGCCTGAAAGCGCCCTGTCCAACCACACGGATTCGATTTTCTCGGGAGATTCGGGCCTTTGCAAACCTACACTTCCAATATTTCCTTTTCTTTAGAGGCGGCGAGTTCATCAATTTCTTTCACGAATTTATCGGTAATCTTTTGGACTTTTTCTTGGATTCTTTTGGCATCGTCTTCAGACAAAGATTTGTCCTTTTCGGCTTTCTTTATTTCATCGTTGCCATCCCGGCGGGCATTTCGCACGGATACCTTTTGAGCCTCGGCATCCTTTTTCATTGCCCTCAAAATCTCCTGGCGCCTTTGACCCGTAAGTTGGGGCAAAGTCAACCTCAAGACGTTTCCGTCGTTGACCGGCATGGCACCCAAGTCGGCCTTCTGCATAGCTTTTTCTAAAACAGGCAACATTTTTTTGTCCCAAGGTTGCACCACCAAAGTGCGGGGCGGTGCGACCCCAACGCTTGCGACTTGATTCACGGGTGTTGGGACACCGTAATAGTCCACCAACACTTTTTCCAAGAGCACCGGAGATGCTCTGCCTGCCCTAGTGGCGGCCAAATTCTTTTTGAAGACCTCGATGACTTTCTTCATACGGTCTTCTGTTTCAGCAAGAATCGTGCGCTCATCCATTTTAGTCCCCCCCAACAAAGGTCCCGACTTTCTCCCCTTTAACCGCCTTTTCTATGTTCCCGTATACGCCCAAATCGAAAACGATGAGGGGAATGCGGTTGTCCATACAAAGGGTGGTGGCGGTCGCATCCATCACCCGCAGGCGTTTCTGGATGAGTTCCATATAACCCAGGCGGTCGTATTTAGTGGCACAAGGGTTTTGGTTCGGGTCCGAATCGTAAACACCGTCTGTCCCCTGCTTTGCCATGAGAATGGCCTCCGCTCCCAACTCGGCGGCTCTTAGAGCCGCCGTGGTATCGGTTGAAAAATAAGGATTCCCGGACCCCGCCCCCAAAATTACTATCCTTTTTTGTTTGAGGTGGTGCATGGCTTTTCGCCGAATGTAAGGCTCTCCCACTTCTCGCATATCGATGGCGGTCATGAGCCTGGTGTCAAGACCCAGACGCTCCAAACGTTCCTGCAACGCCATGCAGTTTATTACAGTGGCAAGCATCCCCATGTAATCTGAAGTAGCCCTGTCCATACCCCTTGATTCGCCTTTGATCCCCCTCCAAAAGTTGCCGCCGCCCACAACCACGGAAACCTCCACGCCCATACCGGCCACGGTCTTGATCTGACCGGCTATTGTCTCCACAACCCCCAGGTCCAGACCGAACCCAGACGGCCCTGACATGGATTCCCCCGAAAGCTTGAGGACCACCCGGCGGTACTTGGTAGCTGGTTCCGCCAACAAACGCGGTCATCCCTTTCGTCGGTTAGTTAACGCTCTCCCAAAGCCATCCTGACAAATCTTCCGACCACGACGTTTTCGCCCAGCACTGCCACATTCTCGGCAATTACTTCTTTGACCTTTTTGGATCCGTCTCTGATAAAGGGTTGTTCCAGAAGACATGTCTCTTCGTAAAACTTGGAAAGCCTGCCCTGAACGATTTTGTCCAGAATCGCTTCCGGTTTGCCTTCTGCTTTGGCTCTCTCCTTTTCCACGGCTTCTTCCCGCAAGACTTCCGTGGCAGGAACATCCTTTTGGGAAACATACTGAGGGTTTGCCCAGGCTATATGCATGCAGATCTCTTTGGCGAGTTCTTTGAATTGGTCGGTGCGAGCCACAAAGTCTGTCTCGCACTTGAGTTCCAGTAGAACTCCAATCTTCCCGTTGTGGTGCAGGTACGCGTCGACTATCCCTTGTCCTGCAACCCTGGAAGATTTTTTGGCCGCAGAAGCCAGCCCTTTCTTCCTCAGAAAATCGACGGATTTTTCCATGTCACCACCGTTTTCAACAAGGGCTCTTTTGCAGTCCATCATCCCGGCGCCGGTGCGCTCCCGGAGTTCTTTTATCATGTCCACCGTAATTTCGGCCATATGACTCACTCCTCCTGAACCTGAAGCCCCTGTTTGCCTTCCAGCACGGCATCGGCCATCTTTCCGGTAATGAGCTTGACTGATCTTATGGCATCATCATTTCCCGGAATGATGTGATCGATCTCGTCGGGATCGCAATTGGTGTCCACAATGGCGACAATGGGGATGCCGAGCCGCTTGGCTTCCAGGGTGGCGATCCGCTCTTTTCTGGGGTCCACCACAAATATGACGTCGGGAGTCTTTTGCATGCCTTTGATTCCCGCAAAATGCTTTTCCAGTTTTGCTTTGTCCTTTATTAACAAAGAGGCTTCTTTCTTAGTCAACCTGTCCAAGTAACCCGACGTTTCCCATTCCTCAAGTTCCAAAAGCCTGTCTATCCTCTGGCGGATCGTGACGAAGTTGGTGAGCGTGCCGCCCAGCCAACGTTGATTCACGAAGAATTCTCCGGCTCGTTTGGCCTCGTTTTCTATGGCTTCCTGGGCCTGTTTCTTTGTGCCCACAAACAGCACCCTGCCGCCGCTTTGGGAAACACTGCGAACGAAATCGTAAGCGTCTGCGAGCATGCGGACAGTCTTTTGCAGGTCAATGATGTAGATGCCGTTTCTTTCGATAAAAATGTAGGATTTCATTTTGGGGTTCCATCTGCGGGTCTGGTGTCCGAAGTGCACTCCTGCTTCCAGCAATTGCTTCATGGTGACTACAGACAATAAGTTACACCTCCGTGGTTTTTCCGCCGCAGCCGTCATGGGCGTCGCAACTCGCCAAGAGCACCGCGCGACCCCTCAGGCTACGTGAGTAATAGTGAGCCTCGGGTAGTATATCACATTTGTCGTCTCAGACCCCGCGAATATCCAGAATCTTACCCTTTGTGGGGTGGGCGGTTCCGGGTTTTTCCTCCTCCTGCCGTTCCCTGCCTCCCGGGTCCGGACCCTCCCAGGTGGCGTTTCCACCCGGAGAGTCGGATTCTGGCGAGTTTCTGGCTTGGGAAGATTCTGTCACAATCTCTCTTCTTTCCGTCATTTGTTTGGTGAATTCCTGGGAACCCACAGCCATTTGAGTCTCTCCCAATCGGCCCTGGGCCGCTGCCACCCGCGCGATATCCGGCGACCTGGGAAGGCCGCTTACCGCATCAACCGGTTTCATGGCTGCTCCCCTCCCATTGCGGCTCACAACCTAGTACAGGGCCAAATGGCCCCTTAATCTGACCACCGCTTTGGTATGTAGTTGAGAAATGCGTGAGGGCGACACCTTTAGAACAAGAGCGATTTCTTTTACGGTCAAACCTTCGTAATAGTAAAGGCTGACCACCAGCTTCTCCCTTTCAGGCAAGCGGGCAATGGCAGCTGCCAAAGCTTCCCGTTTGGATACCCATTCCGCCTCATCCAAGGGATCCGGCACCCTATCGTCCCTAATCTCCGCTTTTCTGGGAGAAGGGTCCCCTTCGTCGCTGTTGCCCCACGCGTCTTCCAAAGAGAGTATCGAGGAACTGGCCATATCCTTTATCCTAAGATCGTACTCCTCTTTGCTTATGCCAAGTTCTTCTGCAATTTCTTCGTCTGAAGCCGACCTGCCAAGCCGGTTTTCCAAATCGCGGGTGGTGTTTTCCAGTACGCGATTTCGATGGCGGACAGACACGGGCACCCAATCCATGGACCTGAGCCCGTCAATCATGGCTCCGCGTATACGGGCTATCGCGTAAGTCTCGAATTTTACACCCCTTTGGAGATCAAATCGCTCGATGGCATCGATGAGTCCCAGGCTCCCGTAACCCACAAGGTCCCCTTCATCAACGCTTTTAGGAAGATTTATCGCCAAACGCCCGGCTACATACTTGACCAAAGGTGCGTAACGGGTTATCAAGGTGTTTCTGGCAACCTTATCAGCCCCGATTTTATAAGCTTTCCAAAGCTCATCGGTGCTTCTTTCCTGACGCTCAATTACTTTTCCCATATCTCCGCTCCAGTCCCCCGCTTAATGCCACGCGGGCGATGTAATCCTCGTCGGCAGACCCCAAAGATGAGAAACTGACTGCCACTATGGCCCCCCCGAAATCATCAACGTTTTCTCTCACCACTTTCCCCATAAGGAACAAGGGCCTTTCGGGCAAAAACAACCTGATTTCCAGGAATTCGCCCGGTTTGGGGGTTGCGCTTTCCCCGGAAATGCCTGCACCGAACGATGTACCCCCTGCCGACAAATCGTTTGTCACAGTCTTTTGCCATTGTGGTTTGACTCCGATTTCCACAAAGAGTCTGTACCAAATGGGATATGAGATTTTGGCCCGAAAGTCTTGCCTTCTTTGCTTTTCCTTCCTATGCATCCGCTCTGACCACCTTTACGGCCTCCACCTTGGCCCTGTCGTCCAATTCTTCGTAAGCTATCACCGCTATGTCCGGCACGACCCTGGAGCTGATTTCGTAAACCTGACTCCTGCACGCCGCTGACGTCAGAAGCACAGGTGCCTTCGCTTTGGCGCTAACCTCGTTCATGGCCAAAGACACCGCTTGCATTATCTGAGACAGCCTGTCCGCGCTCAAAGAGACGTAAGACCCGCGGTCCCCTCTTTTGGTGGCGTCCAAAATCTCCCGTTCCAAAGAAGGGTCCAGGGTGGCCACGGGGAAAGGACCTTGGTCCAACCCGGTTTCTCTGGTAATAAGCCTGGAGAGGCCCTCCCGCACCCTCATGGTCAGGTATTCCGCATCTTTGGACACCCGGGCGGCATCGGTCAAATTTTCCATGATGGTAATCAGGTCTCTGATGGGCACGTTTTCCCTGAGCAGGTTCTGCAGGACTTTCTGGACATCACCCACGGCCAAAAGCCCCGGCACTGCTTCTTCGATGCAAACGGCGTCTTCGGCCTTAGCCAGGTCAAGCAATCTCTGGGTTTCCTGACGAGTGAGAAGCAAGTGGGCATGTTTTCGCAAAACCTCCGTAAGGTGAGTCGCTATAACCGACGAAGAATCCACCACTGTGTAACCTAAACCATCGGCTTCATCTCGCGCATCTTTGGGAATCCAGAGCACATCCAGGCCAAAGGCCGGTTCTTTCCCAGGTATTCCTGAAATTCGGCGGGAGGTCCCGGGCCCTTCCATTGCCATGAGCCTGTCTGGGAAAACATCCCCTGACCCTATATCCACACCCCTAAGGTTGATGCAATAAGTGTTGGGACCTATTCCGGCAAAATTGTCTCTCACCCTTACAACTGGGATGAGCACCCCCAATTCCAGGGCAATCTGCCTGCGGACCATGACGATTCTGTCCATAAGGTCTCCGCCCTGACTGGGATCGGCCAAGGGCAGGAGCGCCAGGCCGAACTCGATCTCCAAGGGGTCCACTCGCACCAGTCCCAGGGCAGCTTCGGGCCGTTTTTCCGCATCCATTTCTCGCCTGTAAGCCTCTTCCCGCTTCTCTTTGTCTGCCGTCACCTTGGCCCGACTCACGGATGCTCCCATGGCGATCCACAAGCCCCCCAAGATGATCAAAGGCAGTTTGGGCAGCCCGGGAACCAGGCTCAACACCATGAGAGCCCCGCCCGTGATGCTTAAAGCCTTGGAAGACCCAGTCAGCTGCCGGTAGACATCGGCCCCCAAATTCTCCCGAGAGCTCGACCGGGTCACGACCAGACCCGCGGCGCTTGAGATAACCAGTGCAGGCAATTGACTTACCAGACCGTCTCCCACGGTAAGCAGGGCGAATTTGCGCCATGCTTCCCCCGCCGCGAGGCCGTGGTGGAACATCCCCACCGCAAACCCGCCCAAGAGGTTTATGATCGTAATGACCAGACCCGCTACCGCGTCCCCTTTGACAAATTTGGATGCCCCGTCCATGGCCCCGTAAAAGTCCGCCTCCATTTGGGTGGTCTGCCGCCTTTTGCGCGCTTCTTCTTCGGAAATGAGGCCCGCGTTGAGGTCGGCGTCTATTGCCATCTGTTTCCCTGGCATTGCGTCCAAAGTAAATCTTGCGGCGACTTCGGCCACTCGTTCCGAGCCTTTGGTTATGACCACAAATTGGATAACCACCAAGATGACGAAAACGACGAATCCCACAACCTCGTTCCCGCCCACCACAAAATCGCCGAAAGCCTGGATGATTCTCCCCGGGTTTCCGCTCAGCAAAATGAGCCTGGTGGACGAGACATTGAGCGCCAGTCTGAAAAGAGTCATCACCAGGAGGAGGGAAGGGAACACAGAAAAGTCCAAAGGCTCCTTAGTGTACATGGTAAGAAGAAGGGTGCCTATGGCCAAACTGAAATTTGTGGCCAAAAAAAGGTCCAGCATGAACCAAGGGAGGGGTACCACCAGCATGGCGATTATCACCACGACCATCACGGAAATGGCGCTTTCAGCGGTCCTTTTCACTGCTCTACCCCTCCTCTAACATTGTCTTGCCGGACAAACGATAGACGTAGGCCAGCACTTCAGCCACTGCTTTGTACAGATCTTCCGGAATCATTTCCCCCACATCGGCAGCCCGGTACAACGCCCTGGCAAGGGGCGGATTGGAGACAACATGCACCCCGTTGTCGTGAGCGGTTTTTCGGATTCGGAGCGCCAGCTCATCCAGTCCCTTGGCCACAACGGTGGGAGCGGGGCTTGTTTCCTGATCGTATTTGATGGCTACGGCATAATGTTCCGGGTTAACGATGACGGCGTCGGCGTTTGGAACATCCTGCATCATCCTCCTCCTGGAAAAAGCTCGCTGTTTGGCCCTGATAGCGGATTTCACTTCGGGTTTGATTTCCTGGTCTTTTATTTCATCTCGGACTTCTTTCCGAGTCATTTTGAGGCTTCTTTCCAACTCCCAACGCTGGTAAGCGTAATCAGCGCCCCCCAAAATCAGAAGGAACCCGCTGCAGTTAAGGGCAAGCCGGAACATTGTGTTTCCCAAAAACCCCAAAGAATCCGGCAACTGCCTAATAGCCAGAAGCGGCAGCTCAGACCACACATCTTTAAGGGTCAGCCAAGCGCAAATACCGATGCAGCTTATTTTCAAAAGAGATCTCAAACCGTCGGCCAAAGTCCTTAGAGAAAAAAACCGGGTAAATCCCTTCACCGGGTCGATTTTGCTGAAAGACGGCGCAAGCAATTTGAGTCTGAAACCAAATCCGGTCTGCGATACAGATGCCAAAATTGCCAAAGCGAAGACGGCCGCAGCAACCGGGGCAGAAGCAAGCAAACAGACTCCGAAGATGTCCCGCAAAACGGCTACCGCCCAACCTAGGGTCGGCTCCGAAGGCGGGGAAGCGGACCAAATCGCTTTGGCCCGGGCCATCACAAAACCGGAAATAGGGCCTAAACCAGCCTTAAATGCCACAATTCCGGCAAACAGGCCCGCAGCCGAAACCAGGTCCTGAGAACGGGAAATCTGTCCTTTCTCCCTGGCCGTTTGCCGCCGTTTTGGCGTGGCAGGTTCCGTTTTCTCCTGTGCGAAAAGCTGCAGATCAAGATCCTGCATCACTGCAAAAAGACCCCCAAAAGACCGTCCATCAAGGACTTCAGAGATGCCACAAAATTGCTGGTGAAGATGCCGTAAAAGCTCACGGCGGCCGACATTACTCCCAGCGCTACAAGGGCCTTTACCGGCATTCCCACGACGAATACGTTCATCTGGGGGACGCTTTTGGCCGCCATCCCCAACGCAACATCCACGGCCAGCATTGACGCCCATATTGGGCAAGATAACATGATAGCCGCCCAAAACATTTGCGATACAGTCTGAAGGCCCATAGCCGCCCATTCAGCCGGAATAAAAGCCGCTCCCGCCGGTACTATCTCGAAGGATTGGAAAAGAGCTCGAATGAAAAGGTGATGCCCGTCAAATGCCAAGAACAGTGCCGTAACGACCAGGTACTTGAACATTCCCATTATGGGCACCGAGCCCCCGAAAACAGGGTCTATTACGTTTGCCAGCCCGAATCCCATCCCCATGTCCGCGATTTGGCCCGCCAATTCGACTGCTGACATAAAAAGGCTGGCTATGGTGCCCATGACCAGGCCGAAAGCCACCTCGCCAATAGCCGGGAACCACAGGCTTGCCAGAGTCTCGGGCATGCTGCCGATCCTCACCTCTGGCCACATGAAAAACCCGGAAATGAGGCACAGCCCGGCTTTCAAGGGTGCCGGTATGTATTTGGCACCCAGAACAGGAGCAGTTATGAAAAGCCCTGCGGTGCGCAAAACGACGCACAAGAACGGGAACACTAAGATGAGCCATTGATCCATACCGGCACCTCCTTTGCGTTTTAGCCCAGCCCGGGCAACCTCAAAAGCACCCTTTGGGCAAAGTCCGTCAGTGTCCTGAGCATCCAACCGCCAAAAAGGAACAAAGATAAAAGGACAGCAAGAATTTTGGGCACGAAAGCAAGGGTTTGGTCATGGATCTGGGTAGTGGCCTGAAAAATCGACACGAAAAAGCCGACCGCTACCGAAATGACAAGCGGCGGCGAAATGACCAGAAGCACCACGACCAACGTCTCTCTGGCCAAAGTCACAACTTGATCTGCTGTCATCACATCACCCCCGCGTTAATGGAAACCGGCGATCAAGGTTTTTGACACAAGACCCCAACCGTCCACAAGAACAAACAACAGGATTTTAAAAGGCAGGGAAATCAGAACCGGGGGCAACATGAGCATCCCCATAGCCATCAATGTCGAAGCCACCACCATGTCGATGACCAAAAACGGCAGATAGATGAGAAAACCCATTTGAAACGCCGTCTTCAGTTCCGATATCGCAAAAGCCGGGACCACTTGCACCAAGGACATATCTTCGGGCCCGGAGGGCAGTTCGGAGGAGGACATTTGGGCAAATAAAGCCAAGTCTTTTTGGCGCGTTTGTCTCAACATGAAACTTTTCAAAGGGTCCGAAGCTTTTTGGAACGCATCTTGGGCAGAGATGTCGCCGGCAAGGTAAGGGGAAAGCGCAATTTCGTTCACCTGGCTCCAGGTGGGCGCCATTACAAAGAACGTCAACAACAATGCAAGACCCATCAGCACCTGGTTTGGAGGGGTCTGCTGAGTTCCAAGGCCCGAACGCAAAAAGGAGAATACCATTGCGATCCTGGTAAAAGAAGTCGTCAGAATCAAAATGGCCGGTGCCAAAGTGAGGACTGTAAGGAGGCCAAGTATCCCAAGGGCAGTTCCCAACCCACCCTGGGTCTCCCCTGCCAAGTTGATGCTTATGCCCGGTACAGGTATATCCCCGGGAACCGGGGCAGCGCAAACGGCGGACAAGGGGCAGACAAGGAAACTGACAAGCAAAGCCAAGGCGATGAAAGTCCCTCGGCCTATCTTGACGCGTTTCTTCAGCTCTTCCCCCAGGTATTGCAGAAAACCGGGGTTTGAATCTGGGGAAGCAGTGCCGGGCATTTCTAAGAAATTCGAGACGGTTTGCTCTTCTGCCGGCTGACCTGCCCGGGTCACATCAGATTTGAGCAACGTGACGGCATGGTCCGTGACGCCCAGCAAAAGCAGGAGGTCTTTCCAGCGAACAAGGCAGATCATTCTGTTTGACCCCAAAGAAAGCGAACCCACCACCGAAAGCATGCTTTCTCCGGCAGCCGGTCGTCCCCTTCGGGAACGGTATTTTAAGATGAGAGCGCAAGCCACAACTAGAAGGGCTATGAAGCCCAACATTTTTACGATTTCATAAGCCAACGAATAGGAGTCCATAGCAGTGCCGGAAATCCGGCGGGCACCCCCCTTTTCTCTTATGTCCCGCTTGCTTTTCGGCTGTCTATTTGTGTTGCCGCCGATTACCGGTTACTGGTCAATTTTATCGGCCTTTCCCAATATCTCTCTTATCCGCACGCCGAAATTCTCGTCAATGACCACAACTTCCCCCAGGGCAAAAGGCTTCCCGTTCACCAGAATGTCTACCGGGTCGCCCGCAGTGCGATCCAATTCGACCACCGAACCCACGGTAAGGTTCAGCAGATCCCTCACAAAACATCTGGCTTTGCCTAGTTCTGCGCTTACAGACAACGGCACATCCATCAAGACCTCCATGCCGGACACCTGGGCTGCCGCACCGGTGTCATCCAGCGTCAAATCGCGAAACACGGCCGGCCTTACGACGGGACTCTCTTTGAAGCCCTTTTGGCTGCTGCTATGCTCGAAGCCCTCGTGGGGCTCAAATTCGTTTGCAGCAAACTCCTTTCGAAGTGGATTTTCCTGCAATTCTGCCTTTCCTCTGAGCAACTCGTCAATCTCTGTCTGGCTAAGGTTGTCCAAACTCATTGCACCGGATCCTCCTCTCCCCCATCTGCCAACCCTACGATTCTGGCCGCCAGTCTATTGCCCGAAAGACCGACCTTGGCCTTGAATTTCGGCTTCCCAAAAACATACAGCGTCACGCACCCCGTTTCTGCCACATCCAATTCCAGAATGTCTCCTTTCCCTAAAGAGAGCACATCGTCCACAGAAAGGCTGGTCTTCCCCAGACGACAAGATATGGGCACTTCTACCAGGGAGATGGCGTCTTTCACGTTTTCGGTGCCCTTTCCTGGAACGCCACCTTGGCGGGAAAACCACCGGTTCGCCGAAAGGGCAGGCAGCATCGGTTCCAGCAGAACGTGAGGCAGGCAAAATTCCACAAGCCCGCTCTGATTTCCCAGTTTTATGGTGACGTTCACGGCCAATACCATGTCATTCGGAGCCATTGCCTGCTCGATGAAAAGGGCGTTGGTCTCCAGGGACATGACAGACAAAACGAGGTCTATGTTAAACTCTTTCAAAGTAGCCGACAAAATGTCGCACATCGACTGAGCAAGCTTTCGGGACATGGCCACTTCGATTTCCGTCAGCACCCTGCCTGTAGTTCCCGAATTTCCCGTACCTCCGCACAACCTGTCCAAAACCGGCAAGATCACCCGCAGACTCAAGTTGGCAAGCATGTTGCCCGGCAGCTGGCCCCAGGACACCACGCCAACGCAACAAGGGCTCGTAAGTCCTTTCGCATATTCCCCGTAGGTTACTTGATCCACGGAATTGACTTCTGCATGAACTGGCATCCGCAATAGTCCCGAGAAGTACGATGTCAGTTGCCTTGAAAAATCATCGAACAGCAGCTGAGCACCTCGCAAATGATCCCTAGAAAACTTGTCGGGCCTTTTGAAGTCATAAACTCTTAACCGCGCTTTAGCCACCTGGGGCAAAGCCTTGTCTTCTTTTCCTTTTAGCACCGAGCTGATGAGTTCGTCTATGTCTTTTTGTGATAGCGCCAACTTGCAAATCCCCCCTGTTTGCGCGTCAGTGCGGATTTTCCCTGCAGTTTACTGCAGGATGAACTCCGAGAAGAACACGTTCTTAATCGTAGCCGGGCATTTGGCCTCCATTCTTTCGTGCACCTCACTCTGAAGGATCCTGAGTCCGTTTTCCCCCAGCATCTCTTCAAAGGATTTGGATCTCAAAAGCGCGTAAATGTCGGTCTTGAACTCGCTCATCTTTTCTGTGAACAGGTCTGCTTTGTCGCTGGGCATTTCAACCTCAACCGAAACCCTTATGAACCTTCCCGGATCGGTAAGATTGGTCATAAACCGGCCCAGGCTCATGATGGTCAGTTTTTCAGCGACTTTTCCTTCCTTTGCACCTGGGAGGTATGCCCCAAAGACGGGAAATCCCCATACTTTTGAAGCGGCGGCGTAACCTACTCCTCCCACAACGCAGATGGCGGCCAAAATCAGCAACGCTTTTTTCATCCAAAACCCACCTCCGATACTTTCACTCGTCAGTTCCTTGCGGTTCGGCGCAGAAAAGAGATGCCCGCAAAATGATGATGTCGACCCTTCTGTTTTTTTGTCGCCCTTGGACAGTGCCGTTTGTGTCGATGGGATGGTGTTCTCCATACCCGCCTGCCTGGAGCCTTCCGCCGTAAACGTCGAAATTGGCCAGGAGGAAACGAACCACGCTGGCTGCCCGCCCGGTGGACAACTCCCAGTTCGATGGGAACTTTTCCGTGCTAATGGGCCAGTTGTCGGTATGGCCTTCCACTTTCACCGGGTTAGGAATCCCGCTTATCAGTTCCCCCACTTTGTTTAGCACCGGGCCGGCGTCCATACGAAGGTCTGCGCTGCCCAGGTCGAAGAGGAGAGAATCGGCCAACCTCAGGACCAAGCCCCTTTCTTCCAACTTCGTAGATACTAGATCCGCCAGACTCTCTTGGCGCAGTTCCTCCAGGAATGCCTCGCCCATCTTTTCCAGGTGCGCTAGCTCCATTTCCACAAGGTTCAGGTCCGCTTCAGGCGACGGGAGTATGTCTTTGGGATCGAAAATCTTGGGCTGGGCGCCTTCCAAAATTCCAAATGCCCCTTGGAGCGATCCCATTACGGACATGAATTTGCTTTGATTCAGAATCGACATTGCGAACAACAGGATGAAAAACGTCATGAGCAGAGTCACCATGTCTGCGTAAGTGTTCAGCCAAGGGGATGACCTGGGAGCGTTGTCATCACGAATCCGCCGCCGCACCACTGTCGCGCACCTCCTTTCTGTGCCTCTCCAGTCCCAAAAGGCGTGCTCTGTCTCTGGGCGAAAGAAAGGCCTTCAGCTTTTCCTGCACGACCCGGGGATTGTCTCCTGCTTGTATGGACAAGACACCCTCTATGATCGTCTCTTTAAGCAACACCTCGTCCGCGCTCACAGTCTTCAACTTGTTGGCCACAGGCAGAAACACCATGTTGGCCAGCACTGCTCCGTAAAAAGTCGTCACAAGGGCTACCGCCATCCCCGGGCCTATTTGGTCCGGTGAATCCAGCACCAACAGCATTTGAACAAGCCCTATGAGGGTGCCGATCATCCCAAAAGCCGGGGCAGAAGCCCCCAAGGTTTCGAAAACGGCCTGGCCGATTTTGTGCCTTTCGTACACAAACGCCACTTCCGTTTCGAGAATATTCCTCACCAGCTCCTGAGTGGTGCCATCCACCACGAGGCGTATACCTTTTTGCAGAAAAGGGTCTTCCAAGGAGTCTGCCTCTTCATCCAAAGATAAAAGCCCTTCCCGACGCGCTTTGTCAGCAAATCCCACCAAAATGTCGATAGTCTCGGGAACGTTGGCATGTTTGGTAATAAAAGCATTTTTGGCGATCTTCACAACATCGATGAAGGTTTGAAGGGGGTAGCTCATAAGGGTTGCCATCAAACATCCGCCTACCGTGATAAACATAGAAGGCAGATCCCAAAACGGTTTTAGAGGGCCTCCCAGGGCCATACCCGTTATGAGCACTGCAAACACCGCGATTATTCCTGTGACTGTGGCCTTGTCCACAAAGAGCACCTCGTTCGTTTACTCCGGCCGGCCCCGGTTCGCACCGAGGCTCGGCCGAACTGTCCTGAGCCGTCTTGCGTTACCTCTTAAGGTTGACCAGTTCTTGCAGCAGCTCGTCTGCCACTGTGATGATGCGCGAGTTAGCCTGAAACCCTCTTTGGGTGATTATCATCTGAGTAAATTCCTCGGCCAGATCCACGTTGGACATTTCAAGGGCGCTTGGGGCTATGGTGCCTCTCCCCGAAGTTCCCGCTACTCCTACACTGGGGGTACCGGAATTGTTGGACTGAATGAATATATTTTTGCCTTGCCTCAGAAGGCCGCCCGGATTGGCAAAGTTTGCTATGGCCAGCTGTCCCAAGACCTGAGTTTCCCCGTTTGAGTAGAACCCTGATATGACGCCTTGTGAATCGAAGGAGAAAGACTCGAGAGTCCCTGTGGGGCAACCGGTTACCACCGAAACGCCTATAGTTGAAGGACCCGAAACCTGGGTCACTTCAGAGAAATCTAAGGTTATCTCCAGGGGTAACACACCGTCGGGTTCCAAGCACGCTGTGTTCCCGTCACTTGCGATTAAGTTCCCGTTGGGGCCGAAAGTTAAAGACCCGCCTCCGGTGATCCCCAGGGTGCTTTTCCCAGAGGCTTCCCAAGTCCAACAGTTGACTTCGTCGGTTTTGGTAAAAGCGAAGGTGACGGCGTGAGTCCGTCCTTGGGAATCGAATACCGTGACCGGAACGGTCCTCACAGTACCTTCCGGGGCCTCCGAGTCTAAATTCTTTTCCCAGTTCATTATGTCCGTAGCCGAAGCCGGCATGTTTGAACCTATGGCTATCCTGATGGGACCCATTTGGTCCGGTGATTTGTCCACCGGCAGCGATCCGGAAGCATCTTTCACCCAACCCAGGACCTTTCGGCCTTCTGTGTCCACCAGAATGCCGTCACCGTCAGTATCGAAAGCACCCACCCTGGTATAAGCCACACTGGACCCCGACCTCACCACGAAAAATCCCTGGCCTTCTATGGCCACGTCAGTCATTTTCGAGGTGGGCTGCAGGTTACCCGACATGTGGTTAGTATCGATGCTTGCCGTCGCCACCCCCAAACCCACTTGCATGGGGTTCGTCCCTCCGCCGGAAGTACCGTCCGCGTCCGAGGGCGAACTTGCTCCGCGCAAAGTCTGGCTGAACACTTCCTGAAAAGTTACCCGGCTAGATTTGAAACCGGGAGTGTTAACGTTGGCAACGTTGTTGCCTATCACGTCCATGCGCATCTGATGGGTTCTCAAACCCGACACTGCGCTAAAAAGCGAGCGCATCATCTTTGTATTCAATCCCCTTTCTTTTTCACGGTTTCGGCGCTCCCATCTATGTTTGAGCGCTTGGCCTCCCTTGAAAGGGTCCAGCCCGAAACCTGCCGTCCTACAGATCCAAAACAACAGCGCTGTCAATCGATGTAAAGATGTTTTCTTTTATTCGCTCGTCGGGTATCACTGTGACCACTGTCCGTTTCTGGGGGGCCACCACAAAAGCAACGCCTTTCATGAGCACTAAAGTTGCTCGGGCTCCTTTTGCGGAAGCGGCTTCAACGGCAGATTGCAGGCCGCTGAGCATGTCTTCGCCCAAGGGTTTGCCCCAATCGTTCAGTCTTGCTGTGGCATGTTTCGAAAAAGTGACGCCCTTTTGCCGGCCGGCATCCCGGAGCGCGCCCACGAAAGAAGAACCGGGTTTCGGTCCGCCCAAAGCGACCCCGTTTTCCCAGCCTGTCTTTTTCCTGTCTGTCCTGAGAGCCTTAGGAGACATCTGTAGTTTCATGGGCTGTCCCTCCAACAAAAGTCAGGTTTGCGGCCGGTATCACATGTACGCCGCACTTGATGGCCACTTGGCCGTCGAGAACCACCGCCGCCTCAATCGTTCCGCTATAACTGACTCCATCGATCTCTGCCCGGAACTGGTGTCCCACCAGCGCGGCCACCGATAAGAAATCCTGGCTGAAACGGCCGGCAAGCAAGATTCCGGCCAGAACGTTCACCTTCGAGTTCAGACTCTCCATTTGACTCGCCGCCGCAAACTGAGCCATTTGGGTGAAGAACTCTTTTTCTTTCATTGGATCCATGGGATCCTGGTACCTGAGTTCGGTGAGAAGTATTTTCATGAACTGATCCTGGAGTCCGCCGGGCATGAAAACCCCTTCAAAAACCTCGCTGCCCGTCAAACGATTCGCTCCCGTAACTAACATTTGCAACCCCCTTTCGGTTCCGAAATCTCACGCCAAATACTCGTACAGGCTGCCCGGCTTGGGGATTGACCAGGGATTGTCCGGCATGCTCGTTAGATTCTGCCTCTTCCTCGCCCTCCGCCCCCGGCGCTTTTCCTCTTGGAAGCCGCGGGATTCGGCACCGGAATTTCCCCCGTCGTCGACCGCAAAACCTGACAGCATCAAGCCCGCATCTTGCAGGGCCTTCTCGAGGCTCAAATGCGCCTCCGAAAGCAACTTTGCCGCGGAAGGTGACGCCGTAAAACGCACTGCCACCCGCTCACCCCTTTTGGCCAAAAGAACTGTCACTTTACCCAGTTCAGGCGGGTCGATTCTTATCTTCAGGGCTTTAGGCAAACGCTCAAGAGATTCCCTGTACAAGAATTGAGCCAGTTCCCTGGCTTTGCCGGTGTCAAGCACCGCGTTGGGTGAATCAGCACTTGTCGTGGGAAGAGCGACTTGAAAAACTGGCCTGTCCCGGCCAAGCGTTTTGAACTGCTCGAGGATATCCCCGCCCCCTGTCCGAGGGTCATTTCCCTCAGAGACCTTGGGCACTTCCAACAAAGGGGTTCCTCTTGCGCTGCTTTCTCCAATTTGTGCAGTCTCGAGGGGAGTTCGGTAACCGCCTGTTTGCGTCTTCCCGAATATCTCTTGGCTCCCGGATAGTCCCGCAACCCCGCAAAGAC
Source organism: uncultured Eubacteriales bacterium (assembly GCA_964646385.1). Lineage (GTDB taxonomy): Bacteria > Bacillota > Sulfobacillia > Fermentithermobacillales > Fermentithermobacillaceae > JAXGZG01. The sequence continues at coordinate 15,644 of CAZYEC010000016.1, read as the reverse complement.
TCATCCCGGGGCTAATGGCCGAAGTCTCCCCTTGGGGCATTACTGATACCCATTGGGTTTGGGTGCCCAGTGCCAGTTCAAACTTTGCCTGGATTTTGGTTCCGCTTCCAAAATCAACGGTGGACGGATCGGTTTCGTCAAAACCCCGAATTTCGATGAAAGGCTCGGGCAAAACATTCAAAAAAGTCTCTTTGGGGGGCATTGACGCCGCCGGGGCAATTTCTGCCGGAACTCCCCCATAGCCCTGAAAATGCTCATTTGGCGCCTCTCCGGCGGCCTGTTCTGACCCCAGGCCATTGGATTCCCAGAATTCCGGTGCAAAACTCGGCGGCGGGATAAGAAGAACTGCCAGCAAAGGAAGAAATGCATTCTCCAATGCGCCTCCCTCCACAGATCTTGAGCCACCCTCAAGTGGTGCTTCCGGCGCCGCACCTGTCGCGTTTAGAATCTGCAAACTGCCCATCATGGGATTGTGATTTCACCACCTTCCCTTGCGCAAAAACCGCGCGGTTCCGCTTTCGTCGGTTTGTTTTGCCTGTTCCCACCAGTATCGCTCCATGTAATCTTTGAGGGCCTTTTCCTTGAGAGTCTCTAGGACACGATGCTCCCTGGTTCTCATCAAGACTTTCTCGCGGCTATTTTGTAAAATAGCCTGCATTTTGCCGAGTTCTCCCTCCCCTAGATATATTTCGTCTTCCACCCATTGGCGGCACATGAGAAGATGCCTGATGTTGCCGGTATCCAGAGAACCTTCCGAGGCCTTGCGAAGGGCCTCATGTAGGTCATCGCGCCGGTTGAGGCTTTTGTCCAGGTTTTTCCGGGCATTATGTTCGTTTTGGAGGTCGCGGCCAAAAGTCTCCCGTGCCAATAGGCGCTTCACATCCCGTATCTCCAGCACTCGCTCAAGGGAGTAGGTGAATTTTCTCACGAAATTTTTTCCGCTCCTTCCAAAACAATTTCCTGAAAGACGGATGCGAGCAACTTCTGAGATTCTTCCATTGAAAACTTTTGGAAAATACCTTGTCTCAAAAAACCGTATATTTTGTCAATGCGAGCAATAGCATTATCGATCTTGGGGCTTGAGCCTTTTACGTAGGCGCCGATGTTCACCAAGTCTTCCGCCTTACGGTAAGTAGCAAGAATGTCTCTGGCCATGAGGCCGTTTTCTAGTTGCGTTTCCCCGGCCACTTCAGTGGAGAGTCTTGACACGGATTGCAGGATATCTATGGAAGGGTAGTGACCCATATTGGCCAGTTCCCTTGAGAGCACGATGTGTCCGTCCAGGATGCCCCTTGCCGCGTCGGCTATGGGCTCATCCATATCGTCTCCCTCGACCAGGACCGTGTAAATTCCGGTGATGCTGCCTGAAGCACCGGTGCCTGCCCGCTCAAGCAATTTGGGCAAGTTTGCAAAAACGGACGGAGTGTAACCCCGCGTAGTAGGGGGCTCACCTATTGCAAGGCCGACTTCCCTAAGGGCCATGCACCATCTGGTCACGGAATCCATCATCAAAAGGACCGAAAGGCCTTTGTCCCTGAAATACTCGGCGATTGTGGTTGCGACCCAAGCGGCTTTGATTCTTGTGACGGCAGGCTGGTCTGAGGTGGATACCACCAGAACCGAACGCTTCAAACCTTCCGCCCCCAGGTCTCTTTCCACAAACTCTTTGACCTCACGTCCCCTTTCCCCGACAAGTGCGATCACGTTGACTTCCCCCGATGTGTTTCGCGCGATCATGCCCATAAGTGTGGATTTGCCTACCCCGGAACCGGAAAAAATGCCGATTCTCTGCCCACATCCTAAAGTCAGTAGCCCATCTATGGCCTTTATCCCGGTTTCGAAAGGAGATGAAATGCGGCACCGCTGCATAGGCCCCGGGGCTTCAGCCATGGCGGGCTTGTGCAGGGACACGGGCCACAGCGGGCGACCGTCTATGGGCCGCCCCAGGCAATCCACAATCCTTCCAAGCATTTCATCCCCCACGGGAACTCTGAGTTCTTTCCCTGTGCCGAATACGGGCGAGCCGGGTTCGATGCCATCCAAGTCTCCGTAAGGCATAATGAGCACCTTGCCATCCCGAAAACCTACAACTTCACCCAAAAGCCCGGCACCTGAAGCGGGCAACAACCGACATATTTCGCCCATTTTCGCTTTGGGCCCCGATGACTCGATTAAGAATCCTATGACATCAGTCACGTGCCCGCCGAAGGTCAGGGCCCTTGCGGAACTCAACGCTTGAGAGTAAGCGGAATAGACCGCATCGTTCATTGCCCGTGCACCTCCCGAAGTTGTTTCCTAGTTTCGGCGAGAGACTGAGCCAAGTTTTTTATCTGAGATCTCACCGTGGCATCCACAAATCCGTGAGGCGTCCTGATAACGAAACCATCACCTACCGACTTGTCCACGATCATTTGGAGGCAGACCGCTCCAAAATCTCCTTTTAGTTCTTCGGCAGCATTTTGGAATAAGGCTTGAGCCTCAGGCCCCACGTGGATCGTGAATTGTCTTTCGTCTGCAAGCGCTTCCATGCCGCGTTTGAGCATGGAAAGCGCTGCATCGCGCTGGGTCCCCAAAGACTGTCCGACCACCTTTTCCGCAACATCCAAAACCAAAGCAAGCAAAATGGGCTCGGCTCGCGCAAGCATCTCGTCGTAAGATCTTTGTGCAAGGGCGAGGGCACTTTCGGCCTCAAGCAGCAGTCCTTCGAAAGAAGCCAACCCGGACCGGTAACCTTCCTCGTAGCCCTCCTTGTACCCCGCCTGCATCTCTTGCTCCCGCATTGATGCCGCTTGAGCTTTTGCCTCGGTAAGAATGTTGCGGGCTTCTTCTTTGGAGCGATCCAGTAAGGCTTTGGCCTCCTCCAGCGGCCCCAAATGAGCTGTCTTAAGACTTACCGGTTTTATGGACCGAACCCCGACGTTTGCCCTTTTGGTAACCCTAAACACCCTAGACAAGGATTTCCTGACCTCCCCCGCGGGCAAGGACAATCTGGCCCTGATCTTCAAGCCGCCTAATGATGGCAACTATGCGCTGCTGAGCGTCCTCCACATCTCGCATTCTGACTGGCCCCAGATAGTCAACGCTTTCTTTGATGGTGTCAGCCGCCCTGGAAGACACGTTTTTGTAAATCTTTTGTTTGACTTCTTCGGTGGACCCCTTCAGGGCGAGGGGCAAGTCTTTCGACATGTCCACTTCCCTCATGAACTGCTGAACCGCTCGGTCATCCAGGTAAATGATGTCTTCAAACAAGAACATGCGCCTTTTTATCTCTTCGGCCAGTTCGGGGGCTTCCGCGTCAAGAGCGCTTAAGATAGTCTTCTCCGTTTGTCTGTCGACGTTGTTAAGGATGTCCACTATGGCAGAAAGCCCGCCCGTTTTGGTGTAGTCCTGACCCATGAGTGCCACCATTTTGTACTCGAGCACTCTCTCGATTTCTTTTAGGACTTCCGGGTTAGACCCTTCCATGGAAGCTATCCTCCTGGAAACCTCCACTTGAAGGTCCGGGGAAAGACTCGCCATGATGGCCCCAGCCTGTTCCGGGGTAAGGTAGCTCATGACCAATGCTATGGTTTGAGGCGATTCTGCCTCCAGATAGTTGGACAATTGGCCAGGGTCCGCTTTTCTGGCAAAGTCGAAAGGTCTTACCTGTAAAGATGCCGTCAACCTTCCCAGGACGTCAAAAGCTTTGTCGCTTCCCAGCGCCTTTTCCAGAACCGACTTGGCGTACTCCAAACCTCCTTGGTCTATATATTCTTGTGCCACGGCCATTTCGTTGAACTCGGCCATGACCGAATCCCGCACGTCTTGGTCAACTCTTTGGGTAGAGGCAATCTCCAAAGTGAGCAGGTCGATCTCGTCTTCTCTCAAGTGCTTCATCACCTGGGCTGAAAGGTCCGGTCCCAAAGATATCAAGAGAATCGCAGCTTTTTCTTTACCTGTGATAGAGCCCCTTCCAAGCGCCATTACCGTTCGTCCTCCAAAATCCAGGTTTTCATGAGGGCTGCCCCAGAGCCGGGGTTGGTCCTGGCAAGCCTTTCGACGGATTCTTTTGTCCGTTGTCGCACCACGACTTCTGGTGGCACGGCAACCTCTTGGGTCAAGAACAACGGTTCAGGTTCCAAGATTTCAGGTTTTCGGTTTTTCCGCTTTCGTTGCGTGAGGATAATAATCAGGGTTCCGAGCACCAGTGCCAGCCCTACGGCGGCCCCGTAAACGTAAACCTTGTTGAACTCGGGAACCGGCATTTCCAAAGAACCATCTATTTTGTCTGCGAGACTTCGATCAAACAGAACTCCCGTGACGCTGATTTTGTCTTGTCGCAAAGGATCCAACCCAAGCGCAGCAGTCACGCTCTCTGTGATCATGGTTTGGGCTTCGTCGTCCAGTTCTTTGTTTACTAGCAAGGCTACCGACAGGCTTTTGATGGCGCCGGGAGTCACGATGGTTTCGACAGTCTTCTGGCCCACTTCGTAGTTTCTGGTTGACTCGATCCTTTCAAAGGTGGATTCCCCGGTTTGCCCAGTCGCGTACGTCGGAACATCAAGGCCTCCCGCCTGTCCCCCGGGAAGCCCTTCCGTGCCTTGGTAGACCTCAGTGGCTTCCTGGGAACTGCGAAGTATCCCTTCAGGTTCAGCGGTGTAAATGGTGTCCAGCGTCTTTACTTGGTCAAGGTTCAGGTCGGCTTTCACCTGGCACACCACGTTGCCCGGCCCCACAACAGGCGTAAGCAAAGACACCAGGCGCTTTTCCAACCCTTTTTCAACATTGGAGGTCAGTTCGAAGGCCACAGTAGAAATTGAACCCGGCCCCCCGGATTCGTATTCGTCTGAAAGCAGCCGCCCTTGAGAATCCATGACGGTCACTTCAGACGGGGACAGTCCTTCCACTGATCGGGCAACAAGGTTTACAATGCCCCTAACACTGGCAGGGTTAAGCTCGTTCATGGGGCTCACTTTCACGAGGACCGCTGCAGTGGCAGGGCGTTGCTGAACGGCAAACACAGTCGGTTCCGGCAAGACTATGTGGACCCTTGCGTCTAGCACCCCCGAAATTGATTTGACGGTCCTGGTGAGCTCACCAGAAAGGGCTCTCACATATTGGACCTTTCTTTCAAAATCCGTGGCCCAGATGCTGTTGGAGCCGATGCTTTCGAAGCCCACAACCCCCGAGGAGGGAAGCCCCTGGGCCGCAAAGGAAAGCCTGGTTCTGTGGACCTCGCCGGCAGGTATTTTGATGGTCCTGCCTCCGTCCTCGAGCCTGTACGGTATGGATTGACGTTCCAGCTCCGCGACAATAGCTCCCCCGTCGGACGCGTCCAAGTTGGACCACAACGTCTCGAAGGCAGTGCCTTTGGCATTGGAAACGATAAACGCAATTGCCCCACAGAAGGCTAACCCAACCGCGATCAATATCACGGCCCTGGGAGCCCTCCCAAGTCTCTTCCATACTTCCTTAAGATCCTTTGAAAAAGATACTAGTGCTACGGGCACCGTCCATCACCTCTCTGCCGGCCTACAAAGGCATCCGCATGATTTCCTGGTAGGCTTCTATGGCCTTGTTCCTTATGGAAATCACGAGGTCCAACGCCATGCTAGCCTTTTCCATTGCCAAAACCGCCGTGTGCATATCCCTGGCGTTTCCGGTAACCAAGTCTATTTGAGACTGAACGGCATCCCTGTCCAGCAAAGAGAGTGTTGTGGAAGCCTCTTGGACAAGGTCGGGGAATGCCGCCGCGGTTGCCCCGGCGTTTGAGCCTAAAGACAAAGATCTGGGAACGACTTGCCTGGGCTGTGCCGCCCTGGGGATTGAAATACCTCTAATATACATCTGGCTTTGTCCCCCCCCGGTGACTAAAAAACGTACTTTGGATCAGTTTCTCCTACACTTTCAGGAGCTCCAGCGCCCTTTGCGCCATAGATTTCGCAGCCTCGATGGCAGTGACATTGGCCTCGTAGGCCCGAGTGGCGGTCATCATGTCCACCATCTCCGTGATCACGTCCACATTGGGATAGGCCACGTAGCCTTCCTCGTCAGCGTCCGGATGTCCGGGCATGTACACCCTCTTGAATGGGCTTTTATCTTCTGCCACTCCGTAAACGCTGACGCCTTCCGCTAAACCGCTACACTTTCTAGTCAGAAGGTCACGAAACGAATACCTGGCCCCCCCGGGGCCGAACAGCGCCACCTTTCTGCGGTAAGGCTCTCCTGTCTCTGTTCGGGTGCTTTCCGCATTTGCAAGGTTGGATGCTATCAAGTCGAGCCTGAAGCGTTCCGCCGTCAGACCAGAGGCACTAACTTCGATAGCGGAAAAAAGCCTCACGTTAACGCCTCCCTTCCGTGATTGCCTTCCGAATGACAGAAAGGTACGCGGCCATTTGACGGGACACCGCGGCGTAATACAACGCGTTTGTGGATAATTCCCCCATCTCCAGGTCGATGTCGACCCCGTTTCCATCAGGTGAAATCGCTCTTAGGTCTTGGGATACCTGGAACCCGGTCCCGGCGTTGCCTTCAAAATGCCCGGGATCCTTGCCGGCCATGGGAAGCCGGGCTTTAAGCGCGTTTTGTAGCGTGCCCCGAAAATCCACGTCCTGTCTTTTGTAGCCGGGCGTTTCGCTGTTGGCCACGTTGCCGGCCAGTGTTTCGTGACGACACCAGGCACCGTCCATGGCCCTTTGCATGAGACTTCCGACATCTTTCACCGTTGCTCCCCCCTTCTTGCACAAAAAAACGCCTTCCGGCACCAAACCGGAAGGCAGACTTGCATACAACTACCGCCCTTCGGGAACCCGGCCGTCTTGGCGCAGATTCTGCGCTTTAGACCCGTGGCTTTGCGTCACTGCCTTTCAGCAGTTTTGCCTTTATCGGTGCACGGCAACTTTCAGATATTCGGTTGTATCGTCCACATTCTACAAGGAATCTGAAAATCCTTCAAGTCGGCGAAATTACTGGAACAATTTTATAGCTTCATCGCAACTTTTTCAGTTCCTCGAGCAGTTTTGTGTTGAGAACTCTGATGTAAGTGCCTTTCATGCCCAAAGACCTGGATTCTATTACCCCGGCGGATTCGAACTTGCGAAGGGCATTCACTATTACTGAACGGGTGATCCCGACCCGGTCAGCGACTTTCGATGCGACCAGGAAACCTTCGGTCCCGTCAAGTTCTTCGAAAATATGCCTCATAGCGTTGAGCTCTGAAAAAGACAGAGTGCCCAATGCCACCTGCACGGCAGTGCGGCTGCGGGCTTCTTCTTCAACAGTCTCTTGGTTGTAACGGATGATCTCCATGGCGATGACTGTTGCCGCATGTTCTGCCAAGACCAAATCCGCCATGTCAAAATCTTGCCCGGCACGGGCAAGAAGAAGGGTTCCCAGACGCTCTCCCCCTGCCAAAACCGGCAGTATAGTTGTAACTTTGTTATCGTACACACAGGGCACACCTTCTTTGAACACACACGTGCCGTCCTGCCGGATGTTTGCGGCAGTCTCCCTGTAAATGTACAGCCTGCCGTTATATGAGGAGGGAAACTCCTTTTGGCGCAGTACGTCTTCAGTCATGACCGCACACTCAAAATCGTCTTGCAATGCGTAACCCAAGACTTTCCCCATTTTGTCCAGAACGTAAACGTTGCAGCCGATAGAGTCTCGGATAACCCTGGCACTGTTGTAAAAATCCACCTCGGTGGCCGCCATTGAAAGAAGTTGATTCATACGTCGTGTTTTGTCTAATAAAGTCTGCATTCTGTTCCTCTCCTGTTCTCCTTGTTCCGGCTGAACCCGGCTCTTAAAGAATGTAGCGGGAAACATCCTGGTCGGCAACAAGGTTTTTCATCTTTGCTTCAACGTATCCGGCGTCCACTACCACTTTCGTAAGATCCGGATCTGGGGCGCGGTACAAAATGTCTTCCAACAGCTTTTCGATGACTGTGTGAAGCCGTCTTGCCCCAATATTTTCTGTGGCCTGGTTGACAGCGTAAGCCATGTTGGCCAGCTCGTCTACGCCGTCTTTTGTGAACTCAAGTTCAACTCCGTCTGTCGCCAACAGCGCGCGATATTGCCTGGTCAGAGAGTTTTCCGGTTCAGTCAGGATCCGCACAAAGTCCTCCTTCGTCAAAGATTCCAGCTCAACCCTTATGGGAAACCTTCCCTGGAGCTCGGGTATGAGATCAGCCGGTTTCGACACATGAAAGGCCCCCGCCCCAATAAACAAGATATGGTCGGTTTTCACGGGGCCGTACTTTGTTACCACGGTAGTCCCTTCGATGATCGGCAGAAGGTCTCTTTGCACGCCCTCCCTAGACACGTCGGGGCCCGCTCCACGTTCTCTGCCCGCAACTTTGTCGAGTTCGTCCAGAAACACGATGCCAAGTTTTTCGGCTCGGGCTATGGCGTTGCTTGTGATGGAATCCTGATCGACCAGTTTTCCCGATTCATCTTGAGCAAGGATCCGTCTGGCTTCCCTCACTTTGACCCTACGACGTTTCTTTTTTTTGGGCAGCACGCCCCCCAACATGTCCTGCAGATTAAAGCCCATTTCCTGCATAGAAGACCCGTCGAAAAACTCCAGCGTCGGGACAGAAACATCATCGACTTCGATCTCTATTTCTTCATCTTCGATCTCACCCTTTTCCAAGCGTTGTCTGGCAAGCGTACGGTTAGCTTTGGCCTCCCGCAATCTCTCATGAAAATCGTCATCTTCCGTGATTTCCTCTCTGGAAGTCGGGTTGAACAACATTTCCAGAGGGTTTCTGGCGGCTTCCCGCCTTTTGGGCAGCGGGTACAAAAGCTCCACCAATCTGTTTTCGGCTAGTTTTTGGGCTTTGAGCTTCACCTCTTCGAACTTTTCGTTGCGCACCATCCTCACTGACGCTTCCACAAGATCGCGAACGATGGAATCCACATCCCGTCCAACATAACCGACCTCAGTATATTTGGAAGCCTCAACTTTGCTGAAAGGTGCGTTCACCAATTTTGCAAGTCGCCTGCAGATTTCCGTTTTGCCCACGCCGGTTGGGCCTATCATCAGGATGTTTTTGGGTACTATGTCGTCTTGCAGATTGCCGCCGACCCTTTGCCTTCGCAGGCGATTCCTGATCGCCACAGCCACGGCCTTTTTGGCTTCATCCTGCCCGACGATGAATTTGTCGAGCTCGTGCACAATTTGGCGGGGCGTCATATCGCCCATTAACGCACCATCCTTTCCCCTTTGAACGCTCTCATTGAAGTTCCTCCACCACGATGTTTTCGTTGGTATATATGCAAATGGACGCGGCGATTTTGAGGGCTTCCCGGGCTACACTGGATGCATCCAGGTCTGTGAATTTGACAAGGGCTTTTGCCGCCGCCATGGCGAAGGCACCCCCTGATCCAATGGCCAAGATGGGTTCGTCAGGTTCAATGACTTCCCCTGTTCCGCTCACCAGGAGGATCCTGGATTTGTCCATGCACAACAGCATCGCCTGGAGCTGCCTCAGGACCCTGTCCGTTCGCCATTCTTTGGCGAGTTCAACCGCCGCCCTCATGAGATCGCCCCGGGTTTCTTCAAGATGCCGTTCCAGTTTATCGAACAGCGTGAAGGCATCTCCCACAGAACCCGCAAATCCCGCCACGATGCTGTTCTTGTAAATTTTCCGTACTTTTTTGGCACCTGACTTAAGAACGGTGTGGTTGGCCTCCAAAGTGACCTGGCCGTCCCCTGCCATGGCTGAATCGCTGCCGACGCGCACTGCCAAAACCGTGGTACCCGTGATACTCGGGCCATTTTTCATGCCTGCGGTTCACTCCTTTTTTCCGACGTTTTACCGGCCTCTGGGGCGCAAGCCTTCGCTCTGGGATGGGCTTTTTTGTAAACCTCTTTGAGCCTGTCCGGCAAAACGTGGGTATATATCTGAGTGGTGCGAATCGAAGCATGCCCGAGCATGTCTTGAACCGATCTCAGATCGGCGCCTCCTGCCAAAAGGTGCGTTGCAAAGGAGTGTCTCAACGTATGGGGAGAGCACCTGCAGGGGTCGATTCCGCAGCGGACCAGGTAGCTCCTGACGACTCTTCTGACCGATCGCGTCGTGAGCCTGCCTCCGGCCGCATTCAAAAACAAGGGCTTCCTAAGAGAATGCACCCCTTTTCCGCAGGCCAGCTTCGGCCTTCCCGAGCTTAGATAATCGCCCAAAGCGTCAATGGCCATGGACCCTATGGGCACCATCCGCTGTTTGCTGCCTTTGCCCAAAACAGTGGCGAATCCCAGAGAATAATCGATGTCCCCCACGTCCAGGCCGCACAACTCGCCAACCCTGAGGCCCGCACCGTAAAGCATCTCCAGTATGGCCCGGTCCCTCTTGCCCAAAACTGTGCCGGTATTCGGTGCCAGGACCAGCTTTTCTGCTTCGTTTTTAGAAAGCACTCTGGGAAGGAATGCAGCCTTCTTTCTGGCTGTCAATTCCCGGGCCGGGTCCTGTTCCAAAGCGCCCCTTTTTGCAAGGAACCTAATGAAACTTCTCAGACAAGAAGTCTTTCTAGAGATTGAGGAGCCCTTATAATCCCCGGCAGAAAGATGTCTCACAAATCCCCGGACGCCCTCTGGGTTCAAAACAGAAGTCCCCAGATTCTCCGGGGATGCGTCCCCGGCCCTTCTCACAAGAAAGGCAAAGAATTGGTCAAGGTCGCTGGCGTAAGCGTCAATAGTGTTGGGGCTTTGGGTTCCTGCCACCCCAACTTCGCCCAAAAACTCGTCGCGCCACTCCATTAGCGTCCTGTCCAAAAGAACACCAGCTCCTGCTCTATAGCCTTCTGCAATCTGAACATACGGCTGTATAGTACCATTCGGCACAAAGGCAGGCAACTTGTATTCCGAATTTTCTAGAGGTTTTTGGCCCGAAAATCGCACTGGCCATTTGCGCACCTGTACTCCCTTTTCTTGCTGCCTGTTTCCACCAAAAATGTCCCGCACTTCGGGCAAACCGATCCCGGGACAGGTTTTTGCCAGGAGACAAAATCGCATTGCGGGTAACCGGAGCACCCGTAAAAAACTCTCCCTTTTTTGGACCGCCTGACTACCATGTCCTTTTTGCACTTAGGGCAAAGTACCCCGGCCTTCTCCAGAATGGGTTTGGTGTTCTTGCAGTCGGGGTAACCGGAACAAGCCATGAAACGCCCGTATCTCCCGGTTTTAATCACCATTGGCCTGCCGCACTTTTCGCAATTTTCCCCGGCAGGTTCATCCTGAATCTGAAGTCTTTCCACTTGAGAATCGACTTTATCCAGCTGTTTCTTGAAGGGGCCCCAAAATTCTCGCAGAACGCCTACCCAGAAGTCTTCCCCTTCTTCCACGGAATCCAGCTTGCGTTCCATTTCTGCTGTAAACTTGAGGTCCACCACAGAAGGGAAGTTTTCCCTCAGAAGCAAATCTACCGTGTTACCCAGTTCTGTGGGGTAAAGCCTCTTAGCCTCCCGCCGCACGTACTCTCTTTCGAAGAGCGTAGCGATCACCGGTGCGTAAGTGGACGGGCGTCCGATACCGTTTTCTTCCAGGGCTTTCACAAGGGACGCTTCAGTATACCTGGCCGGTGGCTCGGTGAAATGCTGAACTGGTTCCAGTTCCAAAAGTCTCAGCACTTCCCCCACGGATAGCGGGATTATCTCTTTGTCGTTTTCCGAAGGGGAATCGGTGCTTTCTTCATACACCTTGGTAAAACCCGGGAAACGCATTCTGGATCCCGTAGCCCTGAAAATGTGGCCCCCGGAGTCGATATCGCAGGTCACTGTGTCGAACAGGGCAGGCGACATTTGGCTGGCCATGAGCCTTTCCCAGATTAGCTTGTATAGCCTATATTGATCGGGCTTCAGATATGACTGAATGTCCTGAGGTTTCCTAATGGTGCTTGTGGGCCTTATCCCCTCGTGGGCCCCCTGCTCGCCGGGTTTCGATCTTTCTTTGCGCGGCAAACCCACAAAATCTTGCCCAAACATTTCTTTTATTAATTGGCGGGTTTCCGCCTGCGAGGTCGGAGAAACCCTGGTGGAGTCCGTCCTCATGTAGGTTATAAGGCCGGTGTAACCGCCCTTCCCAAGCCCCACGCCCTCGTACAGAGTCTGGGCCACCGACATGGTCTTTCTGACGGAAAACCCGAGCTTTCTGGAAGCCTCTTGCTGCAACGTTGAGGTCGTGAAAGGAAACGGCGGGTATTTTCGTCTTTCTTTAGGGGCAACGGAAACCACTGTAAAAGGTTTGCCGTGAATATCACTCAGCACTTCATCCACCCGAGCTTTGTTCTGAAGCCGGGCTTTTTCTCCTTTTGTGCCGGTATACCTTGCTTTGACTCGACCGTGTTCGCCTTCCAAGTGGGCGTCCAGGGTCCAGTATTCTTCGGGCACAAACGAATCGATTTCCATCTGACGCTGAACCACAAGCCGCAAGGCCGCGGATTGGACTCTTCCGGCCGATAGCCCAGGCCTGATTTTGTGCCAAAGCAGAGGGCTGAGGCTGTACCCTACCAAGCGGTCCAACACGCGCCGGGCCTGCTGGGCGTCAACCAACCCCGCGTTCAGCGGTTTGGGATGAGAAAATGCTTCCTTGACGGTTTTTTCGGTTATTTCCCGAAAAGTTACCCTTTTGGCTTCACCGGGATCAATCCCCAGGACGTTGCAAAGATGCCAGGAAATAGCCTCGCCTTCTCTGTCAGGGTCAGTAGCAAGATAAACGACCGACGCCTTTTTGGCGGCACTCCTGAGTCCTTTGATGAGTTCCCCTTTACCCCGAATATTAATGGCGCAAAATCGTTTTCGACATCGACCCCCAGAGTGCTTTTGGGCAGATCCCTCACGTGTCCCAAAGAGGCCATCACCTGGTATCTTGATTTCATGAACCTGGAGATGGTCCTAGCTTTGGTGGGCGATTCCACAATTATGAGAGGTTTAGGTTTTGTTATTGCCATCGAGTAATCTTACTCCTTCCTCTGCAAAGCCTCTTTTGGCTTGACCAGGTACCTGCCACCAGAAACCCTCACCACTTCGCCTTTAACTTCGAGGGAGGACAAAAGTGACATCACTTTCCCCGGTGAAAACGACTGCATCACGACCGCTATTTCATCTCCGGTAAGCATGTTACCCTTTATTTCACTCAAGACCAAGGATTCTTCCAAACTCAATTGCCCGCACGGTTGGCCGTCGGGACCGGTGAAGCGGGGCAGGCACTCACCTTCCCGCACGAGAAAGGATAGCACATCGGTGGCCGAAGTTACCAGATAGGCCCCATCTTGAATCAATCTGTTGGTCCCCACACTGACGCGTGACTTAGGACTTCCGGGCACCGCCATGACCGGGCGCCCTTGTTTTAGGGCCCAGTCCGCCGTGAGAATGGCCCCCGATTTTTCTCCCGCTTCCACGACCACGACCCCCAAGGACAGGCCCGAAATAATCCTGTTTCGTTGCGGGAATCGCCATGGCAAGGGCAACGTTCCGTCGGGGTATTCCGAAACGAGAGCGCCCCGGAGAGGAATTGTCCGGTACAGTTTTTCGTTGGATTTCGGATACAAGATGTTGGTGCCTGCTCCCAGGCACGCAATGGTCCTCCCCCCGGCATCCATTGCCCCCCTGTGGGCCTGGGCATCTATGCCTGCTGCCAGTCCCGATACGATAGTGACCCCGGCACCCCCCAGGTCTTTGGCCAATTCGTAGGCGATGACCCTTCCCAAAGATGTGGGCGAACGGGTGCCCACGATAGCCACAGCCACGCGGTCGATTGGAAGTATCTCACCCAAAAGGTAAAGACGACTTGGCCGATTGTCCAAAGAAAGCAAGTTTTCGGGATACTTATCACATCCCGGGATTACTACAATTGTGGAATTGACCTGGATCACCTCGGTTTCCCATTTTTTGACATTCCCGTGTCAGTATACCACAGATCGTGTGCTTTGGCAGTGTTCACTCCGCGATGTGTTCAGTTGGCTGCCGTCTGCGCCTCTGCGGCCGGCCAAATTCAGGCGCTGCTTCCGTGATGAGATTGCCCTGAGCCGCAACGCCGCCTGCTCGTTAATAAGGGTTCTTTCAAAAGGGGATGCTGAGCATAACCTCATCATTAAGAGTCGGGTGGTTCTGTGCGTTTTTCAAACGTGTTGCGGTTTTTAAGACGGTCCTTGGGACCGCGGGAAGGGCGGCCTGAAAGAGCCAGGTTCAGCATGGGCGACAGGCCAATACCCGGAGAACAGACTCGATCGCCTTCCGGCGAGAAGGGCCGCGGCAGAAAACTGTCCCGCCGTTTGGATGACAACTTGAAGCTCATAAAAAACAGCTTTCACGTTCCCCAGAGTTCGGACGTTGTTTTCAAAGAATTGGTATGCGGCAAACCAAAACTGAGGATTGCCGTCGCGTACATCGATGGGTTGAGTTCAGAAACCCGTGTCTTTGAATCAATACTGCAGCCCCTCATGCTTCTTTCTTCGGTCAGAAAACCCGGTGAAAAAGACCCTATCAAGTACCTTAAATACGCTTTGCTTGCCAATGGCCAGGTTGAGGAAAAGACTACTGTAGAAGAAGTATTGGAGAGTGTGGTAGTTGGCGACTCCCTGGTCCTCGCGGAAGGTTCGTCCACCGCCCTCATCGTCGAAACCAAAGGATGGGAACACAGGCCGGTAGGAGAAGCCATTTCGGAACGGATCGTGAGAGGACCCCAGGATGGGTTCGTTGAGATGCTTCGCAGCAACACGGCTTTGGTCCGTTCTTTGGTAAGGACCCCGGATTTGGTGGTCGAAAGCCTGGATGTAGGGGTAAGAGTCAAGACAAAATGCGCCCTTCTCTACCTGGAAGGGGTGGTAAATCCCAAAATTGTGCGAGAAATCAGAAGACGGATTACGTCTATCGATACATCGGAGGTTTTTTCAAGCGGAGTGCTTGAGCAATTCATTGAGAGCGGCCACAGCCTTTTGCCCACTATACTGGCCACAGAAAGGCCGGACAGAGTAGCCCATTTCATCATGCAGGGGATGTGTGCGGTGTTGGTTTCCGGGGACCCGTTCGCCCTGGTGATGCCGGTCACTTTTTTCACGTTTATCCACACCCCGGAAGACAATAATCTGAGATGGCCTTACGGCAATGTCCTCAGGGGAATCAGGTACGTTGGCCTGTTTCTGACAGTGCTGTTCCCGGGTATGTACGTGGCTATTGTCAACTACCATCCGGAAATGATACCCACTTCGCTGGTTGCGCCAATCGCTGCCTCCAGAGAAGCGCTTCCTTTTCCCCTCTTGGTTGAAGTCTTGCTCATGTACGCCGGCTTTGAGCTCATTAAGGAAGCCGGCATAAGAATCCCCTCCCCCATAGGTCCCACAATCGGCATCGTCGGGGCTTTGTTGATCGGGGACGCCGCAGTCTCTGCTTCGATAGTCAGCCCCATAATGGTCATCGTGATTGCAGTCACCGGAGTGGCTTCCTTTACGTTGCCAAACTTGGAAATAGCCATGTTCGCAAGAGTTGCCACCGTCATTTTCATTTTTGTGGGATCAGTATTTGGGTTGTTGGGCATAGTGGCTACAACTTACATGTTTCTTTGCCAGGCTTTCGGCCTGACCAGCTTTGGGGTGCCTTTGTTGACCCCCACCGCCCCGGACCTCTCGGATGCATTGGGCCCTGTTGTGTTGCCCCCCGAGACCGTGGAA
>CAZYEC010000015.1:20594-35431 GCA_964646385.1 uncultured Eubacteriales bacterium | reverse complement strand
TGAGGGTGAAAAGTGATGCGCCCCGCCCCGCGAGGGTCGATCTTGTGAGCCAAAGTGACCACCTGTGCCGCCGTCCCTATAGTAACGGCGACAATGCCTTCTTCAACACAACCGGTGCCCACAGCGCTGCAAGCCATATCGGCCCCGCCGGCGACAACCGGGGTTCCAGGCGCAAGCAGAGTCTGAGCAGCCGCTTCACCTGTCACAAACCCTGCCAAATCAGTGGTCTCCACAAGCCGTGGAAGGTGGGAAGTCTTTAGATCCAAAGATTCGTACAGGTTGCGTTCCCATTCTCGTGAAATGGGGTCAAGAAACATTGTGTTTCCGGCGTCAGTGGGTTCGGTGCAGATTTCCCCAGTCAGTCGCGCCCTCACCACATCCTTGGCCATCAGGAAAGTGGCAGCCTTGCGATACACTTGGGGTTCGTTCCGCTTCACCCACAAGAGCTTGGCAGCCACGCTGCCCGCCCGTAAAACGCCACCGGTAACCCGCGTTACTCTTTCCTGGATCTCGGCTGACAGGAGCCGTGACTCTTCGATCCCCCGTGTGTCAGTCAACATAAGGCAAGGTCTCAATGGGACGCCCCTATGGTCAACCATCACAAGACTCGACATGTGGCCTGACAGCGAAACCGAGGCCACCTTCCGGTTCCCGGAACCGGAGGCAGACAGCTGCTCCAACACATCGCGCACTGCGTCGCAGGCGGCAGCCCACCAGTCTTCCGGGTCCTGCTCAACCCAACCGCGCCTGGGGGACGACAATGGGTACGACCGCGACGCCCCGGCCAAAACGACGCCCTCTGTAGACAACGCGATTACTTTGAGACCCGATGTGCCAACATCGATACCAAGAAGGACATCCATTTCTTCTTTCCTCCAAAAGCGGCCATAGGCCGCTTCATTTCAAGACCTGCGGTTGCCGGGGTACCCCAACTCGGCAGAGATTGACTGACTGGCTCCCCGCACGAGGACGCACACTTCGGGAAGCCTTTCTCGAGAAATTCTGGATGTCGGCCCGGAAACACTTATGGCGGCAATAACCCTTCCAGTCACGTCGAAAATGGGTCCCCCTACACACCGGACCCCTATTTGGTGCTCCTCATCGTCAACGGAAGCGCCTTTATCCCGTATAAGCACAAGGTCAGCAAGGAGCTCTTCCAAAGAAGCCAAAGAATGCTCGGTGCTGCGGACTATACCCCGACCAAATTCGAGACGACGCCTGACCTCTCCCTCATCCATGTAAGCAAGCATGGCTTTACCCAAAGCAGTGCAGGATAGTGGCGCTCTTTTCCCCACTCGAAAAGAAGCTTTAACGGTGTGTTGGCTTTCGAAACGGTCCAGATACACGACATCTGTTCCGTCGACAACCGCAAGATTGGCAGTCTCCCCAGACAGGCGTTGGATTTCCCGGAGGTAGGGCACCGCAACCTCCCGGAACCCCAACGATTGAAGAAACTTTCCCGTCAGGCTCAGAATCTTCATGCCCAGCCTGTAGCGAAGGTTGTCTTCATCCCTGCGCACGTATCCCCGGTTTTCCAGACTCACGACGAGCCTGGACACCGTCGTCTTATTAAGGTCGACTTTGGAAGAGATCTCAGTAAGAGTGAGACCGTTGGCTGTGTTGCCTATGGCTTCCAAGACACTGAGCACCCGATCTACCGTTCTAAGGCTGCTTCCTCCGCGCAATCCGATTCAACTCCTGGAAAATGTGGTTGCACTAGGCGAAATTGTATTACGCATTACGTTACTGATCATGATCTTCGCCGTGCAATCCTCTCAGTCCTGCAACGATATGCAATAATGTGCGCCGGGTTTTGAAGGAAAGTGGACATAAAAAAGGCGCGGGCGTTGCCGCACCCTTCCCCGTGAAGGTAAGATATCAAAAGCGTGTTTTAACCGTCGCGCGCCGCAGGACCGGTCTAGGCAATTAACCCCGGCGGATCACAAACCAAGCCGCTGGAAAACTTCCTCGACCCGCCCAAGCGCCCTTTCCAAACTGAAACACCGGTCAATCATTTCCTTCCCGAGCACTGCAACAATCTCGGAGTCATTGCTCACTCTTTCCTGAAAACTGGGAGGGCCATCCCAAGCCTCCATTGCCAAGCCCTGCACTTTGGAATATGCGTCTTCCCTTTTCATGCCCGAGGACACCAGGGCCAAAAGCACCTCTTCAGAAAATACAAGTCCTCCCGTGAGATTCAGATTGGTCAGCATTCTTTCAGGGTAAACCCGAAGGTTCGTCAGTATTGACGTCATTCTCGTCAAGGCGAAATCCAAATATGTTGTGGAATCCGGTAAAATCACTCTTTCGACCGAAGAATGAGACATATCCCGCTGGTGCCACAAAGCCACATTTTCCTGGGCGGACAAAGCAAACCCTCTTATGAGACGGGCGGTACCTGTGATCTGCTCCAAACCCACGGGGTTTTTCTTGTGGGGCATTGCAGACGAACCCTTTTGACCTGCCGCAAAATACTCCTCCACTTCGCGAACCTCGGTGCGTGCCATCCCCCTAAGATCTGCGGCCATCTTTTCAAGACAGGACGCTACTATTGCCAGGGTCGAAACGCAATAGGCGTGGCGGTCGCGCTGGATTATCTGGTCCGACACCGGAGCCGGAACCAGGCCGAGTTTGTCGCATACATACTCCTCCACAAAAGGGTGCACGTGAGAATAGGTGCCCACAGCGCCGGAGATTTTCCCCACGGAGACCCCTTTGAAGGCCATTTCCACTCGCTCAAGATTGCGTTTCATTTGCTCCCGCCAAAGGGCCAAAACCAGGCCGAAGGTCATGGGTTCAGCGTGAACGCCGTGGGTCCGCCCGATCATGGGGGTCATCTTGTACTTTCGGGCAAGTTCCGAAAGAATACCCACCATGTGCCCGATATCTTCCAAAATGACAGCCAGAGCATCCCGCAAAAGCGACGATAAAGCGGTGTCCACCACGTCGTAGGAAGTAAGGCCGTAATGTATGTATTTGCCCTCATCGCCAACCGTTTCTGCCACTTGGCTTACAAAAGCGATGACGTCGTGGCGCACTCGGGCCTCAATCTGACCTATCCTGGCCGCATCAACGAATGCCCGGCTGCGCACGGCTTCCGCGATCCCCCCGGGCACTTGACCCAGAATTTCGTGGGCTTCCAGAGCCAGAATCTCAACTTCCAGCCACCTCAGGTAGCGGTTTTCATCGCACCAAATCCGCCGCATCTCGGGCCTGGTATATCTGGGGAGCACGCTATTCCCTCCCGGTGTCCGTCGTTATTTCCGGTCATTCCCACTCGATGGTAGAAGGCGGTTTTCCGGTGATGTCCAAAACCACCCGATTTACTTCGGGAACCTCCTTTGTGATCCTGGCGGAAACCTTCTCCAAGACCTCAAAAGGAATCCTGGCCCAGTCAGCAGTCATGGCATCTTCCGAGGTTACGGCGCGAATGGCAATGAGATGTCCGTAGGTCCTTTTGCCTTCCTTCACCCCTACGCTTCGAACGCCGGGAAGCACGCAGAAACACTGCCACAAGCCCCCGTAAATCCCAGAATTCTGCATCACTTCATCGAGAATGGCCTGGGCATCCCGCACTGTCTTCAATTTCTCCGGGGTGACCTCGCCCAAGACTCTTATCCCCAAACCCGGTCCAGGAAATGGGTGCCTGTCGATAAAACCGGGGGTCAGGCCCAAGTGACGGCCCACTGACCGCACTTCATCCTTGAAAAGCTCCCTTACCGGCTCCAAAAGGCGCAGGTCCATTCGCTCGGGCAACCCTCCCACATTGTGATGGCTTTTTACGGGAGGGCGAAACCGAGAACCGGATTCCAGGACATCGGAATAAATAGTGCCTTGGACCATATATTCCACATCCCCTAACCTGCGCGCTTCTTCTTCGAACACCTTGATGAATTCCTGCCCAATTATTTTCCGTTTTTCTTCGGGATCTTCTGCCCCGCGGAGCTTTTCCATGAATCTTTCCCGGGCATCCACCAAATTCACCTTGATGCCCAACTGGGAGAAGGACGTGACAACGCCCGAGGCTTCATCTTTCCTTAACAGGCCATTGTCGACCAAAACACAATGCAGTCTTTCACCGATGGCCCGGTGGACCAGTATCGTTGCCACCGTGGAATCGACTCCTCCCGATACGCCTGAAATGGCTCCTGCCTGTCCAACGGAGGACCGTATCCTGGTGACTGCATCCGTCGCAAACTTGGCCGGGGTCCAGTCGGCCTTCAGACCCGCAGTTTCAAACAAAAACCTGCCGAGCATTTCCCGGTCAGGTTGAAATTCGAGGACCAGAACCGGACAACCCATCCCAAACACGGCGTCATCAGGTGCCGGGACATCAGGATACCCCCCCTGACCGGCGGCGGAAGTAATGATGAGGGCTCCGGGAGCCCGGGGTCCGGCCGGGTTCACCGCCCTCTTGATCTGCTCTGCTCCGGAATCGCCGGACAAAACCTGACAGTAGACTTTTAGGCCACGGATTTCTCTGGCAATAAGCTCAGTATCCTGGCCACCCATGTCCAAGACAACGACTTGGTTATTCATCTGCCGCTCCTCCGCCCATGCCAGCGTGTGACCATAATGATTGCGTCTGACAATTCTACACCCCAATCTACCACCGGCGTACCGGTTGCACAAGGGAAAGACAAACGTACAGGAAAACATGGGATAGTTGAGGAAATACATTCTATGAAGGAAAGTCACCGGTAGTACGATTAAGTGGGAGGGTGCTTATGCCTGCCGGGAAACGGATGCTTGAAAGCAGGGATCTTTGGTCTTTGCGGTTTGTGGGCGAACCGGAATTATCCCCAAAAGCAGACAGGCTGGTCTTTGTTGTCACTTTGGTGAATGCAAAGAAAAACTGTTACGAATCCTCGCTTTATCTTTCCCAGGCAAATGCTTCCGGCGCCTTTGGGCCCCTTAGAAGACTCACATATGGACGACGTTCCGGCGGAAACGGCGCATCTGACAGGTGCCCGCAGTTTTCACCAGACGGAACCCGCCTTGCTTTCCTGTCGAACAGGAGTGGGAAACCTCAGCTGTGGCTCCTGGACTTAGAAAGAGGCGGTGAAGCGCGACAGGTCACCCAGGTCCAGGATGGAGTATCCCAAATTACTTGGTCCCCGGACAGTCGATATGTGGCTTTCGTGTCCAAAGAACCCAAGCCGTCCGACACTGCTACCCGAGGTGAGATGCGTACCGACCAAGATGTTACGGTCATAACCAGATTACGGTACAAAGCCAACGGGGCCCCGGGGGTTGTAGACGGGCGCCCCAGACACGTCTATGTCGTGGATGTCGATGAGGGCAGCATCAGACAGCTCACTTCAGGGGATTTTGACGACGGGGAACCGGCTTTTTCCCCTGACGGAAACACCGTTGCTTTCACCTCATGCCGCGAACCTGACAGGGAACTGCACATGGTGCCTGACCTGTGGGCTGTGCCATTTTCAGGAGGGGAACCTGCCCGCTTGACTTTCGGTAAGGGGCCGGTTCGCAACCCCACTTTTTCCCCGGACGGCAAATGGATAGCGGTAATCAGCCACGAGTTTGGTGAACAAGGAATCAAAAACGCTGAAATCATGGTGATCCCCCGCAAAGGTGGCCGGTTCCGACACCTTTGGGAAGGTTTCGACCGGAGCGTAGGGTGCGGCGTGACCGGCGATGCCAGGTTCGATGCGGGATATCCCGGCCCCTATTGGGATAACGACAGCGACCAACTCTACTTCATCGCGTCCGACCGGGGATACACCGGAATCTACCGTACATCGTTAAGCAAACGAAAAGTGGAACTGGTTGGCGGAGCCGTTCCCGGCAACATAGCAGCGTGCCGGCCCTTCCCCCCTGTGGTGGTTTCTCTGGCAATGCGAAACACAGGTTCGGGGGAAATCACTTTCGCTTTCCATGGCGGCGGGCCTTTGAATCCAGGGGACATTTATGCCGTCAAGTCAACTGGCGGGACTTGTTCAAGGGAGAATTCCGTTTGTGCCTTGCAGCGCGTGACCCGGGTAAACCAGAAGTTGTTGTCGGAACTCAGGCTGGTGACTCCCGAACCCTTCAGGTTCAAAGCGAAAGATGGCTTGGAACTGGACGGGTGGATGATGAAACCCTTCTCTTTTCAGCAAAACAGCAAGTTCCCTGCCGTTTTGGAGATACACGGAGGGCCTCACTCGGCCTACGGCGAGGCCTTTTTCTTCGAGTTCCAGCTGTTGGCCTCCAGGGGATACGGTGTGTTTTACTGCAACCCCCGGGGCAGCTCCAACTACGGCCCTGAGTTTGCAGAAAAGGTCCTGGGAGACTGGGGCGGCATGGATTATCAGGACATTATATCTTTGAAAGACTACATGGACGAGGTGCCCTGGGTGGACAAAGACAGAACCTACGTCACCGGCGGCAGTTACGGTGGCTTCATGACCAACTGGATCGTGGGGCACACTCACCGGTTCAGGGCGGCGGTCACCCAAAGAAGCATCAGCAACATGTATACCAAGTACGGATGCAGCGACATCGGCTGGTACGGTAACAAAAAGGGGATGGGCGGACGCGACCTGTGGGATTCTGAAAGTTTCATAATGGAAAGGTCCCCGATACGGTACGCGCCCTTCGTAAAAACACCCTTATTGATCATTCACAGTGAAGAAGACTACCGGTGTCCCCTTGAACAGGCGGAACAGTGGTATGTGGCCCTCAAAAGACTGGGCAAGGAAGTGGAGTTCGTCAAGTTTTCCGGAGAAAACCACGAGCTGTCCAGGTCGGGCAAACCCAAAAACCGAGTTGAGCGGCTGGAGCGCATAGTTGGGTGGTTCGACAGGCACCCTTAAGCCCCCCGGGACCCAGTCAAAGATGTGACCCGGACCGAAAACCCCGCGGATTCCCGTGGTGTTTCACTGGCGAGTGCCCAGACTCGCGTTTTTCTTCCTCCAGTAGTTAGCAAAAAAGCCCCTCCCAGTCATGTCTGACCAATCTGGACGCGAAAACAATTCGACCATTTTTTGCTCCTGGGCGGCAGCCTTGGCCGAAAATTCCTTCAGCGAGCGGGGATCGGGGTTTCCTTCAGAAAATAGATGAGCCTCCTCCTGCAACCAAGCCGCTTCAAGAGCATCCCGCCGGGTGCGAAGCGCCTCCACGTCGACCCGCCCCGTCAAAACCGCCCTGTGCAAGTGTTCCCTCTCCATCCAGTACGCCCGCCCGCTTTCGTCCCCGGCCTGCACAGGTGCCTCACTTCCGAAAAACACGGGCTTAAAAGCGGAAATACAAGGTGTCGAAGCCCCGGTGGCCCACACGGTGACCGGCCCGCCGTCGCGGAGGACCGCCACGAAACTGCCCGTGGTGTGGTCACCGATAATTCCTCCTCCATGCATGCAGACGCTGCCAACGTCACCCCGGGTGAACTCCCGCCCCCTGAGCTTTGGACTGTGTGACCGCAGCACGGAGATGGTTTGCGCCACGCTTATAGAACCGCCGGAAATGGCCCTCAAACACTGAGCCCGCCGGTTCGTTCCTTTGGCAAAATAACTGAATACGGGCTCGGTCATGGCCTTGGCAAAATCCGTTTCGGGTTCCACACCCCGTCGAACTGAATGTTCCTTGCCAATACTTAATCGATTTGATATGGCCGCGGTGGACACGGGGGTCGCCACGTAAGAACGCCCCGCAGTCTCAAGCACCCATGCCCTTTTGGGATCGGCTATCAGAAAGCTGTTGTCGTACCGAAAGTCTTTTGAGTAACCGCAATTGCCCCCTTGGCCGTAGGAAACCAATAAGCCGGTAATCACATTCACTGCGGATTCAGCAGAATCCGCCCTTTCCAAAGCCAGCCGCAACAGATCCATACCGATCAGGCCGGCTTCTTCCTTTTTGGCTCGCGTGAATACGGCCTCATTGCCGATGGCCACCCCGTGTTCGTTAACGCCCATTTCTGCACC
Source organism: uncultured Eubacteriales bacterium (assembly GCA_964646385.1). Classification (GTDB taxonomy): domain Bacteria; phylum Bacillota; class Sulfobacillia; order Fermentithermobacillales; family Fermentithermobacillaceae; genus JAXGZG01. The sequence continues at coordinate 27,512 of CAZYEC010000015.1, read as the reverse complement.
CCAGATCCAGTCGGGTTTCAACAAAAGGACTCCGTTGGTCTGGGCAACCTGGGGAATTTCGATGTAAGTGCATTTCAAAAGGCTTCCGGGGGCGTGGGATCGAGAAGTAACATGACGGATGACATGGGGTTCATTGGGGTCTCGGTCGCTGTTCTTCCCCAGCAACATATGACCGGATGCGGATCGTCCCGGGTCCACACACAAAGTATCACACATGAGTGACCTCCAAAGGGGAATTTCTGCCTCCAAGTATATCATGGGGCGGCTCCTTAGAGGCCATCCCACTGGCCCATCCTTGACCGGGTCGACACCGTTACCCAGAAAAGAAAGAGTAGAGCAGGTCAAAACCCGCTCCCTTTGGGACCGACCAATCTCTTCATTCCTTGGTTCCCCAGTTTCCTGGCACTTTAGTCCTCTTTTTCGTCCTTGCGAAGCTTCTTCACGGTTTTGTCGATCTGAGCCAGTCGCTCGTTAATTGCCTCAATCTCGCCCCTCAGGTAGTCGGCTTCATCGGCCAGTATCTCCGCCTCTTCGACCGGCTCAGGCGCGTATCCCCAACCGTAGTATCCCGGTGCGTAATAGGGGGCGCCCCAGCCGTAACCGTAACCTCTTCCGGGACCGAAACCTCTTCCCCTTCCAAATCCGCGGCCTCGAAATCCCCGGCCGCCGCCCCAACCGTAACCCGGGTGGGCATAGCCTGGAAAGTCATACCCCGCACAGTATCCCAGTCCTCTGCCTGTCATCGGGCCAAAACCTCGAGGGCCCCTTCTATCTCCTCTTGGCATCACTCAACCCTCCCTTCCTAACCCTTGCACTGAGTTCTATCGTGGGCCAAATATCCTTCCAAAACCCAGGCCTCGCCCTGCCCCGCGGCGTCTGCGCCAACCTGCAAATCTGCGGACTCCGGTCCATACGGCGAATCCCATCGGGGCCCACTTGGCAAACCTTCGAACGTTGCGGGCATTGATACCGCAAAAACCCATTCCTCTGCCGGTCATTGGACCAAAACCCTGAGGGCCAGTACCATCGTACCTCGGCATTGCCGTCACCTCCTTCGTCCAACAGCGTTCTTACAGACTCTTTTCCGGCTTGCAGACAACGCGAGCCTTGATCGTGCCAGCGTTTCAAAATTCAGATCAGACGTGTTATCGATATATACCCACAACCATTATCGGAGAGTTTTGCATATATGTCAATAATTTTTTTGTATTCCGGCACGTTTTTTTTCGTCACTGTTGACTAGTGTGAACATCCCCGGCTATCTCTAACCCACAACCTCAGGGCCGGTTCTCCATGCTATTCACTTGGCATAAAGCTTACCCCTATCCTGCATAAGTCTTTTTTGACGAAATCCGATAATCTTCATGATCCTAGCGTGCACGCGGACCCGAGTCAGCAGCGCGCATGTGGGGGCAAACAAATGAGGGTGGTAAGACTTCAAGACGGTTTGGCCGGAAAATGTTTGGCCATGCCGATTCACAGCGACGGCGGCCGTCTTTTGGCCGCAAGAGGGCTGCGGCTTACTCATTCGTTGATTAGCCTCCTCATGCAAAGAGGATACACCCGGGTGGCGGTAGAAGACCCTTTGCTTGATGATGTCGAACTGGACACTTCCATCGGCGAAGAAACCAGACAACGGGCAGTATACGCCATGGATAGGGCAGCACGGAACATATTGAGCGGGGCCCCGGACATCGGCGCCGTCGTATCTACGGTTGACGACATGGTAGAGGAATTACGGGCCAAGTCAAAGACTTGCATCGGGTTGTACTCGCTGAATTCCTATGATGAGGATACTTACACCCACAGCCTCAATGTCAGTATCCTGGCAATAGTTGTGGGAAACTACCTGGGCCGGAACCCAGATTCTTTGAAGGCTCTCGGGCTCGGGGCGTTGCTCCACGACATAGGGAAGTTGCTCATCCCCCGCCACATCCTGAACAAACCTTCGAGGCTCTCCGAGTCGGAATACGGGCTGGTTCAAACTCACGCCAAAAAAGGGTGGGAACTCCTGTCAAAATGCTACGATGTCAGCCAAATGGCCGCCCGCGCCGCTTTCGAGCACCACGAGCGGCTTGACGGCACGGGATACCCCAGGGGCATGACCGGCGACATATCCGACACCGGCCGCATCACGGCAGTAGCCGATGTGTACGAAGCCATGACGGCGGACCGGCCCCACAGAAAAGCCCTGATGCCTGAGATCGCTCGCACTCACCTGTTGGATAACAGCGGCACACTGTATGATCCTCAAGCGGTGGAAGGGCTGGTCAAGACGGTCGCCTTGTACCCCACGGGAACGATCCTGTCCTTGAGGGGCGAGTACACTGCGGTGGTCATCAAGCAGGACACTCGGTCCAACGTGTGCCCGTTTGTGAGGATCGTCAGCGGGCCCGACGTGACAGTTCCCACGGACGTGGCCCTTGTCGACCATCCTCAGTTGACCGTTGAAGCAGTCTTGGACGACTACCCCCAAAACGCCCAAACCCCATGGCCGGCGGCGCCTGTGGTCTTTGGGGACCCGCTCCCGCACCCCCGGCGTTACCCAAACTTATCCGGTCCACCGCCCAATACCTAAGATTATTTACAAGGTCCCCAATGCCTTCCCCACTTCGGCAAAAGTGTTCACTGCAAAATCCAGATCCTGCGTTTGGTGGGTCGCCGACAACATGCACCGAATTCGGGCCTTCCCTTTGGCCACAGTAGGATACTTAATGGCCGACGCAAAGATTCTCCTGGCGTACAATTCCTGGGAAAAATCCGACGCCAGCTGCTCATCTCCAAGCATCACGGGAGTAATGGGGGTTTGAGTCTTGCCCGTATCGAATCCCGCCTCCTGCAAGCCTTTTCGGAAATAATCAGCGTTGTGCCACAGCCTTTTGACCAGTTCGTCGCTTTCCAAAAGAACATCTATAGCGGCCATGGCCGCCCCGGTATCCGCCGGCGTCAATCCCGTGCTGAAAAGGAACGGACGCCCCCTTTGTTTCATGTGGTCGATGAGCACTTGGGGCCCCGTGACGTAACCGCCCATGACGCCGAAGGCTTTGGAAAGCGTGCCCACCTCGATATCCACTTTCCCTTCCAAGCCAAAATGGTTCACAATGCCGCGTCCGCTTTCGCCCAAAACCCCTTCTCCGTGAGCATCATCGACCATTATCATGGCCCCGTAAGAATCGGCCACCTTGACCATATCGGGAAGCGGCGGAATGTCCCCGTCCATGCTGAAGACCCCGTCTGTGATAATCAGTATGCGCCGAGCTTCGGGTGTCAAGGCTTTTGCCTTGGCCTCCAAATCCCCCACATCATTGTGCTTGTATCGAACCACTTTGGCCTTGGATAGCCTGCATCCGTCGATTATGCTTGCGTGGTTCAGCTCATCGGACAAAATGATGTCGCCTTCTCCCGCCAAAATGGGGATGACAGTCAGGTTAGCCGTAAAACCTGCTTGTAACACAATACAAGCAGGGGCGCCTTTGAAATCTGCAAGCTTTTGTTCCAGCTCCAGATGAATTCTTTGGGTTCCGGAAATGGTTCTGACCGCCCCGGGGCCGACGCCGTACTCGTCGATGGCCCGTTTGGCCGCCTCTTTTAGCACCGGCATATTGGCAAATCCCAGGTAATTATTCGAACACATGTTGAGATATTTCTGGCCTTCAACAGAAAACCAGGCCCCCTGGGGACTGTCTATAACGCGTATGGGGTTGTGCAGCCCCTGTTTCGCAAGATCTTCCATCTCCCGAGCCAAGAAATCCAGTTTGGACATCATTTGATCCCTCCCGGATACAAGATGACCTTCCCGCAGTTCCCCGATGTCATGAGGTCCATTCCTTTTTCGTAATCTGCAAGGTCGAACCTGTGAGTGATGACCGGACTAAGATCCAAAAGCCCCGACTTCAGCAGTTCTCTGCCTGAAAGCCATGTATCCCATATTCGCCTGCCGGTTATGCCCTTTAGGGTGATCCCCCTCATCACAACGTCGTCGGAAAAATTCACGCTTAGGGGTTTAGCAGGAAGACCCAGCAAAGCGACTTTTCCGCCGGCCCTTACGGCTTTGAACATCTGCTGGAAAACCGGGGCGGCGCCCGACATCTCGAGCACTGCATCTACCCCTGACCCTGTCGTGGCATTCAAAATTGCAGATACCGGGTCTTCTTTCGAGGAATTCACTACTAGATCAGCACCCATTTTCCCGGCTATACCCAACCGGAAATCGTTGACGTCTACCGCGATCACCTGCGAAGCCCCGCATGCCTTGGCCACCCCCACCGCCATCAACCCAATAGGTCCGCACCCGAAGACAGCCAGGGATTTTCCCCTGGTTTCCACTGACAACACGGTGTGGACGGCATTACCCAAAGGTTCCTGAATCGAGGCCACATCAGGGGGAATCGACGGGTCATTGTGCCAGATGTTTTCTTCGGGCACCAGAGCGTGTTCTGCGAAACAACCGTCCGTGTCCACGCCCAAGATAGCAGTGTTTTGACACACATGTTTTTCTCCCAGCATGCACTGGAGACAGTGTCCGCAGACTATGTGGGTTTCGGCCGACACATAATCCCCTATTTTGACGGATGTCACGCCTTGCCCGGCCCCCACAACCCGGCCCGCAAGCTCGTGTCCCATGATTTTGGGCGGCTTGATCCGATTTTGAGCCCACTCGTTCCATATATAGATGTGGTGATCCGTGCCGCAGATTGACGTAGCTTCCACTTCCACCAAGACTTGCCCCGGGCCCGGTTCAGGCACCGGTACATCGGTCAGGATCGCCCCGTAAGCGGGATCCTTTTTCATGACGGCTTTCAAACAAATCACCCCCGATAATGTGAAACGCCTTTCAAGCCAAGGACCGCAAGGATCAGTCCTTTGTGTAAAACACCACAATATCCCCGTCATTTAAGATGTGGTCCCGGGGAACCATTTGACCGTCGAAGACTCCTTTCCCCCACACCCGGGCGTACTTCAGAGAGTCTGCTATGTCTTTGTGAACTTCTTGGGCTGCTTCTATAACGGTAACTCCGTTGTCAAGAACAAAAGGACGCCGAAACTCGGGCTTTTTGCCCGGCGGATGGGTATAGACTCTGATTTTCCCCAAAACGTCGAAAAACAGTTTGGCGCCCAGAGCCGGGATCCCTTCGCCGGTCACAGTAGAGCAAGGGACGATGTCCATTTTGTCCCCCACAACCTCGCGTAGCAGCTCCAGCCGAAAATGAGCATCGGGTAAATCAGACTTGTTGGCCGCAATCATTCCCCTCTTTTCGCTGAAATCCCGCTCTCCTACGTTTTTCACCCTCACGTTGTTGGAATCTAAGTACTCAATCAATTCTTCGTACCGGGACAAAAGATCGTCGTCCCCTATGTCCAAAACCAGAAGCAGACCGTCCGCCGCCCGGAGAATCGCCCATAGCCAGCCCTGGGCCATTTCGGGGGCAATGGCAGGTACATCAACCAGCTGGACCTGCACATTGTCCCAGCGGGCCATTCCCGGAAGCGGGGTTCTGGTGGCAAAAGGGTAATCGGTTACTTCCGGCTGGGCACGGGTCATAGTCCTCAGTAACATCGATTTCCCCGAGTTTGGGGGCCCGGCCAGAACCACTTGCCCCGCCCCCTCTTTCGCTATCCTGAAAGCGTCTTGTCTCCTGGCACCTTTAGTGCCGCTTTTCATGTTAGCCTTCACTCGAGCGATGCGCCGCCTTATGGCAGCGCGCATTTTGTCCGTCCCTTTGTGTTTGGGAATGGTGGCCATCATCTCGTCAAGAGCCAAAAGCCTTTCTTCATCGGTCGTGGCCTGCCTAAGGCGTGATTCTGCAGCAAGATAAAGTGGGCCAAGATTGGCGGGCACGACCTTCATCACTCCTTCCAACAAAGTAACCGGCACGATAACCCGGTATTACTTTAGCGAACAAAAGGCGCTGGCTGCAAATGCGGTCCACCGCCCTAAAGGACAAACGCTGTGGAACAAAGCCTTCAGGAACCCATCCAATCCGAAAACCCGCAAGACTTCAAATAACCTTTCCAGTCCACTTCCAGGACTTTTCCCGCCGTGAGGAAAACGATTACCGCGTTCTTGACGGTTTTGCCCAGTATTCGTTCGATTGCCAAAGCGTACAAAGACACTTGGGAAGTGTAACGGTCCGTCCTGCCGAAGCCCTCTGCCGGCAGGACCGTATCTGTCTTATAATCCAGAATCGTCACCCCATCGTCTTCTTGGATGACCGCATCGATAACCCCTTGAACGATGATTTGATCGCCGTTTGCAAAAGTGCCGGTCCCGGATATCAAACGGGCAGGTACCCTCATAGTAAAAGGCACTTCACGGTAAACATTCTCGGGCCGGGAAACCAAGAATTTGCCCAGGTCTGTTCGGAAAAACTCTTCAACCATCCGGGCATCGCCTTCGGTGAAGAAACCCGGTTCGATAAAACCTGCCCCGGCTAGCTTTTGCGCTTCATCCATGATCCAATGAGCCCTTTTGTCCCCTGCCAAAGAAACCCTTGAAAGCAAAGTGTGAACCGCCACTCCCCTGCGGATACCGCCGTGATAGGTCCCGGCATCCTCAAAACCCATCCTGCGAAGCGGTCTGGGCGTGTGACGCCAGTCATCTTCTTCATCCCAGGACTCCAACCTGCTTGTTAACTCCCCTACGCTAACCTTGGCCCTCACGGAAGTTACCGGTTCGTAAGGATACTCCCATTCCAGCCGCTTTTTGACTTCCACGTGAAGATGCGGATTTGGGGCAGGCAAAAGCGGGATGCGCCCACCTTCTTGGCGGGGTTTCCATCGCTCTTCCCCTTGCGCGACCCCGGGGCTCTTGGGAAGCGGCACGGCGTTCCCCCCCGGGATTCCCCAAAACACGACATCAAAGGGCTTTTGCGGGTTGTCGGGCAACACAACCGGACACAACCAGTCCAGGTAAGTTGA
>CAZYEC010000015.1:0-20562 GCA_964646385.1 uncultured Eubacteriales bacterium | reverse complement strand
GCCGCTGCTGCCACTTGTCGACACTGCCTGCCAAGGCTCTTGCAGATCCCACCAAGCACAGCTTTTCTTTTGCCCTTGTGAGGGCCACGTAAAGCACTCGCATCTCCTCGGCCATATTCTCCCTGCCCAGTTTTGAAGATATGGCCTGGTGGACTATGGAGGGATATTTGACCCTGGTCCCTTCCACATTGTTGCAGCAAAGAGGGCCGATTCCCAAATCTTTGTGAAAGAGCACGTCACCGCGAGTATCTTCAACATTGAACTTCTTCCCCAAATCCATCACGAAAACCACGGGAAATTCCAGCCCCTTGGACTTGTGTACCGAAAGGACCCGCACTACATCCTCTTGTTCGCCCAGCGCCCTTGCAATCCCCATATCGCCCTTGGATTCTTTGATTTTTTCAAAAAAACGCAAAAACCTGAACAACCCGTGGTGCCCGAAGGAGTCAAACTGGCGGGCCCGGTGATAAAGGGCTCTCAAGTTGGCCTGTCGTTGAAGCCCTCCGGGTAAGCCCCCGACGTAATCCTGGTATCCGGTTTCGCGCAGGATAGCCCAAAGCACCTCGGCAAGAGGTTTCCGCCTTGCCATGGTGCGCCAAACTGACAGGTCCCCCAAAAACTTCGCCAAAGGCTTCGAAAATTCAGCGTAACTTTTGACGGCATCGTAAAAGGAACCTTCTTTGCGCCTGCTTCTGATGAGCGCCAAATCCTCCACGGTCAGGCCGACTACGGGCGAACGCAGCACTGCCGCCAGCGGAATGTCTTGGCGAGGGTTGTCAATAACCGCCAGAATCGAGAGAGCGACCTCCACCTCCCTGGCCTGGAAATAGCCTGTGGCAGTGTCCGCATAGGCGGGTATATCCCATCGCCCTAAGATCTCCAGCACGGCGTTCACCCGATCTCTGGTTGAACGCATCAAAATGGCTATGTCCCTGTAACTGCACGCCCTCCTGGCCCCCAATTTGCAGTCCCAAAGGTAAAAAGGGGCTTCTTGTGAAACCATCTCCGTTATCCTATTGGCTACCACAAGAGCTTCTTTTTCCAAAGCCTCGTAATCGTCCAGGCCCCCGTTTTCATCGCGGCCACCCGACGAATCGTTCTGCCCGTCCTCGAATTCCTCGGCCTTGCCCCAAGAACCGGGGCCCTCGCCCGAAGAAATGCTCTCCCTTTCAACAAGATGGAACTCAGCCCTGTAAGGCGCCCCTTGGTCACGGGGATGCAGAGGATACGCGGCTCCGGCGACCAAACGGTGGCTTTTGTCGTAGTCAATTTCCGCCACATTCTCCCGCATGATGGAATCGAACACCCAGTTGACGGCGCCCACTACCTCCGGCCTGCTCCTGAAATTCCTGTACAGATCAATTCTGAGGCCCGTGGGGTTCTGCCCTTGCTCCGTGGACCCATCTGCGGGGACAGCATCGTAAGTGCGGTGCCTGTTGAGAAAAATACCCGGTTCCGCAAGCCTGAAACGGTAGATACTCTGCTTAATGTCGCCCACCGCAAAAAAGTTGGCCCGGTCCGCAGACCGGACGACCTTCGATAGAATCGCCTCTTGAATTGGGTTTGTGTCCTGGTACTCGTCAACTAGAACGTGATCGAATTCTTCCCTTAGCTGTCGCGCCGCCAGACCGTCCTTTTGAGTGAGCGCCTCCAGGCAATAGCGCTCCAAGTCCGAAAAGTCCAGTCCGCCCCTAATCTGCTTCTGGGAGCGGTAGCGCCTATCGAGGTCAAGCACCAAGTTCGCCAAACACTCCACGAATGCAGCAGCTCCCTGAAGCTCTCCCGAAATCTGCTCCAAAGACCTGGCCAAAGCACATTGTCGGATTTTCGCGAATTCGGCTTTTGCCCTGTTGCGTCGGGACTGGGCCAGGTCTTTCAGAACAGGGTCCACATCCTTGGCCGCTGGAAGACGTTTGTGCCCGTAAGAAAGCAGGTCCGCCAAAGACCTACGAGTCGCGGCCAAACCCTGGACCGTACCCTGAAGGTTGCGATAAAATTCCAATTCCTCTTGAATGACAGTCTCGTAAACCAGCGGCCCCCCGGGAGCAGAAGTTGCCTGTCCCGCCTGTTCCTGCAAAAAGATGATTCTTTCAAGATCGGCTACCAAAGATTCTTGCAAGGCGTATGCCCAGGGAAGGTCCCATATGCACTCTGCCTTCGACGCCTTTTTGACTTTTGTGACAGCCTGGAGAAGCCAGTCAGTCATGGAAGGCTGAGTGGCGGCAAAATCGTGTAGCCGCAACACCAAAGATTTTAACCCTTCGTCAAAACCGGGAGCACCGTAGCAACGGACCAGCCGCCGGAAAACTTCGCTCTCACCCTCTGTTTGCCCGTACATTTCCTCGAAAACGGCGTCCAGGGCATCCCGGCGAATGAGGTCAGCCTCGCCGGCGTCCAGAACCTTAAAGAACGGGTCGAGGCCGACCAAATGAAAAAATCTTCGCAGGACCCCCAGGCAAAAAGCGTGAAGCGTCGATATCTGGGCTTTGTCAACAAGATCAAGCTGGCGCCAGTATTGATCTCCCGGGTCTTTTTCTGCGTACTTTTCAAGAGCAGACCTTATGCGGCCTTTCATTTCCTGTGCGGCTTTTTCGGTGAAAGTGACCACCAGAAACCTTTCGATGTTTACGGGGGAGTCCCGGGAAGTCACCAGACGAACGACGCGTTCCACAAGCACGGCAGTCTTTCCCGTGCCTGCCGCTGCGGACACCAGCAGGTTGTTGCCGCAAGTTTTGATGGCCAGTTCCTGTTCCTCAGTCCATTTGATGTTTTCTTCCCGAGCCAAGGGCTCGGCATCCTGTTCAAGGCTCACCGGGTTCCCCCCCTTCTGTACGGATTCTGTTCCAAAGCTCTTCTTCTGGCAGAGGCTTTATCATGCGGTACCGGTTTCCCGGAATGAGTGCATCGAAAACGCACAATGGGCCGTAGGGACAGAAAGTGCACGCCCGGTATTGGCCCTTGCGGTACGGGAAGATGCCGGCTTCGCCCGACAATATGCTGTCCGCCATTTCCTTAATCTTCTTTTCAGTAAAACTTAGCAGACTTAAAAACTCGTCAGGAGACACCGTTTTGGATCCGGCTCCCAACCCCTTTTTGGTGTAGGAGACCGGAATGATATCCGAATGCCCACTTTCCGCCGGGTCCATAAGGCGCAAGACTCCAAGGTCATCAACTAAAAGGCCCGACATCCGCAAAGCTTTTGCAGCCTTGTTAAGCACTTTGGTTTTCTCCACAGGACCCTTGGCACCTACGGGCGGATCGGCGGCTGTAAAATACAAGGCCCCGGCAGGTCGGATTGCGCCTCGCCCCCGGGCCACGGGTTCCCCCGGGAGAACAAAAGCGCCTCCCCCCAAATCTTTGAGCCTTTCCAGCAACGGACGGCCGGCTTGTCTCACGATATCAGGCCAAGATTCAAGAGCAACCAAAAGGTAAGTCAAAAGCTGCAGGGAAAGCCCGCTATAAACGTCGGTGAGATCCAGTACCCTCCGGCTGGACTTGTAGTCTATCACCCGCAAATATGTGTGATCGCCGAGAAAAAGGGCGTCAATCCTGTCTATTTGGCCCCGCAATGAGATTTCCGCCCCGTGGGTCAAGAAAAACCTTAAAGGGGGAACGCCCCCCTGGAAGCCGAACCTGGACTCTAAAGCGACGGGGATGAATTTCCCTCGCCGCCTGTGTTCCGTGAGAGCTTCTGCAGCACGTCCCGCCACGTCCTTTAATATCGATGCCACAAAGGAATACCGGCCTGAACTCATGAATATCTCGTTTTGAACCTCGGGTAAGAGCCTTTCTGTCACCAGGTCGGCAGTCTTTCGGACATCCTCTTTGGACAAAAAATCCCAACCTTTGCTGCCCGCTGACACCAGGGACACGAAATCCTTCAGGGCTTCGTGGAGAAACGTCCCGGCATCTGCCGGTTCTAGCCGGTATATGTCACGCTCTTTGAGCTTCAGCCCCCGGGCTGCAAAATGGCTAAATGGGCAAGCCGCAAACTGCTCCAATCCGGACACGCTGGTTCTCAGGGTCTTTCCGTACAGATCTTTCACGATTTCCCGGGACAGGGGGGCCACACGGTTTTTAAAACTGAGGGCGCCAAAAACGCGACTCACGGAATCCCGGCGCGAGGGCTCCACCAACCAGCGATACGCTTCTGCCAGAACGGGATCCACTGGCACACAGCCTTTGCCCGCCAGCTGCTGAACCGTAAGCCCCCGCACCCGCCCCGGGACCATGTAGTTGAGATCGCAACAGGGGGGAATTGGGGGGATTAGAATCTCCGGTTTTCCTCCAAGCACCCTCCGCACGGTTCCCACCACGTGTGACGGTTCAAGGGCCTTTCCTTCTTCGTCCCCCAAAGGGTAGGAAATGTAAAGCCGCGAGCCGGGACGCGTCAATGCTATATAAGTCAGGTATTTTTCGTGGAGTTGTCTGATCTTGGATCCCGGGGCAAGAGCGAGTCCCCCCTTTTCCAAATGTTCCCGCTCGCTGTCGGTGAAAATCCCGTCTTCTGTGTGCCGTTTGGGGAAGGAACCCGCAAGGGCCCCTATCAGGAAAGCTATCTCGCATTCGGGCTGTCTGGAACGGTCTATACTGCCCACAAGCACCTGATCCAAAGACGGGGGGATTACTCCTATGCGGACGTTTTCCAGTCCCGCTTCCAGCAACAAACCGAAAGTCTTCAGGTCACAATCCTGGTCTTTGAGAATTTCCCCCGCCTGTTCCAAGATCTCCATGACCTTGTCCCAAAGACCAGCATGTTCCAGTGCGGTCGCTAAGTCGCCTTGAGATTCGGATTCGCCCTGCCATTTTTCCAAAGACCCCGGCACATCAAGGTCCAACAACAACCGGTAAAGAGCCCGGGAAATTACGCCCGCCGTGAGCGGCCTATGCCTCGCCCCCTCTTGCCGGTAAGGTTTGAGATCCAGATAAAATCGCCTCAGATGGGACAAAGCCTGCTTCCTGGCGGCGTCGCAGAACCGGGCCACCCGGTCGATTTCATCTTCCGGCCCTGACTTCTTTTCCGGCTCTGAATCCTCCCTTTCCAGATAACGGCGTTTGTACTGCCAAGACTCCCTCGATATCCATCTTTCACCGTTAATCCCGTGGGCCAGTACATAGTTTTCCAGGATATCCACCGTCTCCCTGTCCACAGGAACCAGATCAGTTTTTAGGTATCTGAACACCGCTTCCGAGGAAAACGATGTGAGGGCGATTTCCACGGCGGACCTAAGCAGTTCTGCCAAAGGGTGATGGGACAAGGGCCTTTTTCTGTCAAGAAAAAACGGTATGCGGTAATCTTTGAAGATGAGGGGAAGCAGCAAGGCATAGGGCTCCAACTCTCTGGTTTCCACGGTTATGTCCCGGTACCTGTAGCCCTGATCCCTTACAAGACGAAGTATTTCCCTTGCCACGAATTCAACTTCTGTCAGGTGATTTGCAGCCGCCAGCACGTGCACCCCCGGGCCACAGCGATGGGGATCGTTTGTAGGGAGGCTCGTAAAAAAATTCTCTCCCGGGTTCACTTCCGCCTGTATTCGGGGACTTTTTGAGGCCCCGCCTCCCCCGCCCTTTCGGCCGGCATTCCCTTGTCGTCTCAGACAGGCTTCCAAGAGCACGAGATCGGGCGTCCTGAATCTTGACGGTTCTTCAGTCCCCCCAAAGAACAAAGAGTCAGTTTGATGGATTCCCTTTTTCCACAGAATTGTTCGGATCTTTTCGTATACTTCCCTGGTCGGGTGAAACAGACTGGTTTCGTTTAGGGTTGCTTCGGCTTCCTCGCGGTCCATGCACAAGGCAATATGCACATCCTGCCCATAGCATATAATTTCCTCGAGAAGCCTGTATTCGTCAGGGGTAAACCCGGAAAACCCATCTACATAAACTATGGCCCCTTTAACCAAGGACGAGCATTTCAGTTGGGAAGCGGCGAGGCGATAGCAGTCGGACGGGTCCAAGAATCGTTCCTTCAAAAACCCCGCATATCCGCGGTAAAGAGTGATGAGATCCTGCATTTTCTGCCGCAAGAAAGGTGTAGCGCAAAAGATCGGTGAGTCCGAACTCACGAGGCTTTCCCCGGAAGGTAAAGTCGCGGTTGCCAAGGCTTCCGGAGTCAGATCATACGCGTAAAGCTCTTGCAGTGCCAAACTTAAGGCTTCCACAAACCCGGGGTGATTGACCTGGGACGCAAAAACCGTGAGGTCTTTGCGGCGTTCCCACAGAATGGATTGCACCGCCATGCTGCGCCCCACTGCGGTTATGAAAGGGGCGGAAATCCCACCGGTTTCTTCAAGCACCTTCCAAGCCAACCGCTTGAACGACAGTATTTGAAGGCGAACGAACCCTTTCAAACGGGGAGCCTCCAGGATTCTGCTTTCCATTTGAAAAGTGGCCTGGTCCGGCACGATTAAGAGTATATTAGGAAGGAGGCCGGAGCGGTCCGACAAAATATCGCCGTCGTTTGCCAGGCTGTCCGCGATGGCGTTAACTATGTGGCGGGTCTTCCCAGATCCGGCGGGCCCTATCAAAAACCGAAGACCCAAGGACACCACCTCGTCTAAAACATTCTGCAAAGAAAGTGGCGTTTCCTGTTTGACCGAGACCCGTGTGGGGTGCCTTGAGATGACACTGCCTACTGGTAATGCTCAGACCACGTTTAGGGTACACAAGACCGTAGGCCGGCGGCCCGTTTCATTCCGCAAGTAGCGTTGAATCAAAATAGCAAGTTCGTCCTCGACGACCCGTCGTTTTGACAGAACCTGTCCTGCCAAAGAACTCACAAAATCCTTGGTCCTGACCGTTATTTCTTCGGTCATGGCTTCGGCCCGAGAATTCCGCATGAAGCCCGCCGTCCTGACCGTAGGTTCACCAATCAGCTCACCCGATTCCGCAGAGATACTGCAGGAGACAAAAATGACACCCGACTTCCCCATGGATTTGCGTTCTCTCAGCACAGCATCTCCCACATCGTCCACACCCATGCCGTCAATGAGAACAGCCCTGGTGTGCACCGAACCAAGTATGCGCCCGCCTTCCGGGGTCAGACTGAATACGGCCCCGTTTTCCCCCACCAGTATGTTGGACGGAGGGACACCGGTAGCCTCGGCCAGCTCCCCATGAAGGATCAAGTGCCGGTATTCGCCGTGAACGGGAATGAACACCTTGGGACGAATGAGGTTCAACATGATCTTGAGCTCTTCCTGGCTTGCGTGCCCTGATACGTGGACCTGGGATTCAGGCGTGTAGATTACGGTGGCGCCGCGCCTGAAAAGATTGTCCACAACCCGAGACACCATGGTCTCGTTGCCCGGCACCGGCGATGCGGCCATAATCACAAGGTCACCTTCGGCGATTTCCACCTTGCGATGGTCGCCCAAAGACATCCTGGCAAGCGCCGAAAGGGGCTCTCCTTGGCTGCCGGTAGACAAAATCACAACCTTGGAATGAGGGTACTTGCCGATGTCCGACACGTCAATCATGACACCCATCGGCACTTTCAAGAAACCCATATTCATGGAAACCTGAGCCACGGTCTCCATACTCCGGCCCACCACACAAACTTTGCGACCGTAACGATACGCTGCATCGATGACTTGTTGTATTCTTGGCACGTTGGATGCAAACGTAGTCACGATGATCCTGCCCCGGGCATTGTAAAACACTTGGCTCAAGGATTCGCCAACAACTCTTTCAGAAGGGGTGAACCCGGGACGATCAGCGTGAGTGCTGTCCGAAAGAAGCGCCAGAACGCCTCGCTCCCCCGCCTGGGCCAACAGGCTGTAATCGGTGGTCTCGCCGTCTATTGGGGTTTGATCCAGTTTGAAGTCCCCGGTGTGGACGATGGTGCCTGCGGGAGTATCAATTATAAGTCCCACACAGTCTGGCACCGAATGAGTGACCCGGAAAAACTGGACCTGAATTGTGCCGAAGGTGGCGGTGTCTCTGGGAGCCACCACGCGGAAATCAAGATCTCCTTCGAACAACTCATCCAGTTTTCGTCTGGCAAGCCCCAGTGTGAGTCTGGTTCCATAGACAGGAACATTTATGTCTTTTAAAACATAAGGCAAAGCGCCCACGTGATCTTCGTGCCCGTGAGTCAAGATTATTGCCCTGAGACGATCTTTTCGCCCCAGCAAGTACGAGATGTCGGGGATAACAAGATCGACTCCGGGCATGTCTTCCTCGGGAAATGACAACCCACAGTCAATAACAATGGCGTCGGGACCCGATTCCAGCAGCATGAGGTTTTTTCCGATCTCCCCAAGCCCGCCGAGAGGAATGATTTTTACTTCTCGCATGTATCTATCACCAATTATGTATTATAGCCTGACTCGGCAGGCGACACCAGCCCAATCCAGGGATCTTGCCGCCACGGCAAAATACCCCGGAAACGACGGGGCCACCCATGTTACCGGTAGCCCCGTGTGAATATGAACCTGTCCTGCTTTAGTGGGATTCGACCTCTTTTGCTCCGTGCCGCCGGAAAATATTCTCGGCTTCCCGAACCTTGTGGTCATCGGCTTTCACCATGGCTACAACCTTGCCGGATTTAACCTCTTCTTCAAACCTGCGGCCACTTTCCTCGGGAATTCCCCAGTCGATGAGTCCTCCTGCAAGACCGCCGGTAACAGCCCCGCTCAGGGCCGCGGCGATCGGTCCCGCGGCTATGACGGGTCCGATTCCCGGTATGGCCAGCGCTCCGACACCGGCCAGCAGCCCTGCCGCCCCACCGATGGCCCCGCCCGTGGCAACCCCTCCGCCAACATCGGAACCTGTAAGGCTGTCAGTATCGTCGCCGCCCCTGTCGCCGCCCCGTCTGCCGCCCTCCTTAGTCACAATTGAGATCTCTTCCCTGTGAAAACCCCGCCTTTGCAGCTCGTCTGCCGCCTTTTCGGCCTGATCCGTGTGATCGAAAACCCCTATCACTGTCTTTGACATATGAAAGCGCACCTCCCAAAGAATTTCCCATGTATTGTCCCCCTAGTTGGCTGGCAGAATTCACCCTTTAGGGAATCAAGTGCTCATAACATGGCAGATATGCCCATATATACCTTTAGGAGGTGTAACAAGAATGCTCCGGACCTTTCTTTTGGCCGTCCTGGTTCTTTTGGCTTTCTACATTTCCATGGGCATCAGAGTAAACAAGATCACGGCCATCCGCAGGAAAATGACAAATGAGGACATCAATTCTCCTCTGGGCCAGGCTATAAAAGATTTCTTGGCGATTAGCGGTGGTGTGTACTTGGGCTTAATGGCGGTGGCGGAATTCTTGAAAGTTCCGGTTCCAATAGAGACCGAGCTTTGGGGAACCTCTTTCGACCCCGTTGCTTTGTTCGCCTTAACCTTGTCTATAATTGCACCGGTGTTGCCGTTTGGTAGAAGAAAGTTCTAGCAAGGAAGGCTGCCGCAATCCCGTGGCGGGCTAGAATCGCAGGAAACCCCAAAATGGCTTCAGGCCGGCTTGGTGACCAAAAGAAGAAGCAGGCCTGCGCCTGCTATTTGCTGCTCTCGCTTGCGGCTTTTTCCGCTTGAATTAACTGCCACTTGCATATCAACCTGTCCAAACGAGAACTGACCTTCTCCGCTGCTTGCACTCTTTTCCGACAGTACGTCTTTCCGACCTCTTCTGCCAGCTGGCGGCGCAGCCTTTCGATTGCCGCCAGAATTTTGCCTTCGCTTGTTATAACCCCGGCCCTCCCCTAAGAAGAACTGTCGTTTTTCGCCCCGCCTCATGCGGACACTCCCAACTATATCTTCCCAATGTCGAAAAGGAAAGAGTGTTTCCTAAGAATCCTGTCGGGATTTTTGGGCCTTCTACCTGCAGTTTAAACAACAGCCCAGCATATAACGGGTGCGGATTATGACGCCATTCGGGGGTTATCTCTAAGCGCCAACGAGCGTGGGTATCTGACTTCTTCCACTATACACAGGTGTCCGGCAGAGTTCGAAACCTATTGATCGCGCAATCTCTTGAGGGTGTCCAAGTTTTTCCTGTCAGCACCTGGCTTGTCCAAAGGCGTCTCAAGCAGACCGGGAAGGTCTGCCGGAAGGCGGGCGTCCTGAAGAAGGGCCCGAAAACTGTCTTCACCGATAGAACCTTTGCCCACATGTTCGTGGCGATCCACGTGGCTGTTGAGTTGGCCTTTGGAATCGTTTACATGTATGGCACCCAAATTGTCTAGGCCAATTATGTCATCGAATGCTGTCAAAACCTGGCCCATTCCCCTCGGCGTTGACAAATCGTACCCGGCCCCAAAGGCATGACAAGTGTCAAAACACGCGCCCACTCTGTCTCTGGGCAGCCTATCCAAAAGAAAGGCAACGGATTTGAAAGAAGACCCCAGTTCCCTGCCTTGGCCTGCAGTATTTTCGAGCAACAGCTTGGCGGGGCCCCGGTAACGTTCCATAACATTTCCCAGGCATGACAGGACTCTCTTAAGAGCATCGGGAGATTCGTGCGGCTCGTCCTTTTCCCTGTGGCCTATGTGAGTGACCACGTACTTGGCGCCCAAGGTTTCCGCCCTCACCAAGTCTTCTGCCAAGACCTCGACAGAATAACCGCTTTTGACAGGGTCCAAAGAACCGAGATTGACAAAATAGGGCACGTGGACTATCAAGGGCCAGACGGAGTGGATTTTGAACAGGCTTTTCATGGCTTCCACATCTTTTGAGTCCAAGGCCCTGGCCTTACCGCCCCTGGGGCTGCGGGAGAAAATCTGCACTGCCTCGCACCCCAGGTTTACAGCGGTGTTGGCCATAGCCGCCATCCCGCCTTTAATCGAAACATGAACGCCGATCCTCACACCGGCTATCTCCCGCTTCTCCCGCCCCTGTTGTCACGGTCACGCCTACCGGGCCCTCTGCGAGCCGGGCGTTCCTGTTCTCCCCTTGGGGCGCCGCCCAAAGCCTGCCTCCTGGACAAGTTTATCCGGCCCATGTGATCGACCTCAATGACCTTGACCACTATTTCGTCCCCTATGTTAAGCACATCTTCGACCTTGGAAACGTAATCCTCGGAAATCTCACCTATCCGCACAAGCCCTTCCTTACCGGGGAGAATCTCCACAAAAGCCCCAAAGTTGGCCAGCCTTGCGACCTTGCCAGTATATACCCCGCCGACTTCTACGTCCCGGGTCAGGCTTTCAACAATTTCCTTGGCCTTCATTCCGCTTTCTTCGTCAGGTGCAGCGATGAACACGCGCCCGTCTTGTTCTATATCAATTTTTACGCCGGTTTCCGCAGTTATCTTGTTGATGGTCTTCCCGCCCGGCCCGATGACATCCCTGATTTTATCAGGATCGATAGTGACCACCAGCATTCTGGGGGCGTACTCTGACAGGCTGTCCCTGGGGGCGGAAATTGCTTCACCCATCTTGCCCAGAACAAACAACCGGGCTTCCCGAGCCTTGTAAAGGGCCTGCTTCAAAATGTCTCTGTCCACTCCGGCCGTTTTGATGTCCATCTGGAGTGCTGTAATTCCGTCTTCTGTACCGGCAACTTTGAAGTCCATATCCCCCAGGGCATCTTCCATGCCCTGAATATCCGTGAGGACCACAGCTTTGTCAGGCCCTTTAACCAACCCCATGGCAATCCCTGCAACCGGTGCTTTGATGGGAACACCCGCATCCATCAAAGACAGAGTGCTGCCGCAGACCGATGCCATGGATGAAGAGCCGTTGGACTCCAAGACTTCCGACACGATCCTAACTGTGTAGGGGAAATCCTCTTCTCCGGGAATCACGGGTAAAAGCGCTCTTTCAGCCAGGGCGCCGTGCCCGATTTCCCTGCGGCCGGGGCCCCTCAAGGGCCTTGTCTCCCCAACCGAAAAGCCCGGGAAGTTATAATGGTGCAGATATCTCTTGAATTCCTCCACCCCGGTCGTGTCCAGTTCCTGGATATCGCCTTTGGCTCCCAAAGTAGCGATGCTCATCACTTGGGTCTGCCCTCTGGTGAAGATTGCGGAACCGTGCACCCGCGGCAGAACCTCCACTTCACAAGTTACAGGCCTGATTTGGTCCGGTTGGCGCCCGTCGGGGCGGTTCCCGGTTTCAAGAATCATGCTTCTGACTTCTTCTTTCAACACGTCGTGAAAAGCGTTCTTTATTTCGGAATCCCTTTCGGGGAATTCTTGGACTGCGCTTTCACAGACTTCCTGGAACAAATCATCAAGCGCCGACTCCCTGGACAGTTTTTCTTCCACTCCCATGGCTTCCCGGATCTTTGATGTCGCCAGCTCCCTGACCTTCCCCGCAACATCGTCGGCGGGAAGGGACAAAGCGACTTCTATCTTGGATTTTCCAATTTCTGACCGGATTTTCTCCTGAAACTCGCAAAGCTTTATTATTACATCATGGCCGAACATCATGGCGTCTACCATGACATCTTCGGACACACGATCGGCCCCCGCCTCCACCATAAGCACGGCATCCTTGGTGCCCGCGATAGTGAGCCGCAGTTGGCTTTTTTCGGTTTCATCCATATTGGGGTTCACCAAAAATTGACCATCCACCAACCCCACTTCCACACCCGCCGCCGGACCCTCAAAAGGTATTTCGCTCACGGTGAGAGCGACAGACGCCCCTATCATCCCTGCGATTTCTACGGAGCAATCGTGGTCGATGGATAGGGGAATGATGACCACCTGGACATCGTTACGAAAACCTTTGGGGAACAACGGGCGGATGGGGCGATCCGTGACCCTGGCCTGAAGTATGGCTTTTTCCGGAGGGCGCCCCTCACGCCTCCCCCAGCTGCCGGGTATTCGGCCCACCGCATATAGCCTTTCTTCCACATCAACAGTGAGAGGGAAAAAATCAATCCCCTCCCGGGGTTGTTTGGATACTGTGGCAGCCACCAACACCGTGGTGTCGCCGTATCTAACAAGAACAGAACCGCTTGCTTGCTTAGCGACCCTTCCGAATTCCAAAACCAGGGGGCGGCCCCCTAAATCAAAATGGTACGAACTAACTCCCTCCAAGATAAGTACACTCCCTTCGGCCACAGCCAGATCAGCCTCTCAATCCTAGTTTCTCCACTATGGCCCGGTAACGTTCAGGTTCTTCGCGGGTAAGGTAATTCAGGAGGGCTCGCCGCCTGCCTACCATCTTCAAAAGCCCACGACGACTGTGGTGGTCTTTTTTGTGGATTTTGAGATGCTCCGTCAGGTAGTTAATTCTTTCTGTAAGCAGGGCGATCTGCACTTCCGGGGAGCCTGTATCTCGTTCGTGGATCTTATGCTGATCTATGATTGTCTTTTTTCGATCTTCACCCAAAGCCAAACTAAACACCTCCACCGCGAAAATTGGCCTTGAACCCAGTACAGCGCCGGAGGAACGCTTTACCGAGTCTCAAGGTACTTTAGGCAGGAGCATTCTATCATAGGCCCCGGGCACTGTAAACGAAGCCTTTCCGCCATCGAACCAGAAACCCGCCTCTCTTTCCGCCTCCAAAATATCTTGCTCAACCTGTTCTTTGAGAGCGAACCCGTCAGCAAACGCCCGTTCTTCCCGAATGCGCTTTCCGAAAAACACTTGCATCTTTTCGCCGTACAAATTGCCGGAAAAACCCGGAATGTGGATTTCGACGCGGACATCCCGGCCACCAAAGGTTGGTCGCGTGCCAACATTGACCACCGCCCACTCTCCAAGAAGGACCGGTTTTCCGTTCCCGGCATCTTGAGGCAGCGTGGCCCTTACAAATGCCGCGTACACCCCATTCCCGGGCAGAAACTTGTCTCGGGGGATCGACAGATTGCAGGTGGGAAGCCCGATGTTTTTGCCCCGGCCGTCCCCGGGCCGGACGATACCGTATACGCAGTACGGGCGGCCAAGCTTGTCCATAACATTCTCGGGCCGCCCGGATTCAAGAACTTTTCGAACGGCGGTACTCGATACTACTTCCCCGCCCACTTCTACAGGGGGCACAACAGTCAGGGTAAATCCGTATTTCTGGCCGAACCGCAAGAGGTCCGCCGGTTTCCCGGCCCCACCTTTGCCAAAAGTAAAGTTGAACCCGCAGACTACGTGCCTCACTTCCAAAGCCTCTACCAAATAGCGGAGGACAAACTCCTTAGCCCCGGTGTTTGCCAGTTCGTGGGTAAAGGGTATGGACCAGAAGTAGTCAGCACCCGCATCTTCTATCAATGCCATCTTTTCCTCGGGCGGGGTGAGCAAAAGGATGTTGTCACCACACCCGCCCACAAACGTGCGGGGGTGAGGGTGAAAAGTCACGGCAACTGCTGAGGACCGCCACCGATTTTTGGACGACACGGCCTCCTGGAACAAAGCCAGGTGCCCCGCGTGGACTCCGTCGAAAACCCCAAGGATTGCAACTACCCCGTCACCTGTGTGTATTTTGCCGCCTGCCAATATTCGCAACAGAATCACTTTCCCGTATTAGGACTTTATGGTATTTGAACCTGCCGTTTTGACGGCGTATGACTGCGAGTATTCTGGCCCCGCCCACCGGGTTCTCGCCGTAGGCCAGGAAAAGGCCCCCTGCCCCGGTCCCTTGCACACAGGCCGGGTTCAGAAAATCGGAAGCAGACAGTTCCACGCCGTGAGCAATCTTGTTGGCGACATGCGGGGCAACCTGGAACTTGGCTATTCCCGGCAGGACGCCTAAAGGGTCCGACAAGGTTTCCAAGAAATGCCCGTCGCTCGCGGCCTTTTTTAAGTCGCTCAAGGTGAAAGAATCTTTCAACATGAAAAGGCCCGACTTTTCCCTGAGGAGATAAGATACCGTCGCCCCCACGCCCAACGCTTTCCCCAAGTCCATGGCCAGAGACCTGACATAAGTGCCTCTGCCCACCGACATGCGAAAATAGCCTTTGGGCCTGGACCCTTCAACCCATCCCAAAAGGCCGAATTCGTGAACTTGCACGTTCCTGGACTCGTGGCGCACTTCGAAACCTGACCGCGCAAGTTTGTACATCCTTTTACCGCCGACTTTGAGGGCCGAAAAAGCCGGGGGCTCCTGGGACACAACGCCGGTGAACCCCGCAAGGGCCTTCTGGACATCTTCAGGGCGCAAAAATCCGGCGTCCTTTTCATCTACGATCCGGCCATCCAAATCGCCCGAATCGGTGCTTGTCCCGAAGAGGAATTCAGCCATATACTGCTTCGTGTCTTCCAGGAAATACTCTGAGAGGCGCCGGTATGCGCCTAAGGCAAGCGGAAGAACCCCCCTGGCAAGAGGATCCAAAGTCCCCAAGTGGCCGGCCCGCATCTCCCCGAAGAGATTTCTCACCGAAAGCACGACGTCGTGGGAAGTGACTCCGGGGGGTTTCAGAACGTTCAGGAATCCGTCCATAGGCCTGACCCATCGATGGCGCGAAGCACTCTGGCAGTGATCTCGGAGGTGTCCCCCTGCAGAAGAACTCCTGCAGCCCTGGGGTGCCCGCCGCCCCCCAAAGATTCTGCCAAAGCGGCCACATCCACCTCATTGCGGGAACGAAGACTCACATGCACCATGCCGGGTTCTTCCGCTTCCCTCACCAGAAGCGCAACTTCTACTCCGGCTATGGATCTGGGATACCCAACAATCCCCTCGGTTTCGTCCTGGGTGGCACCGGCGGACTTCAACATTTCCCTGGTGATGGTGACCGAAGCCACTTTGCCTCCGCGATACATTTTCAAGGTCCCCAAAGCCGATGCCAGAAGAAGCACAGACGACACCGACTTAGTTTCGAACACCCGGTCTGCCACTTCCGGGCCCTTAACCCCTTTTCCCAATAGCACTGAGGCAAGAGAAAGAGACTCTTTAGTGGTGTTTTGGTACCGGAAACCACCGGTGTCAGTTATGAGGGCGACGTAGATGCAAGTGGCGATATCCGCATCCACGGGGATTCCCATTGACTCCAGGACTTCGTACACCAGCTGGCCGGTTGCCGCCGCTTTGGGGTCTACCAGATTCACGTCCCCAAACATGGAATTGGAAACGTGGTGATCAATGTTTATCCAAGGAAGACCCCCTGCAAAATTCAAGGCTTTTCCCGCTCGCTCCGGGCCGGTGCAGTCCAGAAAAATCGCAACATCCGGCGAGAAGTCGCCGGGCTCAAGGTAACACGCGCGGGTATGAAACGAATGCCCGGGCAAAAACTCGTATATTGCCGGGTGGGAATCCTGGGAAACCAGCAGAGCCTGCTTGCCCGCAAAACGGAGCGCCAGCACCAAAGCAAGCCCCGACCCGATGCAATCGCCGTCGGGCTTTTGGTGCTCCAGCAATATAAAACTGCCGTTGTCCTCTATCAACTTTTTGATGGAGCAGATGGCACGGAGACGACCGGAGTTTTTCATCGCTACGGCTGCTCCCTGCCATCTTTTTTGATCTGATCAAGAAGCCTCGAAACCCTTATGCTGTGTTCTATACCTTCATCAAGAATGAACTCGAGTTCCGGGGCATGTCTGGTCCCAAGGGCCCTGGCCACCTCGGAACGGATCAACCCCTGAGCGCTTTTGAGGCCGGCCATGGTTTTCGCTTTGGCGTCTTCTGAACCCAAAACGCTTACGTGAATCTTGGCCATAGCGATATCTTTGGTAACCTCAACACCGGTGATACTCACAAACCCGATACGCGGGTCCTTCACCCGTCTGGAAAGAAGCTCGGATACAATTTCCTGAATAAGCGCAGCCGCCCGATCCCGCCTTTGTGCCACTGAGTTCACCCCATTACACGGATGGAAACTTCATCAGGCTTGTTTGGTTTCTTTTCTTGTGAAAGCCTCTATGATGTCTCCCGGTTTCAAATCCTGATAGCGTTCCAAGCCTATGCCGCACTCGTAACCTTGGGAGACCTCAGAAACGTCGTCTTTGAACCTCTTCAAAGACGATGTTTTGCCCTCATACACTACCACGCCGTCCCTCAAAAGCCGCACCTCGGCCTGACGGGACACCTTTCCGTCCATAACATAGCATCCTGCTACAGTTCCGGTCCTGGGAACGTGAAACGTCCGGCGAATTTCGGCTCTCCCCAACACCACTTCCTCAATTTTGGGTTTCAGAAGCCCCTTAAGCAAGCTTTGCACGTCGTCCAGCAAGTCGTAAATGACCCTGTAGGTGCGGATCTCGATCTGGTCAGCTTCGGCCATTGCCCTGGCGCCCGCATCGGGCCTCACGTTGAAACCCATGACCGTGGCGTTTGATGCCTTGGCCAACATGATGTCTGATTCGATGATGCCGCCCACACCCTGGTGGATAATTTGAAGATCCACTTCTTCGCCTTTGATCTTGCCCAAAGCCCCAACAATGGCCTCAAGGGATCCCTGAACATCGCTTTTCACAATAAGCTTAAGGTCCGTCTTTTCCTGGGCTTCTTCCCTTTTGAAAAAATCCTCCAAAGTCATGCGGCTGGTGGAATCCAGTTTTTGCTGGCGCTTTTCCAAGAGCCGTTTTTCAGTGACGTCTTTTGCCACTCTTTCGTCTTCCACCACCACAAACAAGTCCCCGGCCTGGGGGATGGCTTCTAACCCAATTATCTCCACAGGGATGGCAGGGCCCGCTTTTTTCACTCGCTTTCCCCTGCCGTCGAACATTGCTCTTATCCGGCCCCAGGTAGTGTCGGTGATAATGACGTCGCCTACCTTCAAAAAACCGGATCTTATGAGGGCAGTCGCAACCGGCCCCCGTCCTTTATCCATCAAAGACTCGATGATGTATCCCCGGCCTTTTCTTGTGGGGTCTGTTTTGACCTCTTGCATCTCCGCAACAAGCACTATCATCTCGAGAAGGTCGTCTAACCCGTCTTTAGTTTTGGCGGAAACGGGAACCACCACCGTGTCTCCGCCCCAGTCTTCGGGCACCAGACCGCCATCGGATAGCTGCTGCTTGACCCGGTCGGGCCTGGCGTTAGGCTTATCCATCTTGTTCATGGCCACTACCACAGGCACTCCCGCCGCCTTGGCGTGGTTGATGGCCTCTATGGTCTGGGGCATGACGCCGTCGTCGGCGGCAACTACCAACACAGCCACGTCCGTAACCTTGGCGCCCCTGGCCCTCATGGCTGTAAAAGCTTCGTGACCCGGAGTATCAAGGAATATTAACCGGTTCCCGTCGTGTTCCACAACGGAGGCCCCAATATGCTGAGTAATTCCGCCGGCTTCTCTTGAGGTGACATCGGTGTTCCTGATGGCATCCAAAAGTGACGTTTTGCCATGATCTACGTGTCCCATTACGGTTACAACGGCGGGCCTGTCGACCAAAGCCTCGGGATCGTCGGGACGCTCCAATTCCCAGGCAATCATCTGTTCCTGACTCTTTTCGGGTTCCTTGTAAGTCACTACGCATCCAAGTTTTTCTGCCACCCGAACGGCTAGATCAGACTGAACTGTCTGGTTGACACTTATTAAAGTGCCGAATCCCATAAGGGTCCTCAGCACGGTGGCGATAGGCACCCCCAAAAGCGGAGCCAATTCCCTTACAGGAACCGCACCCCGGATGGTGACCCGCCTGGGCCCCGTCACTGCCTGCCTGTCAGGCCGGGGGCTTCTTCCCCCGCCTTTACCCCGGTAAGACCTGCTACCTCGGCGGTCTCTCGCTCCCCTGGAATCCCTGCGACTTGGCGCCCCAGATTGGCCCGTGCGCCTCGTTTGCGCCTCCCGCCTTTGAGGAAAACGTTGCCCGGCCGGGGCGGTCTGTGCCGGCACCGGCGCATGTTGCCCTTGCGCCGTCCGAGCAGTCTGCCCCGCCGGCTTCGCCGGCTGAGTCTTGGGCCGTTGGGCTTGGGGTTTTTTTGTATCTGTTAACGCAGGTTTTTCGACCGGACTGGCAGCCGTCGCCGGGGGAGCAAACCTGGAAGTCACCGCTTCAATGGCGGTAGGCTCCAAGGTTTCCATATGGTTTTTAACAGGTATCCCCAACTCGTTCAGTGCCACGATAACGGTTTTTGAATCTCTTCCCAAACTCCTGGCCACTTCATACACGCGAATACGCTTTGCCATCCGGCCATCACCTCCTCACGTTCGCTTGTAATTCCATTATCTTATTTTCGAGCTCCTGAAAAACAGAAGGAGGCGGGAGAACCCCCAAAACTTTTTCCAAACGTTTCCCCTTTTTCAAGCTTCCCAGGCACTCCAAGTTGGGGCACACGTAGGCGCCTCTGCCGGACTTTTTCCCCGTAGGGTCTATTTCGACTGTACCTTCCGGAGTGCGTATGACACGTATCATTTCCCTTTTGGGCCTGACTTCCCTGCACCCCAAGCAAGTCCTTTGAGGCAGTTTTCTGGGCATTGCTCCCACCTCCCGAAAATTCTCACATGCTTTACCGGTAACCTCCTCCGGTTACACTTTTTCGTATACTACCTCAAACCTTCTCGTTCGGATTTGATGTCCACTTTCAGGCCCGTAAGTCTTGCGGCGAGCCTCGCGTTTTGGCCGTCCCTGCCGATGGCCAGAGAGAGCTGGTGTTCGGGCACCACAACTTTGGCTACGCGTTCTTCTGGCATGATGTGCACATCGATCACTTTTGCCGGATTAAGAGCGTTTGCCACAAAAACCCTGGGGTCTTCATGCCATTCGATGATGTCGATGCGTTCGCCTTTGAGCTCTTGGACAATGGCCTGCACTCTGCTGCCCCGGGCACCTACACAAGCCCCCAGGGCGTCCACCTCGGGGAGGTTTGCTTTAACCGCAACTTTGGACCTGGCCCCGGGCTCCCTGGCAATGCCGCAAATTATGACTACGCCGTCTCGAATTTCCGGAACCTCTAGCTCGAATAGCCGCTTTAACAGCCCCGGGTGAGTCCTGGATAAGAGAATCTGAGGACCCTTGGGCGACTTTCTGACTTCGAGCACGTAAGCCTTGACCCGATCCCTTTCTTTGTACTTCTCGGACCTGACCTGTTCCTGCGGCAAGATAAAACCTTCCACGCGGCCAAGATCGACTATGACGATGCCCCGTTCCACGCGAACCACTTGGCCCGTCACGACGTCGCCTTCGCGC
Organism: uncultured Eubacteriales bacterium; assembly: GCA_964646385.1. Lineage (GTDB taxonomy): Bacteria > Bacillota > Sulfobacillia > Fermentithermobacillales > Fermentithermobacillaceae > JAXGZG01. Next base: position 631 of record CAZYEC010000015.1, on the reverse strand, counting down.
TCGGAAAATTCGTCGTAAATCATGGAACGTTCTTTTTCCCTGAGCTTTTGCAGGACAACTTGTTTGGCCGTCTGCGCGGCGATACGTCCAAATCCCCGTGCCGGGATCTCCTCTTCCAGCAGATCGCCCACATTGTACACGATGTTCCTGGACTGGGCTTCCTCCAACCCTATCTCTTTTTTTGAGTCGGCGACTTCCAGAACGACTTCCCGGCGGGAGAGGACGCGAATTTTCCCCGTGGTTTTGTCGAACAAGACTCTAACGTTATCGGCAGAACCGAAGTGCTTCCGGTAGGCCGACAAAAGCGCGGCCTCAAGCGCCTCTATTAGGTCGTCCACCGAAATGCCCCGTTCACGTTCCAGCTGGTTTAGAGCCATCAGGATCTCACCGTTCATTCCTCCCGCCTCCCTTCCTACCCCTTAGCCTTGGGGGCTTTGGGGTCATATACCAGTTGCACTTTGCTGACGTTTTTCCGGGGGAACGCCATAGCACCCTGACCGGTGTCCAGCATCACTTCCTGCTCTCCGCCCGGCCCTTTTTCAAGGCCGAGCAAAACCCCTTGAAATGACCGTTTCCCGTCTACCGGAGCAAAAAGATTAGCCCTGCACAAAGAACCGCGAAACAGAACAAA
>CAZYEC010000014.1:0-37091 GCA_964646385.1 uncultured Eubacteriales bacterium | reverse complement strand
AAGAGTCGGCAGTTATGGACTTGTGCCTCAGAAGTGGCCCTGCAGAAGAAGTGGCCAAGAAGCATGGGGTCACACGTGCCAGTTTGTACGCATGGAAAAAGGCTCTGCTCGGGAGGGGTACAAAGCGGTGAAAGACAATCCCGGGGGAACGAGAACATATTCTTCATGGACGGGGCAATAAGGGTTATAGACTGGGATACGACTGGCCGGGGCTTTTTCGGTGAGGATATTTCCGATGCGCCACCGGTGGATGTTTGGGCAAGATTCTCCAAAAAAGGGTGGGGACGTGCACGCGCTTCAAGAGATCTACGAAATGTTCGAAGCAAAATCCCTTTAAGGCACGGCATGGCCCCATGGATCACCGTTTCTCGAAAGCATAAGGAACGCTGAAACGGGGAGAGAGATCATGAACGCGTTTTTGTTGGTCGCAGTGTCGCTTGTCCCGGCAACCATGGTTATTTTTGGGCTAGTGTGGAGGAACAATCCCCCCAAGACTATAAACGCGTTCTATGGCTACCGGACGACCTGGTCCATGAAAAGCAAGGAAACCTGGGATTTTGCCCACAAACACGCAGCGGGGCTGTGGCTGCGGATCGGGGCGCCGCTTTGGCTATTGTCTGTAGCAGCGTGGTATATCGGTCTTGGCCTCGACTTTTCCACATTGGCCTGGCTGACGGTGATAGTCACTTCTGCCCAGTGCATCTTTTTTGTGTTGCCCGTTTGGCCCACAGAAATGGCCTTGCGGCAACAATTTGACGCCCATGGGAAAAAGAAAACAGGCTGAAAGCATCATTCATACCCGAGTCCAAATGGCCTGTTCTTTAGAAGAACACGACCAAGCCCTTTAGGAGCCGGCCAGACCGGCCTCGCCTTTGGAATGGATTCTGATGATGCAACAATCGTCTCCATCCAAAACGTTTTTGTCGTGGGTACACCAGAGTCCGGGGTTGTAGGCATTGAATTTGCTGGGATCGATGTTGCAATAGATCCGGCCAAGTTCTTGTTCCCCCAAGGCTATCCACACGGCGGCCAGTGGGCAAAAGGTAACTTTGCCGTCTTCTGTGCGCCATCCTTTTGACGGCAAATCGGGGGCAAGCCCGTGGTTGTCGGGAATCGGCTCCATACCCAAACCTAAAACATGTTCCCGTACTTGTTGGCCACATCTCGTGCCTACCCTCCAGATTGCGTCTTTGATGGCTTGCTTGCCCTGTTCCTCGCCCAAGGCATCCACAAGCGCTTTGGCCATTTCCATATAGACCAAGGCAGTTCGTTGAGCCATAAGCCAGACGTCTTGTTCTTCCTGATTTGCATGCTTTGGGAAAACCTTCATAACCATGAGCAAAACCCCTTTTCTATAGGTCCCAAGGTAGAACCACGCCAGGATAAAAGGCCCGGGTGCCCGTCCAAAAAACCGGGGCGCCCGGGCTTTGTCCTTACACCTTAATAGTCAGATCTTCCAGCTGCTTGCTCCAGGTAGTCACGATTTCCGGGGCTTCGTCGCCGACGATAACCGTATCGTCGTGCCGGAATCCACCGACCCCATAAATGTAGATTCCGGGTTCAGCGGACCAAACCTCTCCGGCAACCAAGGGCCTGTGACAAAAAGCAACGTCTTCGGGAAATTCGTGGCCTGCTATGCCCAAACCGTGCCCCGTGCGATGCCTTATGTTGTCCCCGAACCCCGCCTTCTCGATTTCCCCCTGAGCGGCGGCATCTATAGACGAAACCATATTTCCGGCCACCATCTGTTTGGATGCGGCCTCGGAGGCCTTTGTTGCCGCCCGGAAGGCTCTTTCCTGGACGTCACTGGCTTCGCCCACGATATAAGTTCTTTCGTTCTCCGTCACGTAACCGTTAAACCTCACAATGATGATGTTGACGATGCCGTGACCCCTTTCTATGCGCATGCCGGCGTCTGCACCTGTTCCGTGAGGCGAGGCCGAAGCCGGTCCGCTCAGACTGGAACAACGGGCTTCCACCCGGTCACCGGGAAACATTTCTGCTCCCTTCATTGCCATTTCCCTGGCAACTGACAGATCCACATCCACCATGAGCTTGCCCGGTTTGACTAAGTCCTTGAATACAGACTGGCCGTAGTCGCTGAGTTGGGCCCCTACCCGGAATAGCTCCAGCTCCTCGGGACATTTCACCATGCGCATGTCTTTTATGAACTGCGCCTCCGAAACGAAGGATACTTTGGGCAGGTACTCCCGCAAGGGCATAACAGAGCCGGGTGAGGAATCACAGGCCAAAACACCGCGATCTATCCCGCGCCTTTTGAGCTCTTGAGCCAAGAGCCCGGTCCACTGCAACTTGGTGTAGGCCCTGACTGTCGAGGAAACGTGTTCATGCCAAATGTGGACATCGTCCACCGCCAAAGTACCTCTTTCTTTGGCCATCATGAGGTGGTGAGTTGATAGCTCATTCATAACGAGAAAAGGTTCACTGTCCTTGGGAATTACGGCGGCAACCGGTCTTTCCCAAGGAGCCACATCCAAAAAGAAACCCGTGGTGTAATAGAAATTGTCGGGGGTCAATACCAGATATGCTTGTTGGCCTTCTCTTTCCAGGAACTCTCGGATACGTTGATGGCGCCCAAGAAACACGTCCCGTTTCAAAAAGTTCATCGGCTACCCCTCCCAAGCTAAGTGACCTCGGTTGCATCCAAGGTTCAGCGGAGCTTTCGCCACAGAAAGGAAATTCACCTCCAAGTGAGCCTATCTCTTACCCGAGAGTCGTTCCAGCATGATGCCCACTTCGTGACCGTTGAGATTCCACGCCTGATGGTCCGCGGTTTTACCATCTTCCAACGGTTGCACTGCGAGGTCGTCGCAAAGAGTGTCCCCTTTGATGTACGGTTCGTGGGTTTCGATAGCCGCTTTCACGGTGTCATCACAAAAGATTTTCATGCGGATATGATCCAACACTTGAAATCCCAGGCTTTTGCGCATGTTTTGCACTTTGGACACGATTTCTCTGGCGATACCTTCTAAAGCCAAAGCCCGATCTACCTCGGTATCCAAAATAACGAAAGTGTCCTTTTCCATTTCAATGGCGAACCCTTCTTTAGCCCTGATCCTTATTTCTACATCGTCAGACCCTAATGCGACGGGCTCGCCATTCAACACAATGTCGAAATTTCCTTGGGATTCTATCCGGGATGCCACGAAGTAAGGATCCAGTGACGCAAGGATTTTCAAAACTTCGCGGAGTTCTTTGCCGAACCGGGGGCCGGCCACGGGCAAGTTTGGTCTGACCTCGTAGGAAACATAGTCTTGGAAATCATCCAGGTAAACGATATCTTTCACGTTGAGTTCCTCTTTCACCAAGTCTTCCATCCCGCGAAGAAGGTCTTTTTGTTTTCCATTCACAAGTATCTTCCTCAAAGGCTGTCTGACCTTTATTTGCACTCTGTTCCGGACGGACCTTCCCAACGACACCAAAGTTATGACCAGGCCCATCCTTTCCTCGAGTCCTTCATCGACGGAAGCACCGTCTGTTTCGGGGAAGTCTTCCAGATGCACAGATTCAAGGGCGCCGCTCCCCGCCAGATTGAGATAAATGTCTTCGGCCACAAACGGGGTGAAAGGCGCGATAAGCTTGGAAACAGTGAGCAGCACTTCGTAAAGAGTCCTGTAAGCAGACCTTTTCTCCAACCCAAAATCCGAGGACCAAAAGCGTTCCCTGCTCCTTCTCACGTACCAGTTGGACACCTCATCCACAACGAACTCTGCTATAGCCCTTACTGCTTTGGTAAAATCATAGTTCTCCATGAGCGACCGGACATCGCGGCACAAAGAGTTCAATCTTGAAACTATCCACCGGTCGATTTCGGAACGGTCCGCCACCGGGATTGAGACCAATTTCGGGTCCAGTTTATCGATGTTTGCGTACAGCGTGAAAAAAGCGTACACGTTTTGCAGAGTCCCAAAAAATCTTACGGCCACCTCTTTTATCCCCTCCGTGTCGAAACGGGTGGGCACCCAAGGAGGGGACACGGCCATGAAGTACCAGCGTAGAGCGTCGGCGCCAAACCTATCTATCATATCCCAGGGATCAACAACGTTTCCTTTTGACTTAGACATTTTGGACCCTTCTTTGTCCAAAACCAGATCGTTCACCACTACCGTCTTGTAAGCCGGTTCGTCGAAAAGGAAAGCAGAGATGGCCAACAAGGAGTAGAACCAGCCTCTGGTTTGATCCAAGCCCTCGGCAATGAAATCGGCGGGGAAATGCCGAAAGAAATCGTCCTTATGCTCAAAAGGATAGTGCATTTGGCCGTAAGGCATTGACCCCGAGTCGAACCAGCAATCGATAACTTCAGGAGTCCGAGACATGCTTCCGCCACACTGGCACCTAAAGTGAATGTCGTCAACGTATGGCCTGTGAAGGTCCAAGGTTTTTGTGTCCACTTTTTCTATCGCTTTCTCCTGGAGTTCGGCCCTTGAACCAACCGACTCAAGCCGCCCGCACTGAGGACATTTCCAGATATTCAGAGGAGTGCCCCAGTAACGATTCCTGGAGAGAGCCCAGTCTACCAAATTGGCCAACCAGTCGCCGAATCGCCCGGCGCCTACATGTTCAGGATACCAGGTGATTTTGTTGTTGGCTGCCACGATTCGGTCACGGTACCGGGTCGTGGCAATGTACCACGATTTTCTGGCGTAGTAGAGCAGGGGAGTGTCGCAGCGCCAACAATGGGGATAGGAGTGGGTCATTCGCTCTTTTTTCAGGAGTTTGCCCTCGCGTTGCAGCCTTTTCACAATGTGGGGATCCGCGTCTTTTACGAACTGCCCTGCCCAATCCGTAACCTCGGAGGCAAACTTGCCACTCTCATCCACCGGCTGAAGCATGGGAAGGTCGTATTCTTGCCCGACCTTGTAGTCGTCTTCCCCGAAAGCCGGTGCGATATGGACCAGGCCCGTTCCGTCGTCGGTGGACACGAAATCTGCCAGCACCACAAAAAACGCTTTCTTGTCCACCTTAACGAAGGGGAATAATTGTTCGTATTCCAGATACTCCAGGTCTTGGCCTTTCAGCTCCTGCAGTATTTGGGCCTCTTTCCCAAGCACTTGTGGGACTCGTTCCCTCACCAAATAGAAAACGTCGTCACCTAACCGGGCTTTCACGTAGGTGCTTTCGGGATTTGCCGTCACCCCCACATTTGAAGGGAGCGTCCAAGGTGTGGTAGTCCACACAAGAAGGTATTCGTTTTCGGTGCCTTTAACCTTCATTTTCACGTAGATAGAATCAATGGTCTCATCCCTGTACCCTTGCGCCACCTCATGGGATGCCAGCGGTGTCCCGCACCTGGGACAAGAGGGGAGGATCTTGTGCCCTTCGTAGATGAAGCCTTTGTCGAAATACTGTTTGAGAACCCACCACACCGTTTCGATGTAATCGTTGGTCAGAGTGATGTAAGGGTTATCCATATCGATCCAGTAACCGATGCGCTCAGTAAGACGGCGCCATTCTTTTTCGTAAGTGAACACCGATTTCCTGCATTCGGCGTTAAAAGCTTCGACGCCGTAGTCTTCTATGTCTTTCTTGGACGAAAGGCCCAAACGTTTTTCGACTTCTATTTCCACAGGCAATCCGTGGGTATCCCACCCGGCCTTGCGAGCGACCTGATACCCGCGCATCGTTTTGTACCTGCAGACAATGTCCTTTATTGTCCTGGACAACACGTGGTGGATTCCCGGAAGCCCGTTGGCGGTAGGAGGCCCCTCGTAGAAAATGAAGCGGGGTGCACTTTGCCTCGCGACGATGCTTTTGTCGGCAATTCGGTGTTTCAGCCAGTAGTCAAGAACCTTTGACTCTCTTTCTCCGACGGGAGATTTGGGGTCAACTTCCTTGAATACACCCATGTTCAATTCCTCCCATAGAATACATGACCTAAAAAACGAAACCGCCCCCGAAAGGGACGATTTTGATCGCGGTACCACCCAGCTTAGCCTCCACAAAGAGACTCACTTTGGTGCCGGGTAACGTCGGCAAAGCGGGCAAGCCTACTGGACAGTTCGACCGCCGGCTCCGAGGTGATTTTCGGAAGGCACCGCAGGTATCGGCTTCGCACCAACCGCCGACTCTCTCAACCCCGTAACCCCTTACTCGTCCTCTTCATAGCCTTCATTATAGTTTCTGAATAGTTTCTGCCATTCTACTACTAGTTAACCACACAAGTCCAGTTAGTCGTACAAGTCTGCCGAGAAGCCTTCATTTTTTGCCGTTCCTTCGGCGGATAGCGCGCGTCCTGCCAAAGCCCTGCCCCTTGCGGCGGGGTGCATTCCGGGACCTCCTCATGTAATCAAAGAACGGTAACAAATAACGCAGTTTCTCTTGACTTCGAAGATCTGTGTGAATATCATCTGTGTGGACAGGTTGGTTGGCCTATCCTTTAAATCTGCCCTGCGAGGCGAAAAGGAGGCTGCACAAATGACGAGATTTCGGGCACCGGCTCCGCGCACTTGTGGCGGAGTTTTTTTCTGCCCAAAAACATTGGGGACGGGGGGTTCTTGACATGACCATGATGGAAAAGGCGGAAATCATGGACCGCGAACAAATACGCCGTGCTCTTGTCCGCGTCGGCCACGAGATCGTGGAAAGAAACAAAGGGTTGGAAAACGTGGTCGTGGTGGGGATTCAAAGGCGGGGAGTTCCCCTTGCCCGGCGCTTAGCCACCATTTTGTCGGAAATCGAACCGGTGGAAGTGCCCTCCGGGGAACTGGACGTCACTTTGTACCGGGATGACCTTAGCTTGAGATTCCGGCAACCCAGGGTTGCCCGTACCAGGATCCCCGGGGATATTTCCGGGAAAACCGTTGTCCTGGTGGATGATGTGTTGTACACGGGCAGGACGATCCGTGCGGCAATGGACGCGTTGATTGACATGGGCAGGCCCGCGAGCATCCAGCTGGCCGTAATGATCGACAGAGGACATAGAGAGCTTCCGATTCGCGCCGATTATGTGGGAAAAAACGTCCCCACCTCAAAAAGAGAAGACGTGCAAGTGAAGCTCGAAGAAATGGACGGCATCGACCAGATCGTCATCGCGGCGGAAGAACGGCACGAAGGCTGACAAATCCGCAATAGGCCTGAAGCTCCGCCAGAACGGGAGGTTGGACATTGAGTTTAAGAGGAAAAGACATCCTGTCACTTCGGGAAATGGCGCCAGAAGACATGGAACTAATCTTGTCCACCGCAAGGTCGCTGAAAGAAATCCTTTCCAGACCAATAAAAAAAGTGCCGACCCTTAGAGGCAAAGTAGTCTGTACCTTGTTTTACGAACCATCCACGCGCACCAGAACTTCTTTTGAACTGGCCGCCAAATACATGTCAGCGGACACTGTTTCTGTTCAATCTGCGGGATCATCGGTCCAAAAAGGGGAAAGCCTGTCGGACACCGCCAGAAACTTGGAAGTCATGGGCACTGACGTTGTCGTCATGAGGCATGGGGTTTCCGGCGCCTGCCACTTTCTGGCCAGAGTGCTTGACGTGCCCGTGATAAACGCCGGCGACGGCCTCCACGAGCACCCTACACAAGGGCTGCTTGACATCTTCACTATTTTGGAACACAAGTCCAGAATTCGCGGCCTGAGGGTAGCCATTTTGGGAGACGTGCTCCACTCCCGGGTAGCCCGTTCCAACATTTTTGGCCTGGTAAAAATGGGCGCTCATGTTTCGGTAGCCGCACCCATGACCTTGTTGCCTTCCGAGGTTGAAAGACTCGGTGTAAAAGCCTATAGCAGGGTGGAAGAAGCTATCGAAGGCGCCGACGTGGTATATGTTTTGCGCCTGCAACTGGAGAGGCAGGCAGGCAATATGTTTCCATCCAAAAGGGAGTATCACGAGTTCTTCGGCCTAGATCGAAAAAAACTGAATTACGCCAATGAAGATGCGCTGGTTATGCACCCGGGGCCCATGAATCGGGGCGTCGAGATAAGCACCGAGGTGGCCGATTCCCCCAGGTCAGTGATACTGGAGCAGGTGACCAGCGGCGTTGCTGTTAGGATGGCGATCCTTTATCTCATTCTGGGGGGAAGAGAATAGTGGCCAAGGACCTTTTGGTAAAGGGCGGGCGGGTCGTTGACCCGGCGCTGGAGAGGGACGCGGTTTTGGACATCTTGGTTTCAGAGGGCAAAATTCTGAAAGTGGCCGAGAATCTTGAACCGGGTCCTGATACGCAAGTGTTGGATGTTGCCGGCATGATCGTGATGCCGGGTCTCATCGATATGCACGTCCATTTGCGAGAACCGGGCTACGAGGAAAAAGAAGATATCCAAACGGGAACCGCTGCTGCGGCAATGGGCGGGTTTACGGCAGTTGCCTGCATGCCCAACACAAATCCGCCGATAGACGACGACACCGTTGTTGCCAAAGTAGTGAGCAGGGCCCGAAAAGTTGGCAGGGTAAAGGTGTACCCCATCGGGGCGGTCACCAAAGGGCGCCTGGGCCGGGAACTTTCAGAAATGGGCGAGATGCATCACGCCGGGGCAGTTGGGTTTTCCGATGATGGAGACCCGGTGTCCGATTCAGAAATGCTGAGATGCGCCCTGGAATACCTGAAAACCTTCGGTTCCCCCCTGATAGACCACCCGGAAGAAAAGAGTCTGTCCCAAGGGGGCCAGATGAACAGGGGAATAAACTCGACTAAGGCGGGTTTCAGGGGAATTCCCAATGAGGCCGAGGATATCGCCGTCCAAAGAGACATCTCTATTGCCGCCTTGACTGGGGGGAGACTTCACCTGACCCACATATCGACCCGAGGGTCGGCAGACCTCATCAGGAACGCCAAGTTCAAAGGCATAAAAGTGACTTGCGACGTTACCCCGCATCATTTGTTTCTGACAGACGACATGGTTCTGGAATCAGGCTACGATACCAACACTAAAGTCAATCCGCCATTAAGATCCGCGGACGATGCAAGCGCAATGCGTGACGCCCTGCTGGACGGGACAATAGACGCCGTTGCAACGGACCACGCCCCCCACCACAGGGACGACAAATGGGTTGAGTGGGATTACGCATCACCGGGCATAAGCGGTTTGGAAACGGCCGTTAGCCTTGTGGTGGACCGTTTGGTGTTACCCGGTCACATGACCTGGCGCCGTATGGCGGAAGTCATGAGTCTCGCCCCGGCCCGCATACTGGGGGTCCCTGGGGGCACCTTGGCCCAAGGAAACGCAGCTGATATAACGGTGATTGACCCGGATCGCGAGTATTCGGTGGATACCCGCCTGTTCCAGTCAAAAGGCAGAAACACTCCGGTCCAGGGCTGGCGGCTCACAGGAGCGCCTTGGGCCACGGTTGTGGAAGGTGTCCTGGTGATGAAAGACGGGAGTCTGCTATAGTGAGTGAAAAACAAATCAGCGATGTGCAAAGCCGGCTTATCTCTTTGGAAAAAGGGGAAGGGAACGCCCACCGTGCCCTTTTTGAAGCGCCCCGCATTGCCCGGTCTTTCGTTCCCTTTCAGTTCGTCAACGTGCGCATGGATTCCGGCCCGGAACCTTTTTTGAGACGGCCCTTCGGAATCTCTTGGCATGACAAGGAAGCGGGACTGGTGGAAATCACTTGGAAGGTCGTAGGCAGGGGAACAAAGATGATGACAGAATGGCAGCCCGGCCGGACGGTCAGCATTCTTGGGCCCCTGGGAAACGGATTTGTGTTACCACCTTCCCAGGAGCCCCCCGGGGAAAAACGCCGGACCAGGTTGTGTCTGGTGGCCGGCGGCACGGGCCTTGCGCCCATGTATCCCTTGGCACAAGAAGCCCGCAGACTCGGATACGAGGTTTTTCTGTTTTACGGAGAACGCACCAGGGCCGACATCGTGGATACCGGCAGGTTTCACGATTTGGGCGCGCACATCCGCATTGCCACAGAAGATGGAACTCAAGGGGCTGCCGGGTTCGTCACCGACATGCTTGGACCGTGGATGGAAGCCGTCACACCCCAGGATGTGGTCTTGGGGTGTGGCCCGGTACCAATGTTGGGTGCCCTCAAGCGTGTTGTGGGAGACTGCGCCCTGCTTTATGTGTCTTTGGAGGCGCGTATGGCTTGCGGCACAGGGTTGTGCCAAGGGTGCGCCGTAAGGGCCTCGGGCACAAAAGAAGTCTATTTTCACGTTTGCTCCGATGGCCCCGTGTTTCCGGCCGGCGATGTCTTTTTGGAAGGTGAAGTCTAAAATGGACCTTTCCGTGAACCTTGCGGGCATTACTTTGAAGAACCCTGTGATAGCGGCGTCGGGTGTTTTCGGATATGGTCGGGAGTATCACAAGGTTGGCAACATATGTTGGTTCGGTGCCGTTACTGCCAAAGGCACGACCCTGGAGCCTCGGGCCGGCAACAGACCTCCCAGAATAGCCGAGACTCCTGCCGGCATGCTGAATTCCATCGGTCTGGAAAATCCCGGAGCCAAGACCGTCATTTCCCAAAAGATTCCGTGGCTGGCCAAATTCGACGTTCCCATAATCGTCAACATTTCCGGAGATTCTTACGGTGAGTTTTCCCGGCTCGGCTCCCTTTTTAGAGATGTTCCGGGCATCTTTGCTTTGGAAGTGAACGTATCCTGCCCCAATGTCTCTTCAGGCGGGATTGTTTTCGGGGTGGACCCGAGATCCTGTTATCGGGCGGCTTCTGCAGTAAAACGGGCCTTCGGAGGGCCCGTCATAGTGAAACTCACTCCCAACGTGCACGACATGGTGAGCATTGCCAGAGCTGCCGTTGAAGGTGGGGCAGACGTGATTTCTCTGGTTAATACCCTTTTGGGCATGGCTATAGACATCAAATCCAGGCGACCGTTGTTGGGCAACGTGACAGGCGGCCTTTCGGGGCCGGCCATCAAACCTGTGGCGCTCAGGTGCGTTTACGAGGTGTCTCAATCGGTTTCCGTGCCCGTCATCGGGATGGGAGGGATCGTTTCCTGGGAGGATGCTTTGGAATTCATAATGGCGGGAGCCACTGCCGTTTCGGTAGGCGCTTCACTTCTGGTTGATCCCATGACCCCTTGCAAAATCGTCGGGGGCCTTTTGGATTACGGTGCGCGTCACGGCGTGTCGGACTTGTCCTCTTTGATTGGGGCAGCCTGGTGAGCCGATACCGTGAGAGTTTTTTGACCCGTGAAAATTACAAATCCCGGGGCGGCACCCCTGGGCTTCTTCACGCGGGCCGCATCCACCCAATCAACTTGGATTTTGTCTGAACCCGATGCACCGGAACGTTCCGCGGCCACCTTTGCGGCTGCTTCGAGGGCCTCCTCCGTCACTTTTCCTGCCTGACCCGGGCGCAGCAACACGTGGGCGCCTTTTGCCCCTTTGGCGTGGAACCACAGATCCCCCCGCCTTTTCAGTTTGGTGACAAGGTGATCGTTGGCTTGTGCGGACAGGGCCACATAAATCTTGGATTGTCCGGGTCCCTCCAACGAACGCACCCCCGGAGGCAGCAACTCTCGGAAAGCAGGTCGTTGGGTTTTTGAAGAAACCGTGCTCAGGGCCTTGCGGTCCCTTTTGACTCTCACCCCGGCCTGGGAAGCGATCCTTTGAAGCACCTCTAAGGCTTTTTCCATTTCCCCCAAGTCAAGATCGTCGGGGTCATCGCCCTTAAGAAAAACCTTGTACGTGGCTTCCAAGTCCTGAAGATTTCTCCTCAGTCGTTCTATGGATAGGGAAAGAATTCTTTTGGCTCTTGTCATCTTTTTGTACAGGGCGTAATACCTTCTGGCGTTATCCCCGGAAGAATACCTGGGGTCGAGAGGGATTTGAGTTTTCTCCGGCGGATCCTTGTAATAGTCCAGAACGGTGACCCAACGATAACCTGCAGGCTGCTTGTTCCCGGAAGCATCTATGAGTTCCGCCATGAGCTTATATTTCTCGGTATCTTGAGCAGCACTCAAATCGCCTGATTGGGCCGCAATTCTGGATTCAAGTTTTTTTAGCGTTCTGCGGTAGAGGGCAGCACCGCGTACTTTCAAAGAATCAACTTTCTCCCGTATTGTCACCGTGGTGCGAAAAGCCGCGGCCGCTTCCAAAAGGGTATCATACGCCTTTATGGGCTTAAGCTGAGCCAAAGGCAGGGCGTGCACGACTATATCTCCTTTGGCGCCCCGGTACAGATGAGGGTGATACTCGCCTTCCAACACACACTGCCTCAGATCCAATAAGACTTCGACCACGCGGTTTGCTCCTTCTTGTGTGAGAACCCCACGGGGATCCTGTCCCGACAGCTCCAATACGGAACCGGAAAGATGAGGACCCAGCCCTTGCACCAATGAACCGATGGTTTTTTGTGGGGAAACGTGTTCGTCGCACAGAGAAACCGCTATTTTCCGACGAAATCCGCCGGGTAATTCGTCGCACAATAAGCCCAATTTCGACGTCTCAGGGGGGTTGTAGCGGCCATCTGTCATAAACCGGTTCTCGTCCGGGGGAACCGCCGTTGCCACCAAGCGGCCGTCTTTGTAAATTCCCAGGTTGGCGCCTTTTCCTGCCATATCTGCTACCAAGACGTAAGGAGTCGAATCCCCCAATTCATCGCGTCCCACAAACCTAAAGTACAAAACCCTGTCGCTGGTTTCCTGGTCTATGGCCATGAGCCTTCCGCCTTCCAACCGTTTGCGCAGACCCAGACAAAACCCGGGGGGAGACTTTGGGTTGCCGGGAATTTCTCGAATGAATCCCAAAAACGCTTTAGGGGGGTCTGCAGAAACGATCAATCTGGCTCGCACACCCGGGCTCCACAAAGATAAGACCAACTCCAAGGGGCGGGGCTGGTGAATTCTTTGCACCTTCAGGGGAAGGTATTGGGCCAATTCTTTGCGTATACAGTAAAGTGTAATGCCGTCCAAAACGTTCATGCCTCCGATGCCATAGTATACCTCCGGGGCGGAAGCAACCTCAAGTGACGGGACATTGCCGCAAGGAATGCCGAGGTGATGACATTTGAGCAGAAGTTATGAGAGACTAATATGTGGACGATGTGAAATACATCTTTACCGCCTGGACAAAGGGAGCGCCTTGGAAATTCCCGTGGTGCGGGTGACCCGGGAAGATGGCCTCCCGGTCAGAGTGCAAGAGTATCTTCGGGAACGAAACAGGAATCACCGTGGTCCCGGGAGATTTTTCTTCAGGGACAAAATTATCTGGTACGGGGCTGATACCGGCGGCGTTGAGACTGACGACCTGATCGCGGGTTCACAAAGGGCCGTGGAATCCATCGGGCCCAAAATCCTTAATCTGCTGAGGTGATCCGTTGAAAAACACCGGGATTTCCATGTTGGCTTGCGATCTTGACGACACTTTGTTGGGCCCGGACGAACTCGGCCTGGATGATGCAACTCGGGTGGTTCGGTACTGCAAGGAGCGCAGACTTCGTTTCACAATCGCAACGGGCAGAGTTTTTGGTGCCGTGCAAAGATATTTGTCCTTGCTAAAGATTTCTTCCCCCGTGATTACCAACGGGGGCGCGCTGGTGGCAGCGATGGGGGAGGAACCCTTGTATCAGGAGTTCATAGAGCCTGAAATCGCAAACTCCATATCGGCAGAGCTGAGGCGCCTCAGATTGCCTTATTATTACATTACGACCAATGGCATGATGACCGAATGGAAAGGGGCGGAAACGCGGGAGTATTCCCGGGCCGTCCGTTTCCCAATTGAGATTTTGGAGGAAAACGCTCTGGATGACTTGGCACCGACTCAGATAGCGGTGCGCCTTCCCGCGGACAGGGCCAGGGAATTTCTTGCGGCCCACGAGAACCGGTGGGCCCCCGGGGTTAGCGCGCTTCTGAGCCTTCCTCATCTGGTCGAGTTTCAACCGGCGGGCGTATCCAAAGGGCACGCTCTTTGTCGTTTGGCTTCTTCATACTGCCTGAGAAAAGATCAAGTGCTAGCCGTAGGGGATGGTCTCAACGACTTGGACATGCTCCAATGGGCGGGCCACTCGGCTTGCGTGGCCAATGCTCACCCACTTGTGGCCCGGTGTGCTCAACACGTGGCCACGCGACCCTACGCCGAAGGCGTCCTGGAAATTCTAAAGAGGTTGGTTGGGTGATAGTTCCCGGGATATCCTCTTTTGTGCAGGAAACTGGCTGCTTTACCCGGAACCTCCTTTCAGGATAGGGCTTGGGAAACCGGGTTAAATTAGGGTAAGTGGTGAATTGCAACCCTCAACTTGACCCGAAATAGATAGCAGAGTAAAAGAGAACGCTAATCGGGACAAGCATCTCGTCCTGCACTTGCGGGTCTTTGGGCAAAAGCCCAAAAACAACGGGTTTTAGGTCTCGAAGGAAATGAGGAGGTTTTCTTATGCGGGGCAGACGCTGGCTTTGGGTTTTGGTGGGGCTTGCCGTTCTTCTAGCCGTAGCGGGCACCGGTCTTGCCACTTTTTACACCGACTTCCTGTGGTTCAAACAGGTTGGCTACCTTTCGATTTTTATTAGAATTCTGACGGCAAGAGCCAGCGTGGGGATCGCAGGCACCTTGCTGTTTTTTCTGATCACCTATTTGAACCTCAAGACAGTGCTGTGGCGGAGGCCCTCGGTGAACCTTGTAGGAGGGCTGGTGATGCCCGTTCCTTTGTCTTTGCCCCGCAGGACAGGCCGGTATGTTTTTTTGGTGTCGGCAATCGTCGGTCTGCTGGGTGGTTTGGCAGCCTACAGCCAGTGGCACGTCATACTGGCTTTCTTCAACAGAACCCCCTTCGAGATATTAGACCCGTTCTTTGGGAAGGACGCCGGATTTTACATCTTCAGTTTGCCTTTCATCAGACTCATCCATCAGCACCTGTGGGTGGCTATGTCCGCCGCCACCTTAGTTTCGGGGTTCGCCTATTTCATATTCGGTGAATTGCGTTTCGCCCCCAGGAGACTGGTCATTGACGGGCGGGCCAGGACCCATTTGTCGATTTTGGCGGTGTCTTTGTTCTTGCTGAAAGCCTGGGGCTACCAAATAAACGTGTGGGACCTTATGTACTCTCCGCGAGGAGTCGCTTTCGGAGCCTCATATACCGACATTCACGCACAGGTGCCTGCCTTTAGGTTGCTTATGCTGGTGGCCGTAATCGGCGCTTTGGTCTCCCTGTTCGGATTGTTCGTAAGGAACGTGAAGTGGGTAGGGTATTCAGTCGCGGGCCTCATAGTCCTTTCGTTGGCGGTGGGTTACGCCTACCCGTCCTTCATGCAGCAATTTACCGTATCCCCCAACGAGCTGGCCTACGAATTGCCTTTTATAGAGCACAACATCAATTTCACACGGCGGGCTTTCAACCTTGATTCCATAACCGCAACCCAGTTTGCGGCCACTGAAGATCTCACCTTAGCCGATATTAGAGCCGATACAGACACCATCAGAAATGTCCGGCTTTGGGACTACCGGGTCCTCAAGGATACCTACACCCAAGTCCAGGAAATCCGAATGTACTACAAATTCAACGACGTGGACGTTGACCGGTACACAATAGATGGCGAGTACAAGCAAGTCATGTTGTCCCCCAGGGAACTGGACATAGGGTCTTTGCCGCCGGAAGCCAACACTTGGATAAATCTACACCTCAAATATACCCACGGGTACGGTTTGGTGATGAGCCCGGTATCCCAGGTGACGGGAGCCTTCTATTTTTCTGACGTGCCCCCCAAAACCTCGACTGACCTGCGATTGGAAAGGCCGGAGATCTATTTCGGCGAGCTTACGAACCAGTACATCATAGTGAATACCAAGGAACCGGAATTCAACTACCCCAGAGGCGAAGGGGGCGACCTGGAGCCAACTTTCTACAGGGGTCAAGCTGGGATTGGGCTGGGCAACATTTTCACCAGGTTAGCGTTCATGCTAAGATTCACCGATTATCAGATAATGGTGTCGGGCGCTATTACCCCGGATTCCAGGCTCATTATGAAAAGAAACATTATCGAAAGAGTGTCAGCCATAGCGCCTTTTTTCATGTATGATAGGGACCCGTATCTGGTCGTCGCAGATGGAAGGCTTGTGTGGATCATCGACGGTTACACGGTGTCGGCCAATTACCCTTACAGCCAACCGGAGATGCAGTCGAGGCTCAACTACATCCGAAATTCGGTAAAAGTAGTTGTTGACGCTTACGACGGCGACATCACGTTCTACCAGGCAGACAACGAAGACCCCATAATCAGGACATATGCCAAGATATTTCCAGATTTAATGAAACCCATGTCGTCCATGCCCCCTGAAATTGCGTCCCACATTCGCATGCCTGAAGACCTGTTTAAGATACAAACGAGGGTGCTCCTGACGTACCATATGACAGATCCAAACGTCTATTACAACAAGGAAGACTACTGGGAGCTGCCTATGGAGATTTACGGCCAAAGCGAACAGGCTGTGGAACCCTACTACGTGGTCTTGACCTTGCCCGGGCAAACGGAACCCGAGTATTTGTTAGTCACCTCCTTTACGCCCAGGGGGAAACCCAACATGACCGCATGGTTAGGGGCAAGGTGCGACCCCGCCCATTACGGCCAGATGATTTTGTTTGTGCTGCCCAAAGATAAACTGATTCCCGGACCCATGCAGGTAGAATCCCTCATCGCCCAAGAGCCCCAAATCGCCCAAAACATGACTTTGTGGGGCCAGGTCGGTTCTCAGGTAATACGGGGTAATCTTTTGTCGATACCAATTAGGGACTCTCTTTTGTACATCGAACCTCTGTACATACAAGCGGAGCGGGTCAAGATACCGGAATTGAAGAGGGTGCTCATGTACTACGGCGGTCGGGTAGTGATGGGAACCACAGTAGACGATGCACTGAACCAGCTGTTCGGTGCAGAAGTATCCGGTGCGCCCGGCGAACTGGACAAAAGTGTGCAAACCTTGACGGCCGACGCCGTTCGTTTGTGGGAAGACGCCCAGGAGCGATTGAAAACCGGGGATTGGGCAGGATACGGCAAAGCCGTAGACGAACTAGGCCGGGTGCTGGTAGATTTAGAGAAAGCAGCTGCGGTTCCCGAACTGACGCCCGAACCTTAAAAATCTGCCCAGGGCAACCGGGGCATGGCCAAAAACGGAAATTGGGGGAGGAATTTTGAGTTGACTGATGGCTCCGCTGCCACCACAACCATTTCCCGGGTGGGCCGGTATGAAGGTCAGATGGTCCACCTCCGGGGCTGGCTTTATAACCGGCGTTCCTCCGGCAAAGTGGCATTCATAATCCTGCGGGACGGGACTGGCATAATGCAGTGCGTCGCCGCAAGTTCGACCCTTGGAGGCGAAGCATTTGACAGGCTTTTGAGCATGCCCCAGGAGTCGTCCCTAGAGATCCGGGGAACCGTTCACAAAGATGCCAGGGCGCCGGGAGGGTACGAAATTCAGATCACCTCCAGTCGCGTGGTATCTGAGGCTGCCCCCGATTACCCCATCGCACTGAAAGAACACGGCCCAGATTTTCTTTTGGACCAGAGACACTTGTGGATCCGAACCCCAACCCAAAGGGCCGTGTTGTCGGTTAGGGCAGAAGTGATGCGGTCCTGCCGGGAGTTTTTGCACAAAGAAGGTTTCGTTGAGGTCAGTGCGCCCATCTTTACTCCGTCAGCCTGCGAGGGAACCACCACGCTCTTTTCCACCCCGTATTTCGGGGAAAAAGCATACCTTAGCCAAACGGGCCAGTTGTACAACGAAGCCGCCATAATGGCTTTCGAAAGGGTGTATTGTTTCGGGCCGACTTTTAGAGCGGAAAAATCCAAAACCCGCAGGCACCTTACAGAGTTTTGGATGGTTGAACCGGAAGCCGCTTTCATGACGTTCCAGGAGCTTTTGACCCTGGAAGAAAACCTCGTGTCTTTCATCGTGGATTCCGTGCTCGCAAACAAAACCAAAGAACTGGAGATTGCGGGGAGAAACCCCAGGGATCTCGAAAGCATAAAACCGCCTTTTCCCAGAATGACTTACGATGATGCAGTATCCCATTTGCAAAGTAAAGGCGTCAAAATCCAATGGGGGGACGATTTTGGGGCTGCCCACGAAACTGAACTGGCTTCTCTTGATGCCAAACCTGTTTTTGTCACCGGTTACCCCACCAAGATCAAAGCATTTTACATGGAGCCCACCCCGGGCAGGCCTGAAACAGTCTTGGCCGCGGATCTGCTGGCGCCCGAAGGGTACGGGGAAATTATCGGAGGAAGCGAAAGGATTTTTGATTGCGACCTGCTAAAAGCTAAAATAGAAGGCGAAAAATTGCCTCTTGAAGATTACGGATGGTATTTGGATCTCAGGAAATTCGGATCTGTGCCACACAGCGGGTTCGGAATGGGAATAGAGCGCGTGGTGGCGTGGTTGTGCCGTCTGGATCATTTGAGGGAAGCCGTCCCTTTTCCCAGGACAATCAACCGGCTACGGCCTTAAAGGAAGGAGGCCCTAACGGATGAGCCAAGAGGCAGGCTACAAAGACAAGACGTTGGCAGAGATGGGACAGGCTATCCGCGCCAGGCGTGAAAGCCTCGGCCTTTCGGTAGAAAACGTCCGGGACAAAACTTTCATTCGTTCCAAATACCTTTTGGCAATAGAAGCAGGGGATGATTCCCAGATCCCCGGCACCGCTTATTTCAAAGGATTTCTGAAATCCTACGCAAACGCCTTGGGACTCGATGGGTTCGAATACTCCAGAGCTTACCAAGAGGCCCTTGATCGGCAAAAACGTCCCGGCAAGAATGCCGGGGAACCACAAAAATACGAGCTTGATGAAAGATCAAGACCCCCTGTGAAAACGACTGCTCCCTTAACTTCGTCTTCAAGAGAGGCCTCCATAAGAAGAACCAGGGCCAGACGCCAAAGGAAAAAACGCCCGGCGTTTTTCTTGTTCCTGCTTTTGTTCATCGTGGCGGCCGGGGCTTACTATGTTGCTGCCCGGACCGGGTTTTTCCGAAACGAACCGGTAGAGCCCCCGCCCGTAGAAAGCGACCAAGAAATCGAACCCGGCGAGGAGCCGCCGGAGGAAACTGGCGAACTGCCTGAGCCCCCGAGGATATTGCGGACTGACCCAAACAAGGAAACCACAGTGTGGAGTATTGATGCCGGAGAATTGATCTTGATTTTGAGCGTTGTGGACAGGGAAGGCTCCGACTGTTGGGTAAGGGTCACTTGCGACGAAGAACTCGTGGCGGAAGAGACTATGGGGCGAGGAGAAGCCAGGCAGGTTTCCGGTTGCAGGGAAATCTCCATCCGCGCCGGCAGGCCTTGGGTTTTGGAACTCAACCTTAACGGGGTTGACCTGGGGTTGGGCGGGGACTTCGGCCCTGTAAAGGACTTAATTGTCAGGGTAGCGCGGTAGCCGGAGCCGGCCGCGTCAAAGCGGGCTCATAGGTTCCCGGGGGCCGAAATATTATGCTGGTAGCGCTCGTTTGAGGAAGTGCTGCCATGCCGACCCCGAGAATCCGGATTCAAAGATGTCTCTTGTTACCGCTTATATTGATCACATCCTTGGTATTATCCACTGTGAGGGCAGGCATTGCCGGGTCGTTTCCAGAACAAAAACAACCCCTACTGAACTGCTTCGCCGCTATTTTGGTTGAATGGCACACCGGCACCATTTTGTTCCAGCAAAACGCCTTCGAAAGGGTGCATCCTGCGAGTCTCACAAAAATGATGACGGGCCTTTTGGCCTTGGAACGAGGGAGGCTTGAAGACGTGGTCAGGGTATCGCGTCTGGCAGCCTCCCAGCCCGGGTCGAGCATGCACTTGGAAGAAAACGACGCCTTCACCTTAGAGGATCTCCTGTACGGACTGATGCTTAACTCAGGCAACGACGCCGCTTGGGCAATCGCCGAGCACATAGGCGAAACCGCCGGAAATTTCTTCCGCATGATGAACAAGCGGGCAAGAGAAATTGGGGCTATCAACACAAGGTTTGCTAACCCCCACGGTCTTACGGATCCAAACCATTACACTACCGCCTTCGATTTGACCCTGATTGCAAAAACCTGCCTCCGACACCCTTATTTCAATCACCTGATTGCCACCAAAGAAAAGGATGTTATAGAGGCGGACAAAGGGGTCAAAACTGCCCTGTGCAACACCAACAGGCTGCTCTGGATGTATGTGGGGGCAGACGGCGTCAAAACCGGCACAACAGAGTCGGCGGGGCAATGCCTGGTTGCATCGGCTACCAGGAACGGAATGAGGCTTCTGGCGGTGGTCTTGGACAGCGGCGACCGGTGGAGCGATGCCGCAAATCTGCTTGAATTCGGATTCGCTGAGTTTCGCTTAGCCCGTTTTGCCAGGGCAGGAGAGACCTTGCTCAGCCTGCCAACCCGCGGCTCCTTTTCGAAAACTGCCCCTGTGGTGTGCGCCGGCGATTTGTCGGCTTGTGTTCCCCGTTATGCTACTGGATTGAGTTTGGAGGTAGATCTGCCCAAAGCTATCAGAGCGCCCCACGCGGCCGGGACAGTAGTGGGGAAGGTCTGCATCCGTTTGGGCCAGAATGTCGTCGGCAGCTGTGATTTGGTTTTGGGAGAATGGGTGAGCGCAAGGACCCCCGTCAGCGTTCTGGTTCGTTTCCTGACCGGCCTTGCCAAAAGGCTGGTATCGTCGGGGGTCCTTTAAGCCCGATTACCTGACGCTTCTTACCAGTTCAGATAAAGAAACCAAAGAGATGCCGTGTTCGGCGACAGCGGCAGCCAGGGCTCTTAAATGGTCCTCTGCCGGCTTCAGCCCTTTGTTGTCAACCTGCAACAACACGATGTCCCCGGGCTTAATGGCACCGGCCAGCTTTTTGCCGGCATCCTGGGGCTTGCCCTTCATTTTGCGGGCGTCGACCCCGGGCTTGATGCAATGATAACCTTCGTTAAATGCCGTCTGCAGCAAAACTGCGCTTGTTCTGCCCGCAGGCGGCAGCAAAAACGGTGCCGGTTCAAGGTCCGCCTTTTCAAGGGCTTGCGCGGACCTGGCAAGTCTATCCTTGACATCTGGGGAAGACAGCCGGTCCATCCTTTTTTCGTCGGTCCCTTTGAGACCCAGCTCGTGCCCTGCGGCCGCGAGTTCCCGGATCGATGCTTCTTGGGATTCCGCAAAAGTGGCGGTCACGAACCACGTGGCTTTAACAGCCAGCGCTTCCAGGACCTCAAGGCATGCTTTTACAGGCTCAGGACCGGGAGCAGCGACGTCGATCACCAGGCCCGCCAAAGGTTCGGAAGTGCTAAATGTGGTGATCGGGTTCACCTTGCCCGCAACCTCTTTGGCGCCACGCGTGAGGCCGACCCCCAGTCGCACGCCCAACACCACAAGCACCAGTGACGAAACGATCAGCGCCCTCCGGCGGGTACTCGGTTTGAAATAAATAACCAAACTGGCGGTTCCCTCCCTTCGGACATAAGCGGCGAGTAAACCTCTACAATACTTATGACCGTTGGGCGGTGTCTATCACAGAAGGTCGGACCGCGCGCCCTAATTCCCTATGAAGAACGTTGTCTTGCACGGATCCTAGTTTCCAAACGCTTTTTGCGCTTTAGCAGGGAAGAGGGGGCAAGGCAAGGATCGGGATGTTTTGCGATTGCTTCTTCCACCACCGCTTTTGCCCTGTTGAAATCGGAACAATGAACCTCGTAATACCTGGCCAACCAAAGATAATCTTCGTCGAGGCCCAGGCCGCCTGCAGCGCATTCTTCCCAGATGCGCCCGGCTGACGGCCAGTCCCCCAATCTCCTCAATACTTGAGCCAAAAGGCGCCTGTCAAAACAAACCTCCGGAGAAAGGCTTGATGCCAAGCCCAGACATTTTTTTGCCAGGGCAAAGTTCCCTTTTCTGTAATGGAGCTTGCCTGCTCCGGCAAAAGCCGCAATATCCCCGGCAACGCCTTG
This sequence comes from uncultured Eubacteriales bacterium, assembly GCA_964646385.1. Lineage (GTDB taxonomy): Bacteria > Bacillota > Sulfobacillia > Fermentithermobacillales > Fermentithermobacillaceae > JAXGZG01. The sequence continues at coordinate 15,283 of CAZYEC010000014.1, read as the reverse complement.
AAACCCTGTCAGAATCTGACCGAACACGTAAGCAAGACACACCATGTCCAGCACGTCCAGTCTGTTATGTTTGGTCACCGGTTCCAGGACCGAGACGTCCTTTTCCTTTTCGAAGACGAAATAAAGGGTTGGAATGACGTTGCCGGCGATGTCACCCTGCCGGCGGACTCCCACAAACCTTCTCACTGACTCTTTGAGGCTTTTGCCGTATCCCAAACGCTGACCCATGTTTCTAGCCAAGCCCAGCAGATCAAGATGAGATTCCACCTTCGGAGGAGGGATGCCGGCCAACACGAACCTGTTCTGCAGCACCGGCAGGTCGAAAGATTTCCCGTTGAAGGTGACTATCGTTTTGTGGGCCTCTATGGCCTGCTTTACGGTTTGCAGCAAAGATTCTTCCTGATCTCTGTCTAGAAGCAGATATTGGGTCACACAGAAACCGGTATCTGTCCAACTGCCTAAACCGATCAAAAAAGCCAGGGTGCCCGCACCCAATAAGCCGGTAGTCTCGATGTCTAAATAGAGCCACTCTTGGGTGGAAATAAGCCCGGGTTCCAAAGACCTGAAACCTTCCAGATTCGCAAGAACTATGGGCTGCAGAGCATCCATGACCCCGGCAGGATACAGGGCGGAAATCTTCTTGTAATGGGGACCGTCAAATATCTTAAGAGAAGCCGGTTCCGGATGACGGCTTTGGTCCGCATTTTCCCGGGGCTCGGTGAGTTCCAAAGTGCGCTCCCGCTGATGAAAACGAGGCGTTTCCGGTGGCCGCGACCCCTTTTGCAGGCGCTCAATCATTTGTCGCAATCGCAAAATGGTGTTATTGTCCAAAGGACTAACCACCTGTTTCCAGCAAGCGCTTCAGCGCAGTTTCGCAGATGTCCTTAATTCCGATATCTCTAGCGGCAGCAGGGCCTACGCACCCGGGGCATCCCTGGGAACAACCGCAAGACGAGATGAGGGCTTTGGCGGCCCTCAGCATATCAGGTAAAAGCGCGTATACTTTTTCGCAAAGCCCTATGCCGCCGGGGTAGGAATCGTACATGTACAACGTTGGACGCCCGTCCAGAAGGGAACGGACTTCCACGGCACATCCCAGGTCCCTTCTGTCGCTCATTAGGAAAAGGGGCGCCAAATTGGTCAAAAGGGTACCCAAACCCGAGAGGAGGGCCCCCACTTTGCGGGGATCCAAAGATCCCACCACTGAATCGGGCAGACTGAACCAAGTGCCTTGAGTGTGCACGTTCATTTCCGGAAGAGCGATCCTGCCCGAGCCCACGTTTTCTCTAGTGTAAAGTTTTATCTTTTTGAAAATGGTGGCAACTGCGGTCACCGAAAGCTCCCCAAACTTTGGGGACAGGCCCTCCGGACATTCTTTGTCTATCGTGATGGGCTTGACGGCCACGGCAAGGTCGGCATCAGTGTAGTAGTCAACGTCAACTTTTTTCACGTAAGCCTTCTTGGCCGGATAATCCAGTTTCGTGACGTGGTACTGCTCGCCCCCGTGCAAATAGATAGCTTCGTCGTGAATCAAAAGGGGGGCCGAAAACCAGTCCACTTGCCCTATCACCTTCCTGGTACCCCCTGAAGTATCGACCACCACGAAATTATCGGCCGATGCCGAACGCAAGTTTACCCCGGCAGCCGGGAACGACTCGGAAGACCAATTCCACCTGTCTTTGGAACGGTACAGGATTCCCCGGTCTTTCAACGCTTCCAAAAAGGAGCCCGCATCCTTTCCGGCAAATTGCGCAAAACCCTCATTCCCGTCCCTGAAAGGCAGCTCGTAAGCGGCACATTTGATGTGTTCACCAAAAATGTACGGGTTCCCGGGATTAATCAGCCCAAATTCTGCGCTCTGGCCAAAAAAATAGTCGGGGTTGGTCACCATAAACTGGTCAAGTGGGGACAAACCCGCAACCAGAATCGCAACTGAGCCCCCGGTCCTTCGGCCTGCGCGTCCCGCTTGCTGCCACGTACTGGAAATGCTCCCGGGGTAACCCGCCAGAATTGAGCAATCCAAGTTGCCGATATCTATGCCCAGTTCAAGAGCGTTTGTGGCGGCGACGCCCAGAATATCTCCTTCCCGAAGTCGCTTTTCTATGGCCCTTCTTTCGTCAGGCAGATAACCCCCGCGATACCCCTGAATTTTACTCCTTTGAAAAGGCTCTTTGTGGGCATCTCTCAGGTATTTTACCAGCAGTTCGGCGGATATTCTGGATCTTGCAAAAACGATGGTCTGCACTTTTGCGGCAATAAATTTGGACGCCAGCCTTGAGGCCACCACGATGCTCGACTGGCGCACTGAACCGTCGGCGCTCACAATTGGCGGGTTGTAAAACACGAAATCTTTTGCGCATGAGGGTGCGCCATTTTTTGTAATCGTCCGGACTTCTTCTCTCACCAAAGCACAAGCCAGTTCTTCCGGATTAGCAATTGTGGCAGATGCCAGAATGAATTGGGGTTTGGAGCCATAAAAGCCGGCAATTCTCACTAGTCGTGCCAGCACGTTGGCCACATGGCTTCCGAACACTCCGCGATAACCGTGCATCTCGTCGATTACCACGTACTTGAGACCCGCAAAGAGCTTTGCCCAAGTGGGGTGGTGAGGCAAAATGGCCTGATGAAGCATATCAGGGTTGGTGATTATGATTTGCCCCACGTTTTTTGCCAGGCGCCGTCTTTGGGAAGGCGTGTCCCCGTCAAAAGTGAAACATTTCAGGCCGAACCCGCCCTTAAGGTTCATGTCTGATATCTCCGCAAGCTGATCCTGGGCCAATGCCTTAGTTGGAAAAATATACAAAGCCTTGGTTTCGGGATCTTTCAATAGCGCGTCCAGAACCGCCAAATTATAGCACAGAGTCTTGCCCGACGCCGTGGGCGTGACAACGCAGACATTGTGGCCCTCACAAAGCAAGTCGTAGGTTTCTCTTTGGTGGCTGTAAAGCTCTATTATCCCTCTTTGCCCAAGCGTTTTCACGAGCAAAGGATGCGCCTTATCAGGCATCGGCCGGTACTGCCCTGGACTCTGAGGTATGTGCCGCCAGGAAGTGACGTTGGCCAGAAACCTGGGATCGTTTCGTAGCTCTGCCAAAACCTCGGCTGCGCTCTTTTTCATGCCGTTTCCACCCCCACTTGACCCCGCCTTCATTCCCAGTTCCCGACAACATCAGGAGATTTCTGGCAGGGGGGCGGGAATCTGTGATTCACCTCGCCAGATAAAGCTTTATCACGAAACCCACTCCTGTTTCCGGCCACATCCCCTGGTTCGCCAGGTGATTTGATTGCCAAGGGCAAGTACCATAATCATACCACCTTATGTAAACGAAAGAGGGTGCAAACCAATAGTGAAAAACATTGCCACGGTTTACAAGAAAAAACTTCTCATCTCGGCCGTTTTGTTGGTGCTTCAGCTATGGGTATCTGTTCTTTGTTATGCCGCCCCACTCCTTTACCGGGGATGTTTGGGAACGCCGGTGGCCTCTCTCCAGCAGTCTTTGGCCAACGCGGGATTCGACCCGGGTCCCGTCGATGGAGATTTCGGCCCCAAAACCGAAGCAGCCGTAATAGAATTTCAAAGGGCTTTCGGGCTTGTCCCCGACGGCATCTGTGGCCCCTTGACTTATGCCGCTCTTGACAGAACGGGCGACCTGCCGTCGCGGGGAACAGGCCCTTTGAGGGGCAGAACCGTAGTCATCGATCCGGGACACGGAGGGGCGGAACCCGGTGCCATATCGCCCTGGGGAGATAAGGAGAAGGATTTCACCCTGAACATAGGCAGCAAAGTCAAAAACTACCTGGAGAACCAAGGGGCGACCGTGGTTTTGACCAGGACAGGAGATTACAGCCCCGGCACTGGATGGTCCATGTGGGTTGATGAGCTGCTTGCAAGAGTGTCTATCGCCAACTCCAGGGATGCAGACGTTTTTGTAAGCGTCCACTGCAATGCCTACCCTAAAGATGCCGGCGTCTCGGGAGTCATGGGCTTCTACAGATCGGGTTCCCAAGAATCCAGAAGACTGGCCTTGGGCATAGCCCGAAGGGTATCGGAAACCACGGGGCTCAAGAACAGGGATACACAAGCCGGTCCTTACTACGTACTCAATCACACCTACATGCCCGCCGCCCTGATCGAAGTGGGCTTCATGACCAATTGGAACGACGTAACGCTGCTGAGGCAAAATTGGTTCCAAGATGTCGCGGCCAGGGGCATTGCTATGGGCATCATCGATTTTCTGGGCCGCTAACAGTCTGCATACATAGCAGGGAGGCAGCAAGAGCCGGGGATTTCTGCCCGGCTTTTGCACTGCCACCTATTTCCCTGGAACCCCTGGCAGGCCAGTTGTTATACTTATGTAAACTAATCTTATCGTTGGAAACTTGAAGAAGAGGTATAGGCATGTCAAAACAAGGGTTCAAATGGGAATTGGCCGCCCTCATAGCCGTGCTGACGCTGGCTTTGTTGAGCGCCGGATACTATGTCTACCACAGCTTTGGGGTGAAAAGGCCCCTTGAAAACGTTCTTAAGGGGGACCCTGATATCCTTTCGTTGAAACTGGTCGAATCAAAAGGAACGACCGATATTGTGGTGGAAATAGGCGAAATCTCGGACTTGAGGGAGACATACACCCGTCTTCGGGGGCTCGCCGAGGACAAGTTGGGGCCCAAAATTAGTGTCTCCATAAAAGACACAAGGGACGAAGATTTGCAGGACGCCTATCACGCGGTCCACTACTACCTGGAAGAAGCCGCAACCCGGGGCAATTTCGGCGAGATGATTCGGTCAAGCCAAGTGGCTTTGGAAGAAAGAAGGCTTGATGAGTTCAATGTGACTGTGGACAAAGAACGAATTTATGTGCAGATGGGGAAAAATGGGGCGTACTTGTACGAAGTGCTTAACAGGGCCTCTGGCGGGGCAGGAGGTGAAGGGTACTGAAACTCGAATGGTTAACCGGTCTTCTAGCAGGAGGATTGCTGTTTCTCATGTTTCGAGGGGTAAATACATTGCCGGCCCTTCTCCTGGGAGCCCTTGTGTATTTCCTTCTCAGCCAAGGCGGTCATTTAAAAGGTATTGGAAAGAAGAAGGCCGGGGCGGCGCTGAGCGAGCGGCCCAATGTCACTTTTCAGGACGTTGGGGGGCAATCCGTTGCGAAACGAGAGCTGGTAGAGGCGCTCGAGTTTCTTAAAAACGGGGAGAAAGCCAGAGAGCTGGGGATCAGGCCGCTGAAAGGAATTCTTCTCACGGGACCGCCGGGAACCGGTAAAACCCTTCTGGCGAAGGCCGCGGCAAACTATACGGACTCGGTGTTCCTTTCAGCCTCTGGTTCGGAGTTCATCGAGGTTTACGCAGGTTTGGGGGCCCAAAGGGTTAGAGAACTTTTCCAAAGATCTCGAAAACTTGGCCGGGATAAAGGCAAATCAGGCGCCATCATTTTCATTGACGAGATTGAAGTTCTTGCAGGAAAACGAGGCACCCAGTCGGGCCATTTGGAATACGACCAAACCCTGAACCAGCTGCTGGTTGAAATGGACGGTCTGGCTATGGACGATGATGTTCGAATACTCATGATTGGGGCCACCAACCGGCCCGATCTCCTTGACAAAGCTATTCAAAGGCCAGGCAGGTTCGACAGAATGGTTCGGGTAGACTTTCCTGACAGGGAAGGGCGTCTGGAGATCCTGAAGCTGCATCTTCGGAATAAACCTTTGAACGAAAACGTGGATCTGGAAGCCCTGTCAAGAGAGACTTACGGGCTTTCCGGAGCTCACCTGGAAAGCATGTGCAACGAAGCGGCAATTCTGGCACTGAGGAAAGACGCCAAACAGATCCGCCTGGCGGACCTCAGGGAAGCCCTGGACAAAGTCATTTTGGGTGAAAAACTTGACAGGCGCCCCGCGGACATCGAGATAAAGCGCGTAGCGGTCCACGAAGCCGGCCACGCCATCGTCTCTGAAAAGATGAGGCCGGGATCAGTGGCCCAGGTAACTGTCTCACCCAGGGGAAACGCGTTGGGTTACGTGCGGCATTCGCCCAAAGAAGACATATATATCTACCCTCGGGAAGTACTGCAGGAAGAAATCGATATTCTTCTAGCGGGGGCGCTGGCGGAGGATCTTGTCTTTGGGTCAAAAAGCAGTGGCTCTTCCGACGACTTCCAAAGGGCTTTGGACATATCCAAGAGAATGGTGGGCTACGGAATGTCATCTTTGGGTGTGGTAGACAAAGATACCGCCAGCCCCGATGCCTTGGCAAAAGCCACCAGAGAGATCCTGGCGCGCTCTGAAAAGCGTGTGGCGGCCGTTCTCAGAAAACACGGCAGCATTCTGAAAAAAATAGCGGAAACCCTCGCCGACAACGAAACCGTCAGCGGAGAGACTTTGCGAACACTCCTTGGGGAGTGTCCGGGAGTTGTCTGGCACTGGAGAAAAATGCCCGGGAACAAAGGTAAAGCCGGGGCTCGAGTGGAAGTCTAATCGCCTGGGGGTGTGGTGGGTTGCAGGCCGAGATACTGTCGGTGGGCACTGAATTGCTTTTGGGAGAAATCGTTGACACCAACGCGCAGTACTTATCCAGGCGCTTAAAAGAATGGGGAGTGGATGTGTATAGGCGGGTCACTGTAGGAGACAATCCTGCGAGACTTGCCGCGTCTTTTGGGGAAGCTTTGGAACGTTCCGACGTAGTCATCGCCACGGGCGGGTTGGGCCCCACCGCCGACGACATTACGGCTCGGTGTCTCGCGGCCGCTCTCGGGCGAGACCTGGTATTTAACTCCGCTGCTTGGGAAGAAATCGTGGCTTGGTTCAAAAAACGAGACCGGACGCCTCGCGCTGCGGATCGCAAGCAGGCCATGATTGTTGAAGGTGGGCAGCACATGCCCAACGCCAACGGGACGGCGCCGGGTCAGATAGTGCTTCGCGGCGGCAAGTTAGCGGCATTGTTGCCCGGCCCGCCCAGGGAAATGATCCCTATGTTTGAAAACCAGGTGCTGTCCGCGGTTGCCAAAACTTTCACTCATCTAGTGCCGTTGACTTGCAAGGACTTGCATTTGGCGGGAATCGGCGAATCCCAAGTGCAGGAAATATTGGCGGACCTTATGGAGGGCTCAAACCCAAGCTTGGCCCCTTATTCGGGGCTGGGCCAGATCAGGTTGAGGATAGCGGCCAGGGGCAACAATTCACGGGAGTCCAGGGGGCTTGTGGACGGAATTGAAGAGAGAGTTCGTTCCCGTCTGGGCGACTACGTGTTCGGCACAGACGATGACACTCTGGAAAGCTCCTGCGGCAAGTTGTTGACCAGATCTGGCCTGACTCTTTCGGTGGCGGAATCCATTACGGGGGGCCTTGTTTGCCACCGGTTAACGGCCGTGCCGGGCGCTGCAAAGTATCTCAGAATGGGGATGGTTGCTTACAGCGATTCCGCAAAAGGTTCATGCCTGGGCATTTCCAAAGATGTGGTCGCCGCGCAAAACGCAGTGAATCCCGGTGTGGCGGCCGGCATGGCTGAAGGGATCAGAGCCTTGGCGGGAACAAAGATCGGGCTATCCACAACCGGGTTTGCAGGCCCCTCCGGCGGGACAGCCCGGGAGCCGGTGGGTTCCGTATACTTCGGCCTTTCGCATCCCGGCGGGACCGAAATAGAACATGAAAAGTTCGCGGGGGACAGAGCAGCCATAAAGGAGAGGGCCGCGCAACACAGTCTTTTCATGCTGTGGCGCTATTTGAGAAGACATCCCAAAAAGGCTTGACAGACTACGTTTGGCCTGAGCTGTCGCCAAAGAAAGGGGCCGTCTTTTGGCCAGTAACCTTTGTTGTGGGCCTTGGGCCCTAGTGATATACTCCTTTTAGGAAGGTGCTGCCAGGGTGGAGTGGCGATATACGGAGGTAGAAGGATGCTGGAGAAAGAAAAGGCCCTCGAGCTCGCTGTCGCACAGATAGAAAAACAGTTTGGCAAAGGAGCCATCATGCGTTGGGGGGAGTCCTCCCACAAGATGGCTCCGGATGTGATCCCAACGGGCGCCCTGGCGCTGGATATCGCCTTGGGAATCGGGGGCATTCCCAGAGGCAGGGTGGTGGAGCTGTACGGCCCCGAGGGTTCCGGTAAGACTACCGTAGCCCTGCACATTATCGCCGAAGCTCAAAAAGCCGGGGGAATCTCCGCGTATATAGATGCGGAACATGCCTTGGATCCCCTTTACGCCGGGCGAATAGGGGTGGACGTTGATAACTTGCTGATATCCCAACCCGATACCGGGGAACAAGCACTGGAAATAGTGGACGCTTTAGTGAGGAGCGGGGCGGTGGACTGCATCGTGGTTGACTCAGTGGCAGCCCTGGCACCAAGGGCAGAGATCGAAGGCGAAATGGGAGACTCCCATGTGGGCCTTCAGGCGCGCCTCATGTCTCAAGCGCTTCGAAAACTGACTGCTGTTATATCCAAATCCAAAACGACGGCCATTTTCATTAACCAGATCCGCGAAAAAATCGGCATCATGTTCGGAAACCCGGAGGTCACCCCGGGAGGCAGGGCCCTAAAATTCTATTCCTCGCTCAGGCTGGATGTAAGAAAGATTGAAAACTTGAAACGAGGGCAAGAAGTTTTGGGTGCCAGGACCAGGGTCAGAATTGTCAAGAATAAATTGGCTCCTCCTTTCAAGCAGGCTGAGTTCGATATCATTTACGGGGACGGGATCTCCAGGGAGGGATCTCTCCTAGACGTAGGCGTGGCCGAAAACGTGATAACCAGAACTGGTACATGGTATTCTTACGGGGATGTGAGGCTGGGGCAAGGTAAAGAAGCCGGCCGCAGTTACCTCAAAGAGCATCCGGAAATGAGCAAGGAAGTGGAAGAGAAAATTAGAAAGTTGCTGCAACCCGGAATCGGGGGAGCAGAAAGCGCTGCCGGCGACCTTCAAACAAAAGGGACCTGATGTCTGAAACGTTGAGTCGCCCAAAAACAATGGGCTATGCTTTGAGGACTCTTTCCAGGCGTCGCGTGAGCACCGGGCAGATGAGAGACCTTTTGGCACGAAAAGGCGCTCTCCCCCAAGAGATCGATGAGTGCGTGGCCCGGTTACACCAGTGGGGTTATCTGGACGATAGCAGTTATGCCAAAGATATTCTCGAGTACGCGCTTGCAGAGTGTCCTATTGGCAGAAGAAGGGCTTCTTTTGAATTGGCTAAGAAGCGTTTCAATAGAGAAGTCTTGGAAGAAGCCATTTCAGCCGTATTTGGCAAGCTGACGGAGGAAGAGCTTGCGCAACAGGCTGTGCAGAAGTACCTGAACGGCAGGAAATACAGTACGTTGGAAGGAAGAGAACGTAAGCGTCTGATGAGGTGGCTTTGGCGGCGGGGGTTCGACAACGAGGCCCTGCATTACGCAATCAGGAGAGCCGGCGACGACGCATTTGAATGATGAGCCGTAACGCTATATCTGGCGTGATAAAGAGGACACAAGAAAATGGCCGGTATACTTGAGATTCGTGGCTCAAAATCCGTGACCTGCCAGTAGGGCCGACAGGGTCTTAACGGTTTTCATATTCTTAGTCTCACTTCGTCTTGCATGGCAGCGTGAGTGTCTTAGCGCCAGTGTAGCCGGGCTCAGCCTGGCTTTTCTTGTTTCCAACGCGGAGGTGATCTGGGTGCAATGGGTTTTCCCAGCTATTGTTTCTATTTTGGTCGGCCTGGGAGCGGGCTATTACATTCGCCGCTCTCTTGGTGAGGCAAAGATTGGTTCCGCTGAAGCGGAAGCCAAAAGGCTGTTGGATGAAGCCGTTAAGGCAGTGGACACGAAAAAACGGGAAGTGTTGTTGGAAGCCCGCGATGAGGCCCAAAAATTGCGGGACAATCTGGAAAAGGAAGTTAGAGAACGTCGTCAGGATCTGCAGCGGGCTGAAAGGCGCTTGGTAAACAAAGAGGACACGTTGGACCGCCGGCAGGAATCCCTCACTCAGAGGGAAGAGGATATATCCAAACAAGAAAAGAAACTCAATGACAGGCATCGCGCTCTGGAGACCTTGAAAGAGCAATCCTTGAAAGAGCTGGAACGGATTTCTGGTTTGTCCAGGGACGACGCCAAAGAACGGATACTGACCGAGGTGCGTGAGGATCTCAAGGATGAAACGGCGCGAATCGTCCGAGATGCCGAATCTACCGCAAAGGAAGAAGCGGAAAACAGAGCCAGAAACGTGATAAGTCTGGCCATCCAGAGGTGCGCGGCGGACCATGTTGCCGAAAGCACTGTTTCCGTGGTGGAGTTGCCCAGCGATGAAATGAAGGGACGGATCATCGGCCGGGAAGGTCGCAACATCAGGGCTTTGGAGACGTTGACAGGCATCGATCTCATCATCGACGATACTCCCGAAGCGGTGATTCTGTCGGGCTTCGACCCGGTCCGCCGGGAAGTGGCTCGCCTGGCCCTTGAACGCCTGGTATCCGACGGCCGAATCCATCCTGCAAGGATCGAGGAAATGGTTGAAAAGGCACAACGAGATGTGGATAACCTCATAAAACAAGAAGGCGAGCAGGTGGCGTTGAACTTGGGGGTACACGGGTTGCATCCTGAGATCATAAAGCTCTTGGGCAGGCTCAAGTTTCGGACCAGTTACGGCCAAAACGTCTTGAAGCATTCAGTGGAAGTAGCTAACCTTGCGGCAAGCATGGCGAGCGAATTGGGAGCCGATGTGGCAGTGGCCCGGAGGGCCGGCCTTTTGCACGACATCGGAAAAGCAGTCGACCACGAGGTGGAGGGCTCCCACGTCACCATCGGCGTCAACCTTTTGAAACGCTACCGGGAATCCGCCGACGTCATTCGGGGCATGGAGGCTCACCACGGGGATGTGGAGCCTTCCAGTGTCGAGGCTTTTCTGGTGGCAGCGGCTGACGCAATATCTGCTGCCAGGCCCGGAGCGCGCCGCGAGACCCTGGAAATGTACCTGAAACGTTTGGAAAAACTCGAAGGGATCGCAAATTCTTTTGAAGGAGTCGAAAAATCCTACGCTATTCAAGCCGGGCGGGAAATCAGAATCATGGTCAAACCCGAAAGAGTAGACGACCTGGGGGCCGTCAGGCTTGCAAGGGACATCGTGAAAAAAATTGAGAAAGACATAGAATACCCGGGGCAAGTTAAGGTGACTGTGATCAGAGAAACCCGAGCCGTGGGATACGCAAAATGAGAGGAGCGAAGACCGTGTCGCGACTGAGAAAAGGCAAGAACGAAATCCCGAAACGGGGGGACGTCGAGGTTCTGGCCACGCTTTTGGTCGCGTACCCTGAGGTTTCGAGGGCGACCTTCGATCCAGCCAAAAAGACTCTTGGAATGGTGTTTCTGTGCAGGGGCCCCTTAAGCGTCGCCGCCCGCAAGGGACTGGTAGAGGCATACATCGATTCAGTGGAAGTGTATGGGGCCCTGATTGGAACGAAAACGACCTTCCTCAAAGCCTATTGGGAGAAGATGGAACGTTTCTACTGCTTTTACGTTGAACGTGACGTGGCTTCCCTAAGTCCCGGTGAATTGGGCCTTACGGTAGAATTGGTGGCCAACGGAGCCCGCGTCGTGCCCGCCACCGAAAGCTCCGATGCCGTGGACAACGAAGAGGAATACACCTGGTCAGCCAGAGTATTTCTTCAAGAAATGCTTGAGCAAGTGCGCTCTTTGGAAAGCCCTCGAAAACTTGTGGCCTTGAGGGAAGGGGAACGGGTGTTGGTTTTCGACAAATAAATGCGGGAGATTGGCCATGAACCTCATTTTCGTTGGGGACGTATTCGGATCCCCGGGCAGAGCGTTCCTGAAAGAGCAATTGCCCGGCCTTATTGAGCGCTACGACACCGATATCGTGGTGGCCAACGGCGAAAACGCCGCCGGAGGCAACGGCTTAACCCTTGAGGTGTCGAAGGAGCTGTACGCCGCCGGCGTTGATGTCATAACCTCCGGCAACCATATCTGGGACAAGAAAGAAATCTACCCGGTTATGGATTCGGACAGGCGCATTTTGCGTCCGTTCAACTATCCTCCAGGAGCCCCGGGAAGGGGATCCGAGGTTTTTCAAGCCAGAAATGGACAGCAAGTGGGCATCATCAACCTCTGTGGCAGAGTTTTCTCCCCCCAAAACCTAGATTGTCCCTTCCGGGCCATAGACCTTGAAATAGCGAGGCTCCGCCAGTTTACTCCCGTGATCGTAGTTGATTTTCACGCCGAAGCCACTTCTGAAAAAGTAGCTATGGGCTGGTATGTGGACGGGAGAGTGAGCGCCGTTTTTGGAACCCACACCCACGTGCAAACGGCCGATGAGACTATCCTCCCCAAAGGCACCGCGTACATCACCGATGTTGGAATGACAGGAAGTCTTGAAGGTGTAATTGGTGTGAAGCGAGAAATAATCCTTAAGCACTTCTTGACTCAGCTGCCCGTGAGACACCAACCGGCGAAAGGGAAACGCCAGATTGGCGCGGTGTTTTGCAGCATCTCGGCAGCAGGGACCTGTAGGGTCATTGAGAGAATCCTGATCAAGGAGTAATTTTCCTGTTTGCTACGATGGTTCCCAAAAAGTGTTGCTATTTTCGGCAATCGCCAGTAAAATAGGGACAATCTGGCAATTGATAGACGGGCTTCAAGTTTTGCCATGCTGGCAGCGGGGGGATTTAAGTGGAAGTAACCAATGTAGACCGCCGAGAAGTAGGTTCTGTTGAAGTGTTGAAAGTATCCTCACGGTCGAACCCCAACGCGGTGGCGGGAGCGCTGGCAGGAGTCATCAGGGAACGAGGATACGCGGAAATTCAGGGAATCGGAGCCGGAGCAGTCAACCAAGCGATCAAAGCCGTGGCTATCGCAAGGGGCTTTGTGGCCCCAAGCGGAATCGACCTTGTTTGTGTTCCTGCGTTTACGGATATCATGATAGATGGGCAAGAGCGGACTGCGATCAAGCTTTTGGTTGGTCCCAGGGTGTGACTGGCAAATAAGACGATGCGGCAAGATGGCCCGGGGTTTTTCACCCGGGCTTTTCTTATTGGAGTGGCGCAGGAACACTGTCCTGCGCCACAGCCTCTTCAAAAATGCGCCGTTAACTTGCTTTATTCAGAAGATATTTTGATTTTGATATCAAGGGCCGACAATCCCCTGGGATAAGCAAAGACTGGGTTAATGTCAAGCTCGAGAATTTCCGGGAAATCTCTGCAAAGCTGGCCAACGCGTCCGATGGCTTCTTCCAGGGCGGGGATATCATCGGGCGCAGCTCCCCTGAATCCTTTAAGAATTGTGTGTGCCTTGGTCTCTTTTATCATCTCGCTCACTTCGGCTTTTGACAATCCTTTGGCTAGGCGGAATGCAGCGTCCTGCAACAGGTTGACCAAAATCCCCCCGGACCCGAAGGCTATCATCGGCCCAAAAGTGGGGTCTTTTGCCATCCCAACGATCATCTCATCTCCCGGCGGCATCATTCTTTGAATTTCAACACCGTAGATTTTGGCTTCGGGGACTGCAGCGGGGGCAGTTTTCATGATAGAACGAAACGCATCTGCGACCTCATCCCGGGACTTCAGGTTCACTTTGACACCGCCGACATCGGTTTTATGCATGATATCCGGGGAAGCTATCTTCAGAACCACCGGATACCCCAAATCGTCCGCGCAAGAGACGGCTTCCTTTTCCGTTGCAGCCAATCTGGACGGGGCTGCCGAAATTTTGTAAAGTTCGGCCACTTCTGCCGCTTCCGGCCCCAGCAGGAGATCGCGGCCTTGGGCGCGCACCTTGTCAAAAATGGCTTGTACACCGTCTTTTTGGACGTCGTCAAAGACCCACTCTTCGCCCTTCAAGATCTCGTTTCTCATTTCCCCAAACCTGATCATTCCGCGCAAAGTAGCTATCGCGGGCTCGGGAAAAGGATATGTAGGAATCCCCACCGAATTCAGGTGATCTACGCCCACTTCGACAGCAAAACCGCCCATGAACGACGCAACGATGGCTTTGTCTGGATGAGCCTGAGCAGCCCTTTCGGTAATTTCCGCGGCCTCTTTGATATCCAAAACCGCAGTGGGGCTCAGCAACACGATGCCGGCATCTACGTTGGGGTCCGATAGGGTGAGATCCAGGGCTATCTTGTAGCGATCCGCATGAGCATCCCCCACAACGTCGACGGGATTATGGATATTGGCAGTGGAAGGCAACCTTTCTCCAAGTTTTTGGGTTGTTTCGGGGACAAAACGGGCCATGCTGAGGCCGTTGGTCTCCACGGCGTCTGAAGCCACAATCCCGGGACCACCCGAGTTAGTCACCACAACAATATTTTTCCCTTTGGGGATCGGCTGGGTGGTAAAAGCGATGGCCAAGTCGAAGAGCTCGGTCATGGTGGCAGCCCTCAGGACCCCGGCATGTCTCAATGCCGCATCGTACGCAGTGTTGGAGCCCGCCAATGCTCCGGTGTGGGAGGAGGCTGCCAAAGCCCCTGCCGCGGTTATTCCGGATTTTTGGACGATGACGGGCACCTGCCGCGTGGCTTCCCGGCAGGCTTCGATGAAACGATCCCCGTCAACCACATCCTCGAGGTACAAACAAATGACCTTCGTGTTGGGATCTTGAGAAGCCGCAACGATGAAATCAGCCTCGTTTAGATCAGACTTGTTGCCCACGCTGGTGAATTGGCTAAACCCGATGCCGCGCTTCAAACTCCAGTCCAAAATCGCCACACAAAGCGCGCCGCTTTGGGAGATGAAAGCTATGTTTCCTTTGTTGGGAAAATCTTTGGCGAAAGTGGCGTTGAATGGGGTGTGGGTGTCCATTACCCCCAAGTTGTTGGGCCCTGTGATACGCATTCCATGCTTTCTGGCTATTTCGACCAGTTTCTGCTCCAAGAGCACGCCTTCACCGCCGACCTCTTTGAACCCGGCCGTGATCACGATCAAATGCTTTACACCGACCTGCCCGCATTCTTCGGCAACGCCCAGGGAAAGTGCTGCCGGAATACAAAACACTGCCACATCGACCGGTTTCCCGATGGCAGAGACGGAGGGGAAGGCGGCGTATCCCGCTATTTCTTTCTCTCTCGGATTAACCGGGTAGAGCTCACCCCTGTAACCGCTTGACTTCATATTTTCCATCACCGCATAGCCGATCTTGCCCGGGGTTTTGGAGGCACCAATCACGGCGACAGAACGGGGCTGAAACAGTAAAGACAGATCGCTCATGTAATTCCCGCACCTTCCTCTTAATGAATTCAAAAGACCCATAGTACCAGCAGTAAGTTTACCACAACTTTCATGGCCCTTGTATCTTTCTGTATCCAAAGGGTGTACA
>CAZYEC010000013.1:33859-37339 GCA_964646385.1 uncultured Eubacteriales bacterium | reverse complement strand
ATTTCCAGACACTTTCGGGAAGGTGGTTTCTCACCCACGTTCACTTGACAGACTCACCGGCGAATCATTTTGTTGCGCCAAGAGTATTTGTCTACTATAGTAGTATTCACCAACTGAATACACACCTCTTTCATCAAGAGGCGGCGGAGGGACAGGCCCCATGATGCCACGGCAACCACTCCTAAAAGGATAACGGTGCCAACTCCTGCGGACAAAAAGTTTTGGGGCGGTCCGAAAGATGAGAGTGAAGGTGGCAGCAACCGTCCTTCATTCTTGTGAAGGTTCTTTTTTGGCCTTTTCCCGGATTTCCCCTCAGCGTTTCAGAAAAACCTGATTGGAGTGACGGGCATGGCCAGATTCGCACATAAACTCAGATTGCGACATTTCGCAGTCACCGCCGAAATAGACCCGCCCAAAGGTCCCGACGTTCAGAAAATCCTGTCATTGGTCCGCAAGTTTTCGGGGCGAGTGGATGCAGTAAACGTGGCAGATTGTCCGATGGCCAACGTTCGCATGAGCCCCATCACTCTCGCTCACCTCATCCAACGAGACGTTGGGCTTGAAGCCATATTTCACCTTACATGCAGGGACAGAAACGCTATAGGTCTGCAAGCGGAGCTTTTGGGGGCGGCGGGACTCGGCGTCGGGAACATCTTGGCCTTGCGGGGCGACGATCCTGACAAAGGAGATCACCCCACTTCTGCAGGAGTATTCGAGCTGGACGTTGTGCAGCTGATCGGGCTTGCATCCTCTCTCAACAGGGGAAAGACCGTGTCGGGCGGGGATTTGGACGGGCCCACGAATTTTACAATCGGATGCGTGACAAATCCCGGAGCAAAGGACTTGGAAAGGGAAGTTTCCCGGTTAGAAGAGAAGGTTGAAGCGGGGGCCAGCTTTGTCCAAACCCAACCCATTTACGACCTGGATTTGTTTTGCAGATGGCTTGCCAAGATTGACGGGAGAATCGATATTCCCGTCCTGTGCGGGATAATGCCCCTTTCCAGCTACAGGTTCGCCGCTCACTTAAATCGCAACGTGCCCGGCATTTTTGTGCCCGATTGGGCGGTGGAACGAATGCGGAACCGGGGACGGGAAGAAGGATTGAGACTGGCTTTTGAACTGCTTTCGCGCATTGAACCTCATTTGCAGGGCGTTCATATATTCCCCATGAATGTGCCTTCCCGGGTTTTGGATGTCCTTGCGGTTTTGGACAAATTGGAACTGACAGGCCGCTCGAGCGGCCTTGCGCAAGGAGGTTCCCCGTATGGATCTTTGTAACCATTTCGGCAAAGGGATCGTGATTTTCGACGGAGCTACGGGAACCATGCTGCAATCTAGAGGGCTACCGGTTGGCACGGCCCCGGAAGCCTGGTGTTTGGACAAACCTGACCAAGTCCGTCGGGTGCACAAGCTGTATGTCGACGCCGGAGCGCAAGTGGTGCAGACAAACACGTTCGGGGCCACCCCTTTGCGCCTTGCGCACTACGGTTTGGAAAACAAAACGCGGCAGATAAACCTTGCGGCGGTAGCGCTTGCCAGAGAAGCGGCGGGGGGCAAAGCCTTAGTGGCGGCTTCTATGGGCCCCTTGGGCTCCCTGTTGCAGCCTTTGGGAAACCTGCCTTTCGACGAAGCATACAACCAGTTTGCCTGCCAGGCCAAAGCCCTGAGTCAAGCAAAACCCGACTTCATAATAATCGAGACCGTCGCGGATTTGAACGAAATGAGAGCGGCTATACTGGCCTGCAAAGATAATGCCCCGGGCATCAAAATTATCGCTCAGATGACTCTGGATACCTCGGGCCGTTCTTTTACGGGTACGGGGCCCGAGACTGCCGGACTGGTCATGCAGTCAATGGGCGCCCACATGATAGGCTTCAACTGCTCTGTGGGCCCTGCCCAACTGCTTGAAGCCGTAAAAAGGCTATCCAAAATTTCCAGGATTCCCGTTACCGCGCAGCCCAACGCCGGGATGCCCACACTTTTGGGGGAGACTACAGTTTTTCCTATGGGGCCGGAGGAGTTCGCAGACTATGGCCCCAAACTCGTTGAGGCCGGCGCATCCGTGATTGGAGGATGTTGCGGCACCACGCCCCGCCATATAAGCCTGCTCAAGCAAGCAGTCTCGGGGCTCAGCCCCAAACCTTTGATATCACCCCTTGCCAAATGTCTGGCCCTCACTTCTCGCACAGAACCATTGTTTTTCACAGACTCCTGCCTGCCTGTTCCCGTGGGAGAAAGGCTCAACCCCACTGGCAGAAAAGCTTTGACAAAAGATATTAAAGATGGATCTTATGCTTTGGTCCGGCGCGAAGCCAAAGTCCAAGTAACGGCCGGCGCAAAAATGCTCGATCTCAACGTGGGCATCCCCCTCATAGATGAGGCGAAAGTCATGAAAGAAGCCGTGGAAGCCGTTCAGGAAGCTGTGTCTGTGCCCCTATGCATAGATTCGGCATCCCCAAAAGCCCTGGAAGCCGGGCTGAAAGCGCATGTTGGCAAAGCGCTTGTAAACTCGTTCAGCCTGGAAAAGGGGCGGCCGGAAGAAATTCTTCCCGTGGCAAAAAGGTTTGGGGCGGCAGTCATCGGATTGACCATCGATGAGAACGGAGTGCCTTCCACCGCAGAAGAACGTTTGCACGTGGCACGCCGGCTCATCAAAGTGGCAGCAGAATACGGCATCCCCCATTGGGATGTGGTAATAGACCCCCTTGCGCTTACTGCCGGAGCGCAGCAGTCCCAGGCAATAGAAACCCTGAGGGCCGTCTGCGGTCTCAAGTTTCAGCTGGGATGCCGGACGTCTTTGGGAATATCCAACGTGTCCTTCGGATTGCCCCAACGCAGTTTTTTAAATGCCACCTACCTTAGCATGGCAATTGCCGCGGGGCTTGACATGGCGATCGTGAACCCCATGGACGACAGAATAATGGATACTATCCGGGCGGCAAGAGTGTTTTTGGGTCGCGATGAACATGCGAAAGAATACATTTCTTTGGTCTCCCGTTCCAATTATCGCCATTACACCGACGTACCCCCCCAAAAAATCACAGCACGGGAAAAGCAAAGTGTGCCAAAACCGGAAGCGTTGGGAGATTCCCTATACCGGGCAGTTTTGGAAGGTGACAAAAGCGGGATTCTGCCTTTGGTGGAAGACTCCCTTGACCGTGGCATCCTCCCTTTGGACATCTTGAACCGTCACCTTATCCCCGCAATCGACGAAACCGGAAGGCTGTTTGAAGCCGGCATCTACTTCCTTCCGCAATTGATATTGTCGGCAGAGACAATGAAACTCGCTTTCAGCCGCCTCAAGCCGGAGCTGGAAAGAGCCGGAGAAGGCCGGGGGCAAGCGGGGGTGGCAGTGCTGGCAACAGTTCAGGGAGATGTTCATGATATAGGAAAAAATCTCGTGGCTGTCCTTCTGGAAAATCACGGCTTTGAAGTCCACGATTTGGGCCGGGATGTAAGACCCAAGACCGTACTCCAAGA
>CAZYEC010000013.1:0-33849 GCA_964646385.1 uncultured Eubacteriales bacterium | reverse complement strand
CGGCGGCTTTCAGCGGATATTGTGTGCTTGAGCGCTCTTATGACAACGACCATGCCAAAGATGAAAGACATAATAGAGCTGTTTGCCCGGGAGGGATTCGACTGCCCGGTGATAGTCGGGGGCGCCGCTGTGACAAATACCTTTGCGGCCCAGATCGGGGCTGCCGGGTATGGCCGGGACGCTCAGGAAGCCGTGACCGTTGCCAAGAGAATCGTAGCCGGCAGGAAGTCAGGAATGCAATGAGCACCGAGACCGTTGAGCAGACAGTCCTAACTCCAACGAGGCGGCTCAAGGACACCAGGACGGGTCTGGCCATTGACCTGGGCACCACTTCGGTCACCCTTTCTCTGGTCGATTTGGGCTCTGAACAAGAGCTTGCTTGCATAGTCTGCCCCAACCCACAATCGGCTTTTGGGCCGGACATCATGTCACGCCTAAGTTTTGCCCTGATGAAACCAGGCAACGGAGTCATCCTGCGGCAATTGGTCTTAGATTCGATAACCGGGGCATTTTCCCATCTGATGAAGATGACAGGGCTGGAGCCTGAACAAGCCACTAAAGCAGTTTTGGTGGGAAACACAGCGATGCATCATCTTGCCTTGGGGCTACCGGTGGAAAGCCTGTCGACCCATCCCTTCAAAGCTTTCACTCTCGATCCATTGGAAGTGAGCATGGCCGGATTGCCCCCCTTGTACGCTCCTCCGCCCGTAGGATCTTTCGTCGGCTCCGATTTGGTGTCGGCAGCAATTGCTACAGGCATCGCCTCCCAAAACCACACGTCGTTGCTGGTCGATGTGGGTACCAACAGCGAAGTCCTGCTTAATCGCCGGGGTCGCCTGTACGCTTGCTCAGCCCCTGCGGGGCCCGCCTTGGAAGGGGCAGAAATATCCCAAGGGATGCTCGCTCTGCCCGGTGCCATTCACCAAGTTTCGTCCCGGTTTGACATACAGGTAATAGGCGGCGGCAATCCAAAGGGGATGTGCGGTTCAGGCATACTGGACGCTGTGGTGGCTCTCCTGGGTTCGGGGGTTTTGAACAGCAGCGGCCTGATGAGAGTTCGGGATGATTTCCCGGGACGAATCAGTAGGGAGGCTGATGGTTCATTGAAATTCAGACTGGCGCCCGGAGTGTTTCTGACCCAAAAAGACGTCCGGGCTGTACAGCTTGGAAAAGGGGCGGTGAGAACAGCGATTGATTGCCTTTTGGCTGAAACCGGAATCACCCCGGGAGAACTCGACATTCTTTATCTAGCCGGCTCCTTTGGGTCTTCTTTGAAAGTTGAAAGCGCTTTGGCAGTAGGGCTTATTCCTTGGGTCGAACCGCAGCGCGTTTCCCAGGTAGGTAATGCCGCCATAGTTGGGGCAAAGGCCATGCTATTGTCAAAATCGTCAAAGGTTCAGGCAGAAAATCTCGCCGGAGCCACACAGCACATAGATTTGGCCTGCTTGCCCGGGTTTTCGAAACAGTTTTTGTCTTCGCTGTCCTTGGGGTGTTGAAGCGATTTTACAGAGCAAATAGGAAGGGAGCCCGACTTATGCCCTACAAGTCCTTTGAGGAAATTAACGATAAAATTCGCCTAAGAAAAGCGGTCGTGGTTACGGCCGAGGAAATCTTGGGAATAATTGAGGAAAAAGGCGTTTCCGGAGCTGCTCAGGAAGTTGACGTGGTGACAACAGGGACTTTCGGGCCTATGTGCTCCTCGGGAGCCTTCCTGAATTTCGGACATTCCGACCCGCCCATAAAAATGAGCAAAGTCTGGTTGAACGACGTTCCCGCCTACGGGGGTTTGGCCGCTGTGGATGCCTTCATCGGTGCGGCCGAATTGTCGGAAACCAGGGGGATGGAATACGGCGGGGCCCACGTGATAGAGGATCTTATCGCGGGGAGGAGCGTTCGTTTGAAAGCCACCGCCTATGCCACAGACTGCTACCCGCGCAAAAAGATCGAAACTAAGATACATAAAGACGGCATTAACCAGGCCTTTATGTTTAACCCGCGGAATTGCCACCAGAACTACGGTGCCGCAACCAACTCCACCGACCGGATACTTTACACTTATATGGGTACGCTTCTTCCCCACTTAGGGAACATCCATTACAGCACATCGGGCGAACTGAGTCCCCTGTTGAACGACCCTTGCTACAGGACCATAGGTGTGGGGACCCGGGTGTTTTTTGGCGGGGCGCAGGGGTACGTGGCCTGGGAGGGCACTCAGCACAACCCCGGCCAAGTCAGAAACAATTTGTCGTTGCCTGTGGGGGGGGCGGGCACGCTTGCTCTAATAGGCGATCTTAAGCGCATGAGCACGGATTTCATTCGCGCCGCGGTGTTCGAGCAATACGGCACCACTTTGTTCGTGGGCGTCGGCATTCCCATCCCCATTATTGACCGTGACATGGTAGAATTCGTCTCTGTGCGCAATCGTGACATTCAAACGAACATTTTCGATTACGGCGTTCCCAAGCGCTCCAAACCGGTTGTGGCGACGGTCACATATGAGCAGCTTCGAAGCGGCAATGTGGAGATAGGCGGCCGACAAATCCCTGCGGCACCCCTTTCAAGCCTGAAAAAGGCAAGGGAAATCGCCGCTTGCTTGAAGACGTCCATCAAGGAAGGCAGGTTTTTTCTGCAAGAGCCGGTTCAGCCTTTGCCTTATGAAGCCTCTCCAAAGTCTCTTGAGGAAATCGAGGTGGATTGATATGCTATCTCAAGATCTGTGCGACGAAAGCAGAAAAATCAAAGCCCTTTTGCGCTTTCCTCCAAGCCACGTGACGCGCCCGGTAACCTACCATTTGGTAAAGGACTATGACCTCAGGATTAACATACTGCACGCGCAAATCTCTCCCAACAGCGTAGGACGTCTTGTGGTAGATATCGAAGGGGCTCCGGGCAATCTGGCAGAAGCCCTTGCCTTTTTGGCCGAGGAAGGCGTAGAGCTGGAGCTTTTGAGCGGAAATGTCATATGGGATGAAGCGGCATGCGTGCATTGCGGCGCGTGCACAGCAGTGTGTCCTGGAAAATGCCTTACCATGGACAAAGACTCCTGGGCTTTGGTTTTTGACAAGGAAAAATGTTTTGTGTGCCACGCTTGTGTCAAAGCGTGCCCTGTAGGCGCTATGCATATCTCGATTTGACAAAAGGGGCGAACCCGGCGGGCAGTTGCTCCAGAAGGGGGGCGGGCGGTGTTCCAGCCAAGAACCTACAGACAGCTGTTTCGTGGCGAGAACCTGAGATTTTTTAACTGCAGGGTCCGCGAGACAGATCTGCAGATTGGGGTAGGAGACCTTAAAGGTTTCAAAAGGTCGGGTTTTGCGGGCAGTTCCGGGAACGGCCCTGCCACAGACCGTGACCGGGCGAGCAGAAAAGCCACCACCGGAACCCTGCAGACCGACGCCCTGATGTCGATCCTAAGACATCGCGCATCCATCGAGATCTATCTGGCTTCCCACCCAGGATTTCAGACATCTTTTGAACCCCTGAAGGCCATGCCTGATGCGCCTGCCATAATCAAAAGCATGTGTGCGGCAGGTCAGTTGGCGGGGGTGGGCCCTATGGCTGCTGTGGCCGGAGCCATCAGCCAATTCGTGGGACAAGATTTGTTAGCCTTTTGTGGGGAAATCATCGTGGAAAACGGCGGGGACATTTTTCTCAAAACCTTGTCTCCCAGAAAAGTCGGAATCCATGCAGGTTCCTCCCCGTTTAGCGGCAGAATAGCACTGTTGATACCCGGGACTCCAAACCCTGTGGGCATATGCACCTCCTCCGGAACGGTCGGCCACTCGGTTAGCCTTGGCCGCGCGGATGCGGCGGTAGTCGTGGCGCGGGATGCGGCCCTTGCAGACGCAGTGGCCACGGCTGTAGGTAATCTCGCCAAGTCAGAAGCCTGTCTGCACCGGGCCGCAGGCTATGCGGCCGGGGTCCCCGGAGTATTAGGGACTCTTGTCATCTTGGGCCACAAAATGGCAGCGTGGGGTGAAATCGAACTGGTAGGATTATGATGTTGTACTAAAAGCGGTGTGTTTTTTGCTTTTTGGCCTTCTCGCCGGGGAATCTTAGATGAGGAGGGATAGGTCCGGTGGGGACTGCCACTAGAAAAACCGGCATCACAGGCGCAAACACAAACAGATTGCGAGGAAAACAGGGAACCACCGAAAGCAGGATACGCGATTTTTCTTTTTCGGCCGAAGGCGAGTTGCTCTCGGGCTTGCGGGCAAAACGGGAAGGCCTTACAACCCTGGAAGCCCTGGCCAGGCAAGAACGATTCGGCATGAACATCATTACCGCCGGGGACAGTAACACGTTAGTCAAGAGATTGAAGCAAGCGGTGATCAACCCTTTCAATTTGATTCTTTTCGCCATCGCCGGCATTACCTATTTTACAGACACGGTCATGTCGCCCGACCCCAGTTTTTCCACCGTAGCAATAATTTTGTCGCTGGTGTTGCTTTCAAGCGCCGTGGCGTTCATCCAAAGCCGGCGGTCTGATGCGGCCGCAGAAAAACTTTCCAAGATGATTTCCAACAAGGCCGATGTCTGGCGCGACGGGCGGTTAACCGAAATTTCGATAGAAGAGATAGTGCCTGGTGACATCGTCAGGCTGTCGGCAGGAGATATGCTGCCCGCAGATATCAGGTTTTTGTCCACAAAGGACACTTTCATCGCACAAGCGCCTCTGACAGGGGAATCAAACCCCGTAGAAAAATTCAGCGAAATGGGGAAAACGCACCAGGATACCATCACGGACCTGCAAAACATAGGTTTCATGGGATCCAACACTGTAAGTGGAAGCGCAGTTGGAGTCGTCCTCCTGACCGGTGATGATACCTATTTCGGTTCCATGGCAGTATCTTTGTCCGGTGATAGGGCAAGAAACAGTTTCGAACGGGGGGTGGATGCAGTGAGCCGCCTCCTGATTCGAATGATGCTGGTCATGGTTCCAGTCGTGTTTTTGGTCAATGGCTTTGCCAAGGGCAATTGGCTAAGCGCTCTTTTGTTTGCCGTCAGCATGGCCGTTGGGCTTACCCCGGAGATGCTGCCCGTCATAATGACTTCCACGCTCGCCAGAGGTGCTGTCTCCATGTCGACTCACCAAGTCATTGTTCGTTCCCACGGCGCCATACAGACGTTCGGAGAAATGGACATTCTTTGCACGGATAAGACAGGCACCCTCACTGAGGACAAAATCGTTCTCGAAAAATACATGGACTTGCGCGGGGAAGACGACAAGCGTATCTTGCGCCACGCTTTCCTAAACAGCTATTTCCAAACTGGCCTAAAAAACCTCATTGACCTCGCGATCATAAATCGGGCGGTGCAAAGCGGGCTTGAGGGCATCCCTGATGCTTACAGGCGCGTGGACGAGATTCCTTTCGACTTTTCGCGACGCAGAATGAGCGTCGTTCTTGAAGACAGCAACGGAAAGCGCCAGCTCATCACGAAAGGCGCGGTGGAAGAGACTCTGGCCATTTCTTCTTTTGTGGAAATTGACAAACAGGTTTTGCCCATGAATGAAGAGACCAGGCGTGCCGCGCTGGAAACTTACGAAAGATACAACAGAGAAGGCCTGCGCATGATCGCCGTGGCCCAGAAAAACGAAGTCCCGGAAATCGGGGCTTTTGGGGTAAACGACGAGCAGGACATGGTCTTGATAGGTTTTGTGGGCTTCTTGGATCCCCCCAAAGAAAGCGCCCAAGCCGCCATCCTTGCCCTCCGGGAACACGGAATACGGACTGTTGTGCTGACCGGAGATAGCGAAGGGGTTGCAGTAAAGGTTTGCGATAAAGTGGGCGTGGACACCTCTTGTTTGCTCACCGGCAGGGATGTGGACGCCATGGACAATCAGGAATTGCTTCATGCGGTAAGAACATGCGATCTGTTCGCAAAAATGTCCCCGAACCAAAAGGAATTAGTTGTGAACGCTTTCCAGACGGCTGGCCACACAGTGGGCTACATGGGTGACGGAATCAACGACGCGCTTGCCATACGCCAAGCCGACGTGGGCATTTCTGTGGACAGCGCCGTGGATATTGCCAAAGAAACCGCCGACATCATTCTGCTCAAAAAGGACCTGATGGTTTTGGAAGAAGGCGTCATAGAAGGCCGTCAAACTTTCGGAAACGTGATTAAGTACATCAAAATGGCCGCAAGCGGAAATTTTGGCAATATGATATCGGTTATTGTTGCAAGCGTTTTTCTTCCTTTCCTTCCCATGATGCCGGTGCAGATACTGGCTCAGAACCTGCTCACGGATTTGTCTCAGCTCGGTATCCCCTTCGATAGAGTGGATCCCGAATTCATAGGGAAACCCAGGAGATGGGAGACGCAATCGATCAAAACGTTCATGGCGTTTTTGGGTCCGCTCAGCTCGGTTTTCGACATCTTTTGTTTCGCTGTCATGTGGTGGATTATCGGTGCCAATACTGCGGAATTGTCGCCTTTGTTCCAGTGTGGGTGGTTCGCTTTTGGCACGATATCCCAAGTTCTGGTCATTCACACGATTCGCACCGCCAGAATTCCCTTTTTGCACAGCGTCCCCTCGGGGCCTCTCTTGTTGTCCACGTCTATCGTGATTGTGGCGTCGCTGCTGGTCTGCTTCACTGACTTTGCCGCGGGCCTCGAAATGAGGCGGCTCCCCTTCTCGTACGTACCCTGGCTTGCCGCCATTTTGGCGGGGTATTTCATAACCGTGCAGCTGTTCAAGAAATATTACGTGAACAGGTACGGAGAATGGATTTGATGGTAACGTTAACTAACGGCCGGGGCCACAGGCAATTTTTCTTTTCCTGCGGACATTCTCCTTGACCCTGCAAATGTCGTCGTCAGTAACCGGTTTTTCAAAACTTCTGAACCCGGACACTCCAAACCCGTGTTTTTTGGCCAAACGTCCGATACCTAAGACTCTGTCCACCGATAGTTCCCTTCCCAGGCTCCAATCAGTGTAGTCTTCCTCCAGGGCCAAAATCATGGTTTCTGCCATGCAGGCGTAGCTGTATCCCGGCGGAAAACCGAAATCAAAACCGAAGTCCACGTTTCCCGGCACTTTCACAATACCGCCTTCAATTATGAGCACATCGTCCCTGCAAGTTTTCACTTTTCCTGAAACGCTTCTTGGACGAGACACGTCACATACCAAAGCACCGGGTTTAAGGTCATGAGGTTGGATGATGGCATCAAGGGCCGAACTCACGCACACGACCACGTCGGCCTTGCCCACGGCTCTTCGAAGATCCCTGTCTATTTTGGGAACCATGCCTGTACGCTCGGTGATCTCCCGGGCAACCCGTTCCAACCTGTCCCTGTTCCTGGCGCAAAGGGTTAAGTGTCTGCCATTGTCTGCCAGTATCATGGACAGAACCTTACCCACGGCTCCGGATGCCCCAAGCACCAGCACATTAGCGTCATTCATATCGATATCCATGAGGCCGGCGGCTTTTTCCGTGGCCTCCAAAGCAGTGCCGGCGGTGTAGCTGTTGCCCGTTGTAACTGCTACGTCAAGATTCCGCCGAACAGTCACCCCGGCATCTCCCACCACTGCGGTAAACGCTCCTAAGCCAACAATCTTAGCCCCCAGATCCGCGGCTTTTTGCCCCGAAGCTATGATCTTTTTCATGACTTTTTCCAGGGGCCAGCTGAGCATTAGATTCGGTGTTAAAGGGCAAGACACAAACCATCCTTCTGCACCGCCGTGGCGTGATTGTACACCGGTTATGTGTGAAGCCTTTATGGGTGGAGTCCATGACATGGCTATTTCCACCAGTTTATCAGGGAGCCTTTTGGCAATCGGAAATTTGCGACTCACGTCTTTTGCGGTGATCGGGTGAATAATGAAACCAAAAGTGCCCAAGGGTCCTCCCTCCAGGGGGAAACTGTTGTTTTGCCGGAACCACGCTTTTACCCGTTCCAGGCCGGAGGACAGACCGGCACCAGAGACGGCGGGTTGAGCACCTCGATCCGGGGCTTGAAATTCAACCTATCCAAAATCTCGTCGATCTCACGGTCTTCTATGTCGTCTGGATGCTTCCCCAATAGAGTTACTAGCAAAGCCTCCACAACATTCGTCCCGAATGACCTGCCCTCCATTTCCGGTGTCGTGGTGATCAGAGTACTTATTCCTCTGCGTTTCAATTCGGCAATGTCGTCTTCGGTCACGGTGTTGGTAATGATGGACTTTCCAGTCATGTCATGGGGCATGTGTTTTATGACGTACAAAAAGTCCCCGGCGATGATGTCGGCCTGTTGGTAAAAACGGGCGTACTTCCGGCCTGCATCCCTCTGTTCTTGCTTTTGGCCTGTAGGGTACAGCACCGAAAAGGGTAGGCGCACCACTATAGGGCCTATTGTCCTGGCAACCCTTTCCAAAGCAGACAGGGAACGCAAGGGTATTGGCAATCCCAAGGCAAAAATGAGATCCCCCAAAATGAGATTGCAGCCGGCATCTTGGAGCGCTTCAGCCATCCCAAACCTGTCCAAGCCGCTGGCCAGCAGAACCGTCTTCTCGTGGAAAGGAACATGGGCCACCTCAATCAAGTAATTGATGACGCGCTTTTCCAGAGTCCCTTTGAGCCTGCTTCCGTCGACGATGGGGCTCTTTTGAGCCGCTCTTGCAATTGGCACGGCATCCTTGAACATGAGCCTGGTCCGACCCATGCCAACATACAGGTCGATGCCCCCCATTCCGAAAGCATCCACTTTGCCGTCCAGTTCCCTGATGAGATCTAATGCTTTAGGGATGGAACCGTCGGTACCAATTCTTTCGACAATGACGGACTCCCCCAAAAACTTTTGCTCTGTCCTCTTGTTCCGTTTTGACGATCCCAAGCTCACGCTCACTACATGCTTCACCAAGAGCGCCCCCTAACCTTTCATCCCTTTCAAGGTCTCCTGAAACAATTCAGGATCAAGATACACATCCCCGGACATAGGAGAACGTCCTATGACCATGCACGCCACATCCGTGTTCTTGTTCATGATCCCCTTTAGTATTTCAAGTCTCTTGTCCGAGCCAATCAAAATGACTTTGGCAAACTCCCGGACCTTGGTCAGCAAAGCCATGATTTCGTTGAGCAAGTCGTTACCCGTTTTCTCCCGGACAAACTGCCATCTCTGTTTGTCTGTCATAAGCAGGGTAAACTCGACGCCTTCTTCTTGAGCAATACGGTAAATTTCATCGCAATTGGAAATAGGAAATCCTATGACGGCAATGGAACCGCCTTTTCGGATTTCTCCCAGGCTTTCCAAGCGTGAAATGAAGGTGCGATCGATCCCCAGTCTCGCGGCAACTTCTGATTGGGACAAACCGGTGGATCTTTGCTCCAGGATAGTGTCAATCTCTTCCCTGAGCTTCCGCTGGCTGATAACCTTTTCCCCTATCCTGACGAAATCCACGTTTTCACCTCCGGGCTGTGCACACTTCTGTGAACAAATCATATCAGGGGATGATAAGGAAAGCAACAGAGAGATATTGGGACGGAAGCCTTGTCGGAAAAGGTCCTTTCGGAGCCCGTTATGAAGATATCCCATCTTTGCGCGATGGCAGGGCTTCATCCGAAACCACCGGTCAAATTGCCGCTTCCTCGGCTACCTCATCTAGTATCCCAATAACCCCTTGCGGAGATGATTCCTTGTTGATTCTGTCTCGAAGCGCTGAAGCGCCCTTTATTCCACGAAGGTAAAAAGCAAGGTGCTTGCGCATTTCCAACAGCCCCTGCCGCTCTCCAAACGCTTTCAGGGTTCTGGAAAAATGGTCCTTGGCGACTTCCATTTTCCCTTTCGTCGTGACAGCCGCCGGGGTTTCGCCCCCGGCAAACGCAAGACACTGGCTGAAAAGAAAAGGATTGCCCAGCGCCGCGCGGCCAACCATAACGCCCGCAATCCCTTTCGAACTGGCCTTGCTGACAGCCTCCCTGGCCCCGGCAATGTCACCGTTTCCCACCACGGGTATAGAAACGCTTTGGGCCACCTTGAGCAAAGCATCCCAATCGGCTTTTCCTGAATAACCCTGGTGAACGGTGCGACCGTGGATGACAAGCATATCAGCCCCCGCGGCTTCAATCCTGGAGGCTATCTTGCACGGATCTTGAGTCCCGTCCCAACCAAGTCTGGTTTTGACCGTCACGGGAACCCTTGAAACACCCTTGACCGCCCTGATTATTTCTTCCGCCAGCGACAAATTCGCAAGCAGTCCCCCGCCCGAGCCTGCCCCGGCAATCTTTCTGGCAGGACAACCCATATTAATATCAATTGCTTCGAACCTACCGGCAACGAATTGTTGAAGCATCTTGACGGCGGCTTCCATGAAAAAAGGCTCATTGCCAAAAATCTGCACCGCCAAGGGTTTGTCCTCAACCGGGTGAACCAAAAGTTTTTTTGAATTGTCGCCGCCCAACACAAGCCCCTTGCTGCTTATCATCTCGGTATAGCAGTAGGGGCAGCCGTGCTCTCTCAGAATCTGGCGGTAAACGCTACCCGTGTAACCGGCGACAGGCGCTTGAATTATCGGGGGCCAGATTCTTAGATTTCCGAACACCAGGGGTTTCAAGGAGTTGCTCAAATCGCGCACCTATTGAACTTGGGAGTCTTCCGGCTGAATCCCTGCTTCCGCCAAAACCCGATCTGACACGTATATGGGTGCGGATTTTCTCAAGGCAAGGGCGATGGCATCAGAAGGACGGCAATCGATCTCGATTTCTTCGTTATCCTTGGTCAAAACCAGAGATGCGTAAAACGTGCCGTCTTTGATTTCAGTGATCATGACCATAACTACCTGCATAAGAACCTTTTCCAACATGGAAGCCAACAGATCGATCGTCAGTGGCCGGGGAGCTTTCACCCCCTGGATAGGCAGCGCAATTGCAGACGCCTCTGTAGACCTTATCCAGATGGGGATGAAAGTTGATTTGGTCAAATCGCTCAAGAGGACAACGGCCTGATCTGTTTCCTGATCAAACCCTACCCGCTCAACCACCACCTGCACCATGCCGGCCGATGCCTCCTTTTGGGGAAAATTTGTTCATAACCGTCCCAAATTTTGCCGGTTCATTCCCATTCTATTACACCCACTTCGGGATAACCACCCAGGGTTTCCTCTATGGTTCCCTTTATGTGGGAAAGCCCGCTATCCGTTTTTGCTTCGGCTCTCAAGACTAAGGCCGGTTGGGTATTGGATGCCCTCACCAGTCCCCAGCCGTCGGGGAACAGGACCCTAACCCCGTCGACCGTAATCACCTCATGGTTTTGGGACAAGAACTTGGAAGCTTGTTCCACAACTCGAAATTTGGCATCATCTGGGCAATCGACACGAACCTCGGGTGTGGACCTATATTTTGGTATTTCCTGCAGCATCTCGGCAAGCGTCTCACGGGAGTTGGACAGGAGGCGCAACAACCTCAAGGCAGCGTAGATGGCATCATCAAACCCGTAGTATTCGTCCCTGAAGAACATATGCCCCGACATTTCCCCGGTAAACAGGGCGTTTTTCTCCCGCATTTTGGCCTTAACCAAAGAATGGCCGGTTCTCGTGAACTCCGGATGGCCCCCTAACCGGTTAACCGCATCCACGAGAGATTGAGAGCATTTTACTTCTATTAGAGCAAGGGCACCCGGATGCTTTTCCATGATTTCGCGCCAGAACACCGTCTGCAATTCGTCGCCGAAAATCAGGCGGCCCGAACCGTCAACCACACCTATCCGATCCGCATCTCCATCGAAAGCTATCCCCAGGTCAGCGCCAGTGTCAGTGACCTTGCGGATGAGATGCTCCATGTACTCCTTTCGAGTGGGGTCAGGGTGGTGGTTAGGGAATGTTCCGTCCGGCTCGAAATACATTTCCTGAAACTGTGCCCCCACCCTTTCCAGAACTTGCCGGGCTATTGGCCCAGCGGAACCGTTCCCGGCATCAACTATGGCGAACACTTTTTTGGGACCCAGCTGAATGCGGTTCGCCAAATCGCAAACATAAAAAGGAACCGGGTCTTCCTTTTTGAAAGAGCCTTGTCCGCTTGCGAACCGGCGTTTTTCCGCAATGCTTCGAATTTCCTGTATGCCATCCCCGTACAGAGTGTTAGCCCCAAACGCCAGTTTGAAACCGTTGTACTCCGGAGAATTGTGGCTTCCGGTAACCATCATCCCTCCTTCAGTCCCGTACTGAATGCGAGAAAAGTACAGAACCGGCGTGGTTACCATACCTATGTCCAGGACATTCACGCCTGTTTCGTTGAGCGCGTCGACGACAATACGCGAGTAAGCAAAAGAAGACAACCGGTTATCCCTTCCAACCAAAGACTCTGTCACACCGTGTTCTCTCAAAAAAGTGCCGTAAGCGCGACCGATAAGATAAACGTTTTCTGCTGTGAGATCCCGGCCCACGATTCCGCGAATATCGTATTCCCTAAAAATGCGAGGGTTCACCTTTTCGCCAGCCCCTTCCACAACCCTAGATTCTTCCCGATAAATCCAATTCCTCTCTCTTGCCAACATCTGTACAAGACATCAGTCTTGGCGCTCCATGATTACCGGGACAGATGTAAGGGTACCACTAAACTCCGAAAGGGGGTGATTCCATGCCCGAAGTAAAATGCAAAGTGCAGCCTTGCCATTATTGGAAAGAGGGGGACTTTTGCACGGCCAAAAGCATTACCGTAGATTTTAACCAACCGCATCGACCAGGCAGGTTGGAAGCAGGCGACTTGGATTTTGACACCAAAAGGACAGGCAGCAGGGGAGGTCATTTCGAACCGGTTGGGCCCGGCCTCGCTGACACAGGATTGCTCGATTTCGAAGCAGGAGACCTCACCGGGTCTTTGGGCCGCACCGGTTCAGAACAAGAGGCCAAGACCTCAAGGGAAACCCTTTGCGCCACTTTCAAACCCAAGAACCGGCAATCCAGACACTAATCTTTCACGGCCGGGGCCTGGGATCCCGACGGTCCACGACTCTGCTAAGGAAGAGGGGGCCGCCCCTCTTCCGCAGTTTCCCTGACCCGCACATTGCGACCGGAATTTTCGCACATAGCAGATCGTCGGCCTTGACCCTGTGTGACAAAACAAGTTATACAAGAGGCAAAGGTGAGCGTCAAAATTTCGGATGGCGGGTAGGCTATGAAAAACTACGACGTGCCTGGGGGCGCAACAGGTATTTGCGCCGCCGGAAGAGTGTTTCCTTGCAAAGGTGTGGTCTTTGACAAGGACGGAACGCTAATTGACATATTTCCCATGCTGTCGGCGTTGCAGCGTGAACGGGAGAGACATCTTTCCACTCGAATAAGAGAAAGCGCTTTTTCAACTCTTCGAAAATGCGTTGGATTCGAACCGGGAACAAACCTCGTGTCCCCTTTCGGACCCCTGGCAAGCGCCACCCGCCGCGATGAAATTGCCGTCACGGCATGCGGCCTATGGCTTGAAGGAATTCCTTGGCACCGGGCGATTGCAATCGCGAACCATTCTTTTGACGATGCCGACAAATCTCTCGACGTTACCAAAGACGCCCATTTGCTTCCCGGTGCCAAAAAGTGCCTGAAATCTTTGAAGGAAAGCGGGTTAACCTTGTTCGTCGCAACTTCGGACGGACACGAACGGAGCCAGAAGATGCTCGAAAGCCTCGGTATACTGCGATTTTTCCACTCGATCGTGGCGGCGGACGACGTATCGGAGCCCAAACCGTCCCCCGAATCTTTGCAGGTGTGCGCAAAACGGCTGGGGGTATGTCCCAAAGACCTAGTAGTAGTGGGGGACGCACCCCAAGACGCCATAATGGCCAGGGAAGCCGGGGCCCGCGCTATCGGCCTGATGACCGGGATCAGTACCTTCGATGTCCTGGAGGGATATTGTGACCTTGTGTTGCCCGGCCTTGCCGACATAAGTCCCGCTGTCCCACCCTGCCCCGCCTTTGGGCCCGTTTAACCGAGCAATCTTTGGGAAGACTTGTTCAAGCCCGCGGCACCCCTTCTTCGGGATTGAAATTCTTACGGTAAATCATATGCAGGCCCTCGAGCGTAAGCATGGGATCCACCGCCTGTATGGTGGACGATTCGGGCGCCATCAACGGGGCCAAACCGCCGGTGGCCACCACTTTGGCGTCGCCCGGCACTTCTTCTTTCAGCCGGGTTACAAGGCCATCGACCTGCCCCACAAAACCGTACAAAATCCCCGACTGCATGCTCTCCACAGTGGTCCTGCCAATGGCCGAGGCCGGCTTTACAAGCTCGATCCCTGGTAGCCTGGCCGCTTTTTCGAAAAGCGCCTCGGTTGAAGTCATGACTCCCGGCGCTATTGCTCCGCCCAAGTATTCTCCGAATTTGGAAATAACATCGAAAGTGGTGGCTGTCCCGTAATCTACAACTATGACGGGCCCGCCATATTTCTTAAAAGCCGCAACTGCATTGGCAATCCTGTCGGGACCGACTTCTTTGGGGTTTTCGTATTTTATGTTTATCCCGGTCTTTGTGCCCGGCCCCACCAGCAAAGGGGCCACTTTGAAATACCCGCGGATCATTTTCTCCAAGACTGGAGTCAAAGGTGGTACCACTGAGGCCACCACAGCGCCTTTCAGCTCCGACGACCTAAAACCAGAGTTCTTGAAAAACGTCAAAAACAAGGTGCCGTACTCATCTTCGGTTTTGCGCCGATCAGTGGAGACCCTCCAGTGCCCCGCCAACCGCGTCCCCTGAAAAACGCCCGCCACGATATTTGTGTTGCCCGCATCCACCGCCAGAAGCATGATCTTTACACTCCGCCTCCCCCACGATAAATAGGCACGATAGCCCGGTAAACGATTCCGGTGAGAATGACTGCCACTGCCGCCTCAGGAACGCCGTTCACCATACCAATGGTCAAAGCCGCTTTCGGGGGAAGATGTCCGAAAGCCGCGATAAGACCCAAAACCAAAACGGTATTTGTGAGACTGCCTGCGGCAGCCGCCAAAGCGGGCCCTTGTCCATACTGTTTTTGCAGCCAATCCGCCCCGAGCCCGGCTAGGGCCCCAAGACACAAAGCAGCCACAAACCGCAAAAGGGGCTGGGTATCCACCAACAAGGAATATCCCGTGTACCCCAGCAACAGAGCCGACACACCGCCCAAAACTGCCCTACCGCGTTTCCCTTTGGCCAATACGAAGACGTAGTGAGCTATTACCCCTACAAGAATTCTTGGAATGAGGGCTATCACGGGGTTGGAAAAAATCAGTTTGTCCAAAGGGTTGGCGGCAGACTGGGCTTTCCACATGCTGAAACCGCCGAACATTGCCCCCACTATGCCCCCTATGACGGGGCCTTCCATTACACCGGCAATGATAGTTGGGATGTGCATTGTGGTGACGGATATGGGGGGCACCGGGATGAAGCCCAGGGGTGTGGATCCCAGCACGACAGTGATTGCTCCTAAAATCCCGGCAAAAGCGATTTGCCTGACCGAAAACTTGCCATTTTCGCGCACTTGAGTGCACCTCCGTTCCGGCTCTTTTTCAAAGATGCCGTTGGAATTGATCCGGTGTCTGAGGAAACGGTACCCCGGGTCCGGCGGATAACCTACCGGCCCACACACACTATATTCTACATAAAAATGACGGCAATTGAGGCCTTTTGCGGTTCCTGATTCCGGGGCAATGTCACGTTAACACCGCATTATAGGTGTTCTATCACAACTGCAATGTGACAATCTTACAAACCCTGGGACTCACCGGTGGCTCGGCGGCGAGTCCTTCAAATCTCTTGCACAGAGAATCGTGGGCAACCCTGAGCAAGACATCACGGCATCCACAATGGCCAACGGTACGATTGTTTGAGCCGTCGTACCGATTTCCGCCACAAGCACAGCCCGCTCCGCACTGGACCCCGCCTTGACTGAACTCTTTGGGTAAGAGCCGCGGGAATGTTGCCCTGTTGACAAAACGAACAGCGAATCGCCGTCAAAAGGTGTAAAGCACGGTCGGATTGCTTGTGCCACACCGCCCATGGCCATGATGGCCACCCTATTGCATTCCTCTTTGGTAAGGTCCGCATCTGTGGCAACGATCCCAATAGTGGTGTTGGACAGAAACTTATTTTCAGTGGCGGGCCCGGGTTTTTCCAAGTCTTCGTTGTCCCCGGTTAGCGCCGGGGCCTTAAAAACGAACCGGTTGCCGGCCCTGTCAAAAGCACCCGCCACAATTCGACCGGTCCCAGGATCCCAGACATTTCCCCACGCGTTCACCGCCATGACGCAACCTACGGCGTAACCCCCGGATGTTTTCGCAAAGGAGTTTCCCAACCCGGATTTCATAGAATATCCGAAACCAAAGATTTTGCCAACAGTGGCGCCTGTGCCTGCGCCAACGGAACCCGACCGGAAAGGTTTTTCACCCGCGTTCCTGCACGCATCGTAAGCCATTTGCGGGTCGGGCCGGGCGGCGGGGCTTCCCACCCCTAAATCAAACAAAACAGCCCCCGAAACGATGGGTACTTTGGCAATTCCCGTATGGTATCCGATGCGCCGCTCTTCCAAATATCTCACTATTCCCCCGGCCGCCTCAAGCCCGAAGGCGGAACCTCCCGCAAGGAAAACTGCGTGAACTACATCAACAGAAAAAGTTGGGCGCAGGAGATCTGTCTCTCTCGTGCCAGGTGCGCCGCCCATAACGGAAATCCCTGCTCTGGCCCCCTTTTCGCAGAGGACCACCGTAACCCCGGTCATGCCCTCAAGATCTTGAGAGTTCCCGGCTTTGATCCCCAAAACATCTCCTACCGTCCCGGCCATTGGGCCTGCTCGACCCGACACTGTTTTCCCCACTTTTATCACCCTTCCGGTCAAATCCACAGAAATGTCTGGGGCTTTGAAGTCGGAACGACAAGACGCCGGGAAGCGGTTTGCTGCCCCCCGGCGCGCTTCGCCACTCTCTTCCGATCCGTTTAGAACAAACCGGTTATGCGGCCTTTTTCGTCCAAATCCATTTGAGTCCCCGCGGGCACCGAGGGCAACCCGGGCATCGTCCGCATTTCACCCAGGAGAGGATACAGGAAACCCGCCCCCATAGCGGCGCGAACCTCGCGAACCGTAACGTCGAATCCTCTGGGCCGCCCCTTGAGATTAGGGTCAGCAGACAAGGACAGGTGGGTTTTTGCCATGCAAATGGGCAGTTTGTCAAAACCCAGTTTGGTGTAACGTCTGATTTGCCTGTTTGCCAAAGGAGTATACTGCACGCCGTCGGCTCCGTAAACCTGTGTAGCGATAGCCGCAATTTTCTTCCTGATGGACAGATTCAGGTCATACAGGAATTGGAACTTAGTGGGCTCGTTTTCCAAAACCTCCATAAGGGCTTTGGCCAAATCGATGCCGCCTTCACCTCCGTGTTCCCAAACTTTCGTTGTAACGGCGGCCGACGCCCCTGCTTTCAGCGACCGTTCCAAAACGTACTGAACTTCCTTGTCACTGTCCGTTGGGAAATGGTTCAAAGCCACCACAACGGGCACACCGTGCATCAGCACGTTTTGTATGTGCTTGTCGAGGTTTTCGCAACCTTTGTCTAAAGCCTCCAAGTTTTCTTTGGAAAGGGCCTCCATGTCCAAAGGCTTGCCGGGAACAACCCTCAAAACGCCGCCATGCATCTTGAGGGCCCGAATTGTGGCCACAACCACGGCGGCATCAATCTTCAATCCGCTGTACCGGCATTTGATATTGAACATCTTTTCGGCGCCTATATCGGCCCCGAAACCGGCCTCTGTCAGGGTGTAATCCGCCAGCCTGGTGGCCATCATATCTGCCAGAACCGATGAGTTCCCGTGGGCTATGTTGGCGAAAGGGCCCGCATGGACAAATACGGGAGTGTTTTCTAAGGTCTGGATGATATTAGGCTTAATGGCATCTTTCAGAAGAACTGCCATAGCCCCCGCACACTTGAGATCGCCTGCCGTCACCGCTTCACCGCCGTATGTATAGCCCACAACGATGCGTTCCAGACGCTCACGCAGATCTTGAAGGCCAGTAGTCAACGCCAAGATAGCCATGACCTCGGAAGCTACTGAAATATCGAACCCGGTTTCCCGAGGGTAACCGTTTTCAGTCCCACCCAAGCCTATGACAATTCTGCGAAGGGCTCTGTCGGACACGTCCATGACTCTGGGCCAAGTGATCGTCAGCGGGTCAACGTTCAAGGGATTCTTGTGGAGGATGCTTGAATCCAAAAAAGCTGCCAAAAGGTTATGAGCAAGACTTATGGCGTGGGTATCCCCGGTAAAGTGCAAGTTGAAGTCTTCCATGGGCACGCACTGAGCATATCCTCCCCCCGCTGCCCCACCCTTAATTCCAAAGACCGGGCCCAAGGACGGCTGCCTGATGGTGTTTACAACTTTTTTCCCCAAACGTCCCATGGCCTGCCCCAAGCCTATACATACTGTAGTCTTGCCTTCGCCCAGAGGCGTAGGGGTAATGGCCGTGACTACCACATATTTACCCCTCGGACGATCCTTCAGGTGATCCAGCAAGTCCAGGGATATCTTGGCTTTATATTTACCGTAATTTTCTACCATGTCCTCGGGTATTCCCAGGTTGTCGGTAATGCGGTTGATGGGTAGCATTTTTGCCGCTTGAGCTATTTGGATATCAGATTTCACAAAACGACCTCCTCTTCTGAACGCTGTCCCTCCTACCCCCTTCGGGCAGGGTTTTGATGCCCACACAAGTGAATCTTATCACAAGGTTACTGAGCGGTACACCGCTTCCATACCATGGCCATGGCCACCCCCAAAATCAAAAACAAAACGTCCATTTTGCCGAATCCTTTTTTAGCGGGCTTGTCCCCTTTTTGAGGCGCCGTTTCACTCGCGGGCTCTCCGGCCAGTTGTTCCGCCCTCCACTCCTCATAGGCCCTAAATCTGGGCTGCAGGGCCTTTTCCAGGTCTCCTTCTTTGGGTCTCCCAAACTGCGGTTCCCTCTGACTCAAGTCGTCACCACCCCACCTGATTCTACCGATCCCGGATCTTTGCAAATGGTTCGGTCTCGCACCGCAAGCGTCCCCCGTTTTATTACGGTGTTGACCAGATTAGTCCCAAACCTGTAAGGAATCTCCCTGTAGTCCTCTGCATCGAATATAACGATGTCCCCAAGAAATCCCGGCGCAAGGGCCCCCACCATACCACCGAGACCGCTTGCGCAAGCCGCATTCCAAGTGGCTGCCACCCAGACCTCCTCCGGGGTCATCTTCAACATGGAACACGCCAGGGTCATGCAAAGGGGCATGGACATGGCCGTAGAAGTCCCCGGGTTGAAATCCGAACCCAAAGCCACAGCGGCGCCTGAATCCAAAAGCTCTCTTGCGGGCGCACCTGGAATCTCTCCAAGGTAACAAGACGTGGCCGGCAGCAAGACCCCCACGGTGTGACTACCGGCCAAATCGGCGATGCCTTTGGGAGATACTCTCAACAAATGATCGCAAGACGCGGCACCCAGTTTGCAGCCGAGTTCTGTGGCACCCGTTTGGGCCAGTTCATCTGCATGGAGTTTCAGCCCAAAACCCAGTGTTTTGGCACAAGACAGGATTTCCCGGGCCTCAACCACAGTGAACGCCCCGGCATCGCAGAACACGTCCACAAACAAAGCAAGCTCCAGTTTTTTTACCAGAGGCAGCATCTTTATTACCTGCCGCACGTAGGTTTGCCGTTCCTCTTTCAATTCCTGAGGGATGGCATGGGCGCCGAGAAAAGTGGGAACAAGGTCCACGGGGTGCAATTCCTGGGCTTCGGCAAGCACCCGAAGCTGTTTTATTTCCGTCTCGCAATCCAGGCCGTAACCGCTTTTGGCCTCGCACGTTGTGGTCCCCATGAGAATCATATTGTCCAGAAAGCCCAAAGACCGTTGCAACAGCTCCTCGGAAGAAGCCGCGCGGGTAGCCTTGACCGTGGCCGCGATGCCGCCCCCCGCAGCAGCTATTTCCAAATACGATTTGCCCTGGCAACGCATGGCATATTCCTCTGCTCTCCATCCACCGAAAACCAAATGAGTGTGGGCATCCACGAAGCCCGGTGCGGCAAGCCTGCCTCCGGCATCACAGACTGTCGTATCCTTGCCAAAGATAATTTCCTTCTTGACGGCATCTTCTGCTCCCGCGCAAATCACCAACCCATCCTTGACGGCAACCGCCGCGCTCTGCACTATACCCAGTTCCCGGGCTTTCTTACCTTTTTTCGGTGCAGCGTCGCAGAACCCCACAGCCATGCGGGTTCCGTTGTGGCAAGACACTTTGGCCGCCGTCACGAGCTGTCCTATGCCCGTAACAAGCAAATCAGCCCGGGGCTTACCCAGGGATCCCAAACCGGTTCCCCGACCTGGCCCATCATCTGGCGATAAAAACATAGTAAGATACCCTCCGTCACTCCCGCATAATACTGAGAACCGGTGTCACTTTTTGACAATAACCCTGACGGATTGGTCGGCCTTAAAAAGGTGAAGATTACCCAAAATCGCATCGAACCCAAGGTTTTTCAGGATATCTGCGTAAGTAAAAATGTGAAGCCCGATGTCGTCCAGATGAACCTGCATTTCTCCCACGGCGCCAAAAGAATCGAAAAGGGTAATGTACCTTCCCATGACAGCCTTTTTGTTTCTTTCAAAATCCTCTTCCAGACACTGCCGTTTCTTGCCCTGCCCTGCCTCTTCTATTTCAGCCCGGACTTTTTGGGAGAATTCTTCCGGCGACGAACTCTGGGCCACAATGCCCGCAAAGGCGTAATCGGGCCAGACTTCCTGAACGATGCTGAGGTCGTCAACAATCCCGTCTTCGTATACCTTTGTGAAGAACTCGGAACTCTTGCCAAACAAGGTGTTCAGAAGTATGGACAAGGCGATTTCCCTGGTAACGATCAGGTCCCCGGCATTACCCGGCGGCTCAAGTTTCCAAGACACCTGGACCAGTGGGGTGGGTACGGGCAAACACACTTCCCTGTCTTCGCTCACCCGCAAAGGTTCTTGGGGGCGAATGCGGGCAGGGGGTTGGTCACTTCCCTTTGAAAAAGCGGCGTCTACCCGCCGACCTACCGAGGTTATGGCCCTCTCAGCCACCCGCAGGGCATGTTCGGGTTCCAAATCCCCGGCCAAAAACAGGCTCACGTTGGCAGGTTTGTAAAAGCTTTTGTGACAAAGATTCAGGAGATCGGCACTGATTTTCGATATGGATTCCTCGCTTCCTGCCACGTCAAACCGCACGGGATGCACCATGTACATGGCTTCCATTGTCTCCCGAAACAACCGCGAGCCTGGATCATCTTGATACATGCGAATCTCTTGACCGATGATGCCTTGTTCTTTAGCCACTGATTCTGATGTGAAATAGGGGGCAAAGACCACATCCATGAGTAACTCCAAAGACTTTTCAAAATTGTCCAAAGTCCAAAACAAGTACGAAGTGTAGTTGTTGCTTGTGTAGGCGTTGGCTGAGGCTCCCAATCTGGCGAAAGCCGAAAACGCTTCGCCCCAGGATTTTTCGAACATTTTGTGTTCCATGAAATGGGCTATGCCGGGGGGAAGGTTCACCGACCCGAATTCCCCGGGCGGAACAAAAGCGTTGTCATTGGACCCGTAGCGAACGAATGCTTCCGCGTATTTTCGGCGAAATCCTGTCTTGGGGAAAACAAAGACCTTAAGATCGCCCACGCGCGCACCGTATATCTTCTCTTGTAGCACATCGTCTGTAAGTAAGTGCAAAGACCGCAAAATATAATTCACCGCCTGCCATCTTCCTGGGATCTGAGAGTGTAGATCGCCACCAGCCGAGCTCGATTTGCTACAGACACTATGTCGTCTTTTTTCACCTTTGCAATTCGTTCCACCAGTTCTTCCTCTGTTGCGGGCCCCCCTATTATTTCCTGGGTGAGGAACCTTCGGACAAGAGCCCCTTGGGAATCGCTTTCCGAACGATATCGTCTCAGAAGAGCCGTTTTGGTGTTTTCAAATTCAGCATCCGAGACCTCGCCCTTTTTGATGGCTTCCACCTGTTCTGCTATAAGATCTCTAGTCTTTTTGCGGTCGCAATCCATGATGCCCGCAGTCGTCATGACCATCCCGCGCCACACGTTCAAGCTCGAGTCGGCGAAATAGGCCAAGCGTTCTTTCTCCCTCACGTTCATAAAGAGTTTCGAGTGCGGAAAACCGCCCAAAACGCCGTCGAAAAAGATCAGGGCAGGCAAGAGCGGATGATTTCCGGAGATTCCCGTGTGAAAAGCCATGCAGAGAATCGCTTGTTCCCCCGGCAGATATTCCTCCACTTCTATGGTTTGTTCCGGGGGCAAAAGCGCCGGTTTGCTTTGGCCATCCCACGACCGGGGATCTCTTGCCAAGGGAAAGCCCAGCCGTGCCCCCTGAAAGCCATCGACCAACAGCTCAACGCCTTTCCCTACTGCATAAATGCTAATGGGCGATTGGGAAAGCGAGGTTGCCCACACGTTCCAGGTGTCTTCTGGATTGCAGGTTTTCAGACCCTCAAGCGTGCCCCACGAAGGTAGCCCGCTGGGGTCCCCCCTAGAGATTTCTTCAGCCAAGCGAACTGCCGCATACCTGGGTCGGCTATTGATAATGCCCAAAATATCTCTGCGGTGTTCTTCTCTTTCGGTTTCAAAACGATCCCGGGGGTAGGCACTTTTGTCCAAGTACGGTTTTGCTGCCAAATCCCAAACCAAGGACATGGCTTTCTCCAGAATGGCGCTTACAGGCGCCGACCCTCGGCTGCCCGTTCCGGCAAATTCGGGGGCCGGCAGAGTAATGCCAAACCGCACCACCTGTACTGAGCCGATTTTGCTTGTATCTGCCCCAAGTCCGGCACCGTACATGGATTCCAGATCCCGGGACAAGTCCCTTAGAGTGGGCAGACTGACGGTGCCCCTTTTGTTGAGTCTGGGGACCAAGGCAACGGGGGTTACCGTCTCGGCCTTCATGGGGACTTTGCAGAACACGTTTATCGACAGCGTCTTCCACTTGTCGTGGGGCAAGTACCGATAAGCAACACCCGGTTCCAAACTTATCGACCGGAACCGGCCGCATATATTTCCGTGGTTCAAACCCGGTTACACCACCAATTTGGGATCGTCGTCTACAAGGTTTCGCGGATAAGACGTAAAGCTTTCGCAACCGCCGGGCACCAGTATCACATCGTCTTCTATTCTTACCCCGCCTTTACCCGGAAGATAAATGCCGGGCTCGATAGTAAAAGTACTGCCGACTTCCAAAGGCACATGGTTGCTGGCAACTATGTAAGGTTCTTCGTGCACTTCCAGACCCAATCCGTGGCCCGTCCTGTGGATAAATCTGTCCCCGTAACCGTAAGAAGAGATTACGTCCCTGGCTAAAGCATCCACTTGGGCGCCGGTCATGCCGGGTTTTGCGTTAAGGCGGCAATGCTCTTGAGCTTCCCTGACTACCTCGTAAACTTTTCGCATTTCACCGGAAAGCTTACCCACGGCCCAACTGCGAGTAATATCGCCCCAGTACCCATCCACCTGCACGCAAAGATCGAGCCACACTGGATCGCCCTCAACCGTCGGTGTCCGAGTAGTACCCGAGTGG
This sequence comes from uncultured Eubacteriales bacterium, assembly GCA_964646385.1. Taxonomy (GTDB): domain Bacteria; phylum Bacillota; class Sulfobacillia; order Fermentithermobacillales; family Fermentithermobacillaceae; genus JAXGZG01. The sequence goes on along the minus strand of CAZYEC010000013.1, from coordinate 10,333 downwards.
GGCACTGCGGTATCCGCACCTGTAGCAAGGGCCATGAAGACCCCTTCACACCCTGCTCTCTTCACCTCTTTTTCGACTTCAGCCACTACTTCGGCCGCTGTTTTGCCGGGAGTCAGCAGTTTCCTGGCAATATCGATTCCCTGATCGCACAGCGCACAGGCCTTTTTCATGCTTTCGATCTCTGATTTGTCCTTGCGGTAGCGAAGGTGTTTCATCACTTGGACCCCGTCAACGTACGGAAAATCCCCCATCGCGTTTTTCATAAGAGAATACTCCAGCATCCTGGCTGCCGTGTACTCGAGCCCCCATTTGCCGTGCTTGCCCCTGAACACACGTTCAAAAGCGTTCTTGGGCCCTTCCTCGTCGGTAAAAGACTCCACAGAAAACTGGGCCTCAACCCCTGCATCCAAAAGAGCGGCGGAAAACCTTTGGCCTTTGCTTTCTTCCAGCTGAGGCATAAGAAACGTGGCTATCCCCGACGACTCGATGACGCAAGTTGTTGGCCTCTCGGAAAGGCCCATCCTGAGCCCTGTCATGTAAAATAGGTTAGGCCCGGGCATCAGGGCAATACCTGCCAGTTCTCCTTTTCGGAGTTCGTTCAGAAGCCTCTGCCAGCGTTCTTTGTTCACCGTTACCCCTCCTGATATGTAGCTTGTATCCGAAACGGCATGTCTCATTCTTTTTCCGCTACGAAGTACGCCCTTGAAGTGTCTTCAGACGCCGGGTAAAACGTGGCCGAATGATACACGCCGAGCACGGCGAATCCTGTTTTCCGAAGACAATCTCTGTAGTCGTCCAAAGGGAAAGCCCTTTCTTTGTGAACCTCATCAAACCTAAGCCATGAATCCCCGCGTCTTATAAAACCGGTCAGCCTTACTTTCCACCACTTTTTGTTGGGATCGTAATGGTCGCTCCAAACCACATAATGGTTGCGCCCTTCCATTACCGAAGTCTCTGTAGGTATAGTGGCAAGCCTTTCGGGAGTGTTGACGTCAAAGAGAAACAGTCCCCCGGGCGAGAGCGCCCGGTGCACCGCCTTGAAAGAAGACTGGACGCTTTTTTGATCCAACAGGTAGTTGAGGCTGTCGAAAACGCAAACCACGGCGTCAACGGGATGTTCAAGGGAAAACGAACGCATATCCCCCTCAACAAAGTCTATACGCAACCCGGCAGATTTTGCTTTTCCCCTTGCAACTCCAAGCATTCTGCAAGAGAAGTCCACTCCCGTAACTTTGTACCCTCTCTCAGCCAGAATAACCGACAGGCTGCCCGTGCCGCATGCCAGATCCAACACGGTTTTGGGCACAAAAGAAAACCTGGCCCACACGCCACATATGTAGTCGGCCCATTGCCTGTAGGGCACATCCGCCATGATTTCGTCGTACACTTGGGCAAAATGGACATACGGCTTCCTGCCCTGAAGCATAGGATCACCTGCCAAACCTCATTATTCTACGTCAGAAGCTGGTAGTCCTTGAAAAAGATCCGGGGAACCAATCTCGGGTAGGAGGCCCGTCGTTGAGGATGCCGACCAACTCATCTACCTTGCCAGTCGGGAACTCGACGGTTGCTGCGGGTGAAGCCGAGGTAGCGGCTGCCAAAGCGGCATTCTATCCGTCTGCGACGCCGGGGGCGGGTTTGGGTAGCCGCCAGTAGGACGGTGGTGGAAAAGCGGACGAGCCAATATACCGCCCTCCGCCCCTCGCCCGGGGGCAGAGCAACACCACATGCCCAGTCGTGAATCGCTAGAAGCACGGAAGCGAAGCCGGATCCTACAAGGTGTAGACCGAAGGTGGGCTCTTCCCCGTGAGCTGCAAACTCGGATTGCACCCCGTAGTATTGGGCTTCGTAACGCAGGCAGGGTGTCACAAGCCTTACGGCGTCTGTCATCTGATCACCTTCCGGGCCAAAAGAGCAGCTTCATCATCGCCCATCCATCCCGTGAAGGGGACTTCCAGCCCCGTGTGAAGCGCCATACCCGGCGCACTTCAAGGGTCGCGGGGCACAAATCCCGCGGCCCTCTCACAATGACGCGGCAGACCCCTCGTCATCGGCCAAAGCTTCAGCCGCCTACATTCTCGGGCATGGGTGCTACCCTGGGGTTTACCGGGGCAGGAGCAGTCTCCTTGGCAACCCCTTTTTCCGGTTCCTCTAACGGAGGCAAGGGTTTCCCCGAAAGCAAGATATCCAGTTCTTCACCGGTGACAGTCTCGCGCTCCAAGAGCGTCTCTGCCAGGGCGTCGAGAGTATCCCGTCTGTCCTGCAATATGGACATTGCTTTGTCGTAACATTCCCCGACAATTCTTCGTTCTTCTTGGTCGATAGCGGAGGCGACTTCCTCGGAAAAGTCTCTTTCCCTTGCGATATCCCTGCCCAGAAACACTTGGCCTTCTTTCTTCCCAAAAGACAAAGGCCCAAGCCGTTCGGACATTCCAAACTCCATTATCATCCGCCTCACCAGACGCGAAGCGGTTTCAATGTCATTAGCAGCACCTGTGGATATATCGCCAAAAACCATCTCCTCGGCAGCGCGACCCGCAAGGGCCGTTGTGACGCGGTCAAGCATTTCGGCTTTAGTCACAAGGTACCTGTCTTCCGTTGGCAGTTGAAGCACATATCCCAATGCAGACCCCCTGGACACGATAGTCACTTCGTGCACGGGGTCGCTGTGAGGCAACACCTTTGCCACAAGAGCGTGAGCCGCCTCATGAAACGCGATAGTCCTTTTCTCTTTGACATTCAGAAGCCGGGACTTTTTCCTGGGCCCGGCTACTACCCTGTGGGTGGCCTCCTGCAATTCTTCCATGCCGATCCTGCGTTTTCTGTGGCGGGCCGTAAGAATCGCCGCCTCGTTCACCAAGTTCTCAAGATCTGCCGGTGTGAAACCTGCAGTCCCTTTGGCCAAAATGGTAAGGTCAACCTCTTTTGCAAGTGTTTTACCCCGGGTGTGAACCTTAAGGATTTCTACCCTTGCGCGAAGATCCGGCTTATCCAGCACTATTTGACGATCAAACCTTCCCGGCCTCAAAAGCGCCGAATCCAGAATGTCGGGTCTGTTGGTCGCGGCCATGACGATGATTCCTTGATTTGCGCTAAACCCGTCCATCTCCACCAACAGCTGGTTCAGGGTCTGCTCCCGTTCGTCGTGGCCGCCTCCCATGCCCGCGCCCCTCATGCGGCCCACGGCATCGATCTCATCGATGAACACGATGGCGGGCGCCCGCTTCTTGGCCTGTTCAAACAAATCCCTCACTCTGGCTGCACCAACGCCAACAAACATCTCAACAAAATCCGAACCGCTTATGGAAAGGAAAGGCACGTCGGCTTCCCCCGCTACTGCCCTGGCGATGTAAGTTTTCCCTGTCCCGGGAGGCCCGAACAGCAGAACGCCTTTGGGAATCCTGGCGCCAACCTCGACGTATTTTTTGGCATGCCTCAAAAAATCCACAATCTCTTGCAGTTCTTCTTTCGCCTCTTCGCTACCGGCAACATCCCGAAAAGTCACTTTCTCGTGAGCGTCAGACTGGAGCCTTGCGCGTGACCTGCCGAACTGCATGACTTGCTTCCCGCCGCCCTGGCTTTGTTGAAGCATGTAAAAGAATATGCCCACCATCGCCAAAATAGGTAGCATGCTGCTCAAAAGAGACATCCACCACGACGGTTGGGGAGGCAACCTGAACTTCACCACGGCCCCGGAAGCCACCATCTTTGCATACAGCGCCGGGTCGACAGGAATGACCGTGCGGAATTTGGTGCCGTCCTTGAGGGTCCCTGTGACGCTTTTTTCATCAACGATGTCCACAGAGGCGACTCTGTTGGCTTCAACCTGCGTCAAAAAAGTATTGTAGTCCAGGTCTTGGCTACTTTCCTTGGGCGTGAACAAATCGGCCAAAGAGATCATGACGAATATCAAAAGCGCGTATATTGCCAGACTACGCCAGATTTTGTTGTTCACACTATCGCCTCCCTTCTATCTACGAATAAACCCGACCGGAGGTCGGGCAACCATCAAATCGTACCACAACCCCTGCCATGCCGCAAGTACGGTCGCACCTCTGCTCTAAGTATGCGCTTTGATCCTTTTTCAACCTTGTAATGCTCGCTTATCCTAAGCCCTGCCACCCAGGCAATTTCATTCTCAGATAAAACAAGGGGCACGAAATCCCGGTACCGTTTGGGAACCCGGTTGGACACGAAAAAGTCTTGCAGTTTGCGTTCCCTCCCTTTCATTCCCAAAGGGGCAAACCTATCCCCGCTTCGTCTGTTTCTTACCCTCAGCGGCCAAGCACACTTATTGTAATCCAGGTACGCCTCAGGTTCCAGCAAAAGTCCTGATTTGGGCCTTTTGCGCCTTGCCGCAATTTCCGGGGAAGAGACGATTCTTGCCGCCTCGTCTCCGTCGAGAACCTGCAGTGACACGGTTATTCCCAATTCCGGGATCTCTTGCTCCCCTATTCTCAACAGAATGTCGACCGCGGCCGGGGCGGGATAGAAGCGCATATGCCCGTCTTCCCTGGAAGCCGTTATCCCCAGTGGCAAAGAAACAGCCGGGGCTCCTTCCATAAGCGCCTCAAAGTGTGCCGTCTGGAGTCTCCCCTGATAAAAATCATCCTTTTCGGGCCCACCGGCACACTCCCTCCAAGCCCATTCCAGAACCCGGGACGCCATGGCAGGCTCCATTGTTTCCAAAACTCTTTCATACAGAGACGTAATTCTACCTTCTCTCGTGGAAGAAAACAAAAACTTCGAGCGGGCCAAAAAGTCCAGATATTCCGCATCCCACCTGAGCGATGCGGCGGTGTTAGCCAGAATTCCAACTATAGAAGGGTTGAACTTGCGGGCCAGCAGGGGTATCAGTTCGTGTCTCATAAGATTTCGGGTGTAAGTCAAGTCAAAATTATATACATCCGACATGGTTGGCAGATCGTTTTCCTGACAATACGCTTCAATATCTTCCCGTTCCACATCCAAAAGGGGCCGGATAATGTCCCCATTTACAGGCGGTATACTGGCCAGACCCCGGGTCCCGCTGCCCCGCACCAAGCGCATCAAGACAGTTTCCGCCTGATCGTTGCGATTGTGTCCCAGGGCAATTTTGGAGGCGCCAATGTCATCTTTCAGCTTTTGAAAAAACCGGTACCTGGCAAGACGCCCGGCCTCCTCGAAGCCAAGCCCCCCGGATTTCGCCAGTTCAAATACACGGGCGTGACCCACAGTGCAGGCTATGCCCAGGGTCTTGGCATAGTCCTCAACCATAAGCGCATCTTGGGGCGCTTCCGCCCGCATGTGGTGGTTGAGGTGGGCCACGTGGACAGAAATTCCAAGCTCCTGTCGCAGCCCCGCAAAAAGATGCAAAAGGCACATGGAGTCGGGACCGCCGGACACACAACAGATCACCAAATCGCCCCGGTTGAGCATGTCATGTCGACCGATAGTCTTAAGAAATCTCTTGCGGACCTTTGTCACTGCACAGTCTCTCGTCAGTCTCACCTCTTGCGCACTCAGAATACCAGAACTCCCCAAAGGGCGCATCTTCCCGGCAGCATATTGCCAGTCTGGGGCATGGATTCTTGGAAATTGGATAACAACAGGAGGCTGCCACTGGGGAGTGGTCTTTTTGTTTCTAGACTTTTTCCACTAAAATACCCACCACGGTGACATCATCCGCAGGTTTGGCGCCGCCCGGCCTGCCATGTGTCAACAACCCTTTTACCGTGGCCTCCAAACTGCTGTCTTTTTGCCGTCTTAACCTTGAGACAATCAGATGCTCCGCCCGGGCAGGCACCGGGCTTGAGCGAAAAACCCCGTCGGAGACCAAAAGGATACAGTCTCCCGGGGCGATGGGTTCGCTCGTTGCCAAACAAGATACCGCGTTCAAGGCGCCTGCCGGAGGCCTGGCGCCCCTCACTACCATCACATCTCCCCCCGCTTTTCTGATAAAAGAGGGGGGGGACCCGAATTTGTGAAAATGCGCCCTTTCCGTCTCCTTGTCCACCAGAAGGCAGTCGATGGCCACGAAACTGTCCGGACGACAAGCCAAAAACAAAGCCGAGTTCAGAAAAGATACACACGAATCGTAATCCAAACCACAATCCAAAAGGGATTTCATGAGGTTTAGGGTTTCTTCGCTTTGGCGGGCCGCCAACCTGCCTTTGCCCATGCCGTCGGAAAGCACAACTAGGGTCTCCCCTGAATTGAGTTGGTGTTGAACCCACATGTCGCCCGATTGGGCGTTTTCTGCCGCCACAGTGCCGCCTTTAACGGTAAGTCTCAAAGCGTGCTTACGCTCCCCCCGTCTCTTTGTCCGAGAGGGCCTGGCCGGCGCCAGAAGGGTCCCCAAACAGCGGTATTGAAAAGCGAGACACTCTTTTGTCTGACTGTCCAGGACGTCCAAACGCTTTTGCAGCCGGTCGATTTCTTTCCAGTGATTCAGTTCTGATACTATCTCCCCAAAATTACTGCATTTGTCGGCCATATTTGTGGGGTCATCAGCCGATGTAAGTCTGCCTTTGAAAGCCATTTCCCGCAATAGCTCACAAAAGGCCCGGAAAGTTTCACCAAACTCTGCTTCCCAGCAGTACTTACGTTGCTCGCAATTCATACATACCCTTTCTGACACTTGTTTAATAATTTCTTGTGAGGTTTCGACGCCCAGAATATCTTTTGCGGAAACCTGCCCTTGGCCATGCTGCCCCAACTCGGGAGTTGGTATCTGGGCACGCACAGGCTTATTATCGAAGCCTGTTGTCCCCAAAGTATCCGAAGACTGCCGAAACAGACTGCTCATCTGGGACAGAGCGTGAGAAACAGCCGCCACTTTTAACTTGTAAGGTTCGATAGTTTGAGAGGGAGTCCGTTCCCTATGCCCATTTTTTGCAAGCGCAGGAAACATCAACGTCAGTCTTTTTGAAACCCTGGAATTGACAAAAATAATGAAAACGCAAGCCGATGCCTGCTCTAAAAAGCGTTTCGTCACAGTATCGGCGGGCATGGTGTAAAGCGACACCAAAAGCCCGGAAGCCAGGTAGCCCAAAATGGCCTCAACTTGGCCAAATTGGCCACCAACTCCGGCCAACAACCCCGCCACACCCAAAAGACCGAAAACCATTGGGTTTTCTTTAGCCGTGAGAACAAGTACCAACCCCCCTGACAGGCCGGCAATGGCCCCTGCCCCGGGTCCGCCAATATAAGCGGCGATTAACGTAAACCCCATGACAGCAATGGTCTGGACGCTGAAACCTGCCACCGTCACGTCTGCCAAACCGCCTAACGACAACAAACACAATATCATCAGGGCATCCGACCCGCTTGCGCCCAGCGAAAAACCCGGTGAAGCAGTGAAAGCGCTTGAAATGAGCATACACGCTACAAAAGCGCATAGCCCTTCCAGAACCGTGGTCAGGTGAACATACAGGCTGAGACCCTGGGCGGCGGCAGCTGCCGCCGTCTTGGACACGGCCACGATCCCGGCACACAACAGGGAGTTGACTACAGGTATGGGTGTGCGATCTTTTAGTGTCCTCATGAAAAAGGTCATAAGGAGGATCGCCAGGGCATGATACCCCAACAGGTCCCAGCGCTTCAGCGTCGCGCTGCCCAACAGAGCGCAAATTCCCAGGACAACGGATGAGCTGCCTCCAGAAGATCGAAAACCGCCGTAAACTGCCGGGGCAAACGGGCTCAGGCTGTCGCCCAGTACAGTTCTGCCCAAGAAAAAAGCCAGCACTGCTCCAAAGATAAGATCTCTTTTGGCCTTCTGGCTGCTGGCTACCAAGCCTTTTAGAGTCGCGGGCACGGAAATAGTGCTCTTCACAATCCTGACCTCCCCATCCACAAGTGGCAAGAGCGGTGAAATGAGCAACCTGCCCGTCACCGTTACTTCCATTTTATCCCTGGCGGTTTGCGGCACGTGTCGGGGTTTGTCCGGGCGCAGCAGCTTGTTTTTGTCAAATTTCTCGGGTGTAAGCCATATTGGTTGGGGCGTTAACCTCCCAAGCGACCCATAATAGTCCGGTGGGAGCAGGAAAACAGGTCATTGATGGCAAATCGTGTCGAGAATGACGCCAGAAAGCCGAAGCTGACCGGCAAATAACCGCCGTTTCTCACGGCGGTTATTCCAAAAGCGGGGTTTTCCGGGCAGAAGAATTGTCAGCGCAACGGAATTACGATCTTGGAAGTCTCGCTCCCGTCTTTGGGGCTCACCAGAAAAACTTCCATGCTGCCGGCGTCCATTGCGTCTAAAACTTGCGCCTTAACGGCTACGCCGAAGACTCCCCAGCCCATCCCGTGGGTGGCGGTGGCGTAGCTGTACAAAGCCTCGGAACCGTCGGGAGTCATAATTTTGAAGTTGACGTTTGCCTCGAAAGCCAAGGCGGCACCCACGACAAAAGCATCTTTTCCATCCCTTGCGTAACCCGGCCTGGGCGTGCTCAGCATCACTTGATGGCCCTTGATTTCCATCATTCTGGCCACCACGGTCACGGCCTCTCCCCTTGTGAGCCCGTTTTTCGGCTTGAACCAATCGCCCGGGTAACCCTGAATGAGGCCGCGTTTTGCCGATTCCAAAGCAGCTTCGCGGTATCTTTCTTGGATCTCATTGTAATCCTGAAAAACCACCGAGTCGGCCGGAGCAATGTAATCTATCGCGGGATTGGCATCACGATAAATGTCCGAAGCGTTCACCAAAACGTAGGCCATTTCCTCCCTGGTAATCACCTCATCGGGAGAGAAATGGGTACCGTAGCCTTCACGATCAATTAGACCGGCTCCCAATGCCCTTTCCACATACCACAATGTCCAGTGATTCTCCAGATCTGGGAAGGATGATGGTACGGCACCTTCATCGGGCAACTCAAGGGATTCTACAAGAATCTTGAGAAATTGTCCCCGAGTCACAGGCTCATCGGGTCTAAAAGTCGCATCCTCAAAACCGTCCACAACGTCCATGGCCTGCAATAAAACCGCTGAACCGCCCGCCCAATGATTCCTCACATCAACCATAGGACGAATGAGGGCCTCGGGATCGTAACGCAGAAGGCCCCTGATGTCCACGTGACCCGCAAGCGTTTCTAACGCCTCGCCGTCGACCTGCAGCTTTACGGAAGAAATCGGGTATGCGCACACCGTGTTAACTATAGCGGACAGGACAGCCGCTTCGCCTGCAGAACCCACATTCAGATTCATAATGTCCCTGCTCAAGTTCACCGTGGCTACCCCGTCTTCCACCAACACTCCAAGAACCTTTGTTTCTTTGGGCAAGACTAAGGCCATTTTGAAAGGTTTCACGGGCGGTCCCAAAAACAATTGCTCAAGGGCGGCTTTCGCCAAAAGCCCGGGGTCCTGGGTGTCCATGTGAGGCGCCACATAATCAACGGGAAACACGTAAATGCCGCTCGCCAGATACAGGGGAAAGTATACTCGGAAGCGGGTTGTGGGAACGTCGGACAGACTTCCCGCGGACAAAACCTGCGTCGCAGGGGGAAACACCTGAACCAACGCGAACCCCATAACCAAGAGCAAGATCAACGCAGAAAACTCCATCGTTCTTGTTCGCATCATTTTGTCTCCTTTTTTCGACGCTGATGCGCCAAAATCCAAGAAAACTAATTCCAACACAATATGACGCCTTTTTGTTGGTGGAGTTCCCGGAGCACCCCCTCAGTCCGGCCGCTGAACCTCTTCCGGCCTTCGGAAAGCCACAAGGCCTCCGGCGTTCCGTTCCGCCAAGACAAGGGCTACAGGTACCACAAAAAGTTGCAGCACGACACCCGGTAGGGACTGGACCAGCGAGGTTGTCAAAGGAGCCCATAGAGCCACTTTGGGGAAACCGAACAAGGGCAAAACATAATAGCCGAGGACGCCGTAAACTAGCCTTCCGCAAACCATCGAGCATACCAGGGACAAATAGGTACCCAGTCTAAGTCTCCTGTACAAATAGCCCGCAGTCATACCGTAAACAGCCAGTTCCACCGCCATAGTCTGTGCCATCGGAGGCATAAACGGAGGCATGCCCGTCAAAACTGAACTGAGGGGGGGGGTCGTGCAGCCCACAACAAAACCTAGAAAAGGACCACAAAGAAAACCTGAGAAAAACACGGGAATGTGCATAGGGAGAAAAACTTTTCCCAACCCCACCGAGTGGAACATAATGGGCAACAACACACCGAGAGCGACAAAAAACCCGCCCAAAACGGTATTTCGTAACGTATGCCCGTTTTTGGAATTCATCCGACGTCTCCTTGGCGAAAGTTCTGAAGCCCTTCAACTATAACACAGGAAATAACAGCTAATCATTCCAAAATGCCTTTCGATGGACACAACAGATAACCTATAA
>CAZYEC010000012.1:8946-39901 GCA_964646385.1 uncultured Eubacteriales bacterium | reverse complement strand
AGTCACTACTTCAACATCGATATAACCTTCGTCTATAGAGACACGTTCTACGATGGGCGAGTAATGGTCACAGATGGAAAACATGCGGGCCGACAATTCGCTGTACCGGTGTCCCCTTGGGGAAAGGTATATCCCGTTGGGGCAAAGGCGATATGCCTGGGATATGGGCATTGCGGAACGCACTCCGTATTTTCTGGCTTCGTAGGAGCACGTGGATACCACGCCTCGCCTTCCCGGTTGCGCCCCCACTATCACCGGTTTTCCTTTGTATTGGGGGTTATCCAAAATCTCCACTGCGGCAAAAAAGGCGTCGGCGTCAATCAGTATGATGACTCTGGGCCAATTCATAAAATCCATCCTTCGACTAGGAATATACACCGAAAACTGTTTTGCAGGAAGTGAAAGGGGCGGTGCCTAAGAATTGTGTGATTGAACCGCAATCCTGCGTCACAGAGCAAACTGGGCAAGACCAAACGTTTTTTGACTGTGAGCAGGCAAAACGCGAAAATTGAAAGGGTGGGGAAAACCTGTCCTGGAGGACTGAAAGCGACTGGGAGTTCTATATTAGATTGCGAGAGGATCAAAGACGGGTGGCGAAACGCAGGTGAACAAATCTGGGTGCCGCCGGGGAATGGGGGATCATCTGTGAGGGCGCTTTGGGCCGCTTCATGCTTGTTTTTGGCGTTGGGACTGGTTTTCGCGGTTCTTCCCAGGACGTATAGCCAGGAAGCGATTTCCTATTTCGGAGAGGAGTATCTGGAAAAGGCGGGTGGCAGGGCAGTTCGAGGCCGAGTTGCCTCCGGGGTGAACACTTTTGCCGTTTTCTTGTTTTTGAATTGGGTGTCAAAGAAGAATTTCCTGGCAAAATGGTTTGGGAGTAATTTGCGGCCCGGGGCAAAAGGAGCTTTTGGCCTGGGCTTGGGCGAAGGCATTCTGGTGGCGGTGCTCTTGGCGTTAATTTCTTTTCCCGCCTCTCTTTACGTGGGCCACATTCTTGAAAAGCAATACGGACTCACCGGGGCTTCCTTCGGGGTTTGGTTTTCCTACTATTTGAAATCTTTTGCCTTGGATTTGGCGGTCTATGGGGTTGCGGGAGGCGTGGTGGCATGGGTTCTGATTGTGTTTCCCAGGAAATTTCCCTGGGTTTTGACCCTTGGATTTTTACTGGCAAGCATTTTTGTGGCTTTTTTTTACCCAACGGTCATCGCCCCTTGGTTTGACAAGTTTTACCCCTTGGAAGATGGGGAGATTCTGGCCGGCGTTGAACAACTATCCCAAAAGGCCGGGATGACCGTGGATAAGGTGCTGGTAATGGAGGCTTCCGCGAAGACAACAAGGGTTAACGCCTATTTTGCAGGGGTCGGAAGCACCCGGCAAGTGGTGTTATACGACACTTTGCTAAAAACCCATTCGGCAGATGAGGTGAAACTTGTCCTGGCCCACGAAATGGGCCATTGGAAACACGGCCATGTAATCAAGGGCATCCTGGTCGGCAGTTTAGGGGTTCTGGTCGTGCTTTTGGTATTTCGGGCGGGAATCGCATCCTTTGGGTCAGGCACCGGCTCTTATTCAAAACTGGAGAGCGTCCTGCTGCTCCTTTTGGCAGTCTCGATTTTATCCGGTTACGTTTTGTCCCCAATATCTGTAGGTATTTCCCGGCAATTTGAAATTCAAGCGGACAAATTTTCTCTTGATCTCACCGGCGATCCCGGGACATTCGTTTCAACCCAAATGAACCTCGCCAGGGGCAACCTTTCCGATGTTGAACCGCCGGCGTTCATCCGGTGGTTTTCCTGGACCCATCCAACCACAATGGAACGGATAGGGATGGCCGGAACCTAAATCTTGGCCTCTTGCATGATTTTGGTCTCCTGCACACAAGACTATTTGCGTAGTCCCATGTTAAGAACCGGAAGGTGAGGAGATCTTGAAAATGTCGGGTATCCAATGGCTGTCTCGCGTCTTGGTCATTCTGGGGGCTGTGAACTGGGGCCTCATCGGTGTCAGCGGGTTCAATGTGGTGTCTTCCGTCTTTGGGGAAGGCACTACGGTCACAAAGGTCGTCTATTCTCTGGTGGGGCTGGCGGGCCTGCACGAACTGATCCGGCTCACTTTAAGGGAGTCTGCCCAAGTGGAAGAACGCTAATCTTCTGTCCTTGAAGGAAACGGGCCCACAGCAAAGAACAGACACATAGACGAACATCCCAAGCAGGTTTCCGGAAACGAAGGGTGCAGGTTCCAGTCTTCCGGAGGCCCGAGGAATGTCAAGAGGAGGAAGCCGGATGGACGAACAACGATTTGCCGCCTATCTTGATACTTGGATCCCGAAACACAAGGACGAGATTATTGGCTCTTTAATGGAATTGCTGGAAATCAACAGCGTGGGGGGAGAAGCCACCCAAGGCAAGCCTTTTGGCCGGGAAGTGGACAGGGCGCTGCGATGGATCCAGAACAAAGCGGACAGTTGCGGCATAAAAACTAAAAACGTTGACGGATACGCTGTTCACGCGGAAATCGGGGCCGGCGAGGAAATGGCGATGGCCCTCACCCACGTGGATATCGTCCCTGTGGGTTCTGGCTGGTCAAAAAAACCTTTGGGAGAGATTCACCAAGGGGTAATTTACGGTCGCGGCACTCAGGATGACAAAGGGCCCACCGTGGCCTGTTTGTATGCGCTGCAGGCTTTAGCAGAGTCCGGGGCCCCACTTAAAAGGCGTGTCCGTCACGTAGTCGGTGGAAACGAGGAATCGGGCTTCCGTTGCGTTCGCCACTATTTCCAAGTGGAAGAGCAACCCACTTACGGGTTTTCCCCGGATGCCATGTTCCCTTTGGTTTTTGCGGAAAAGGGCACTATGGGCGTGCAGGCCGAATTCTTGCTCTCTGAAACCGTTTCGGGTACCGCCGATTGTCTTTTGGTGGAAATATCCGGTGGTGAAAGGCCGAATATAGTGGCCGAAAAAGGGATGGCCCGTCTGAAGGTTTCCCAGGGCCGCGAAAGTGAAGTCGTGGAACTTTTGAAAAAACATGTCCCGGAAGCAAGAGAGCGTGTGGGGGGGCCGGGCCCGCTGGAGTTGGAATTTTCTTGGAAGCCCGGGTTTGTCACGGTTAACGCTACCGGGAAAGCGGCTCACGCCGCCAGCCCTCAGGAGGGAACCAACGCGCTGGCCGGGTTGTGTCTGGTGCTCTCGGGGCTCGGTCCCGGGTTGGGTGTGGCCAAGGAACTCCGATTCCTGGGCGAGGCAGGGGACATTTACGGAAAAGGCTTGGACATTGCTAGCCGGGATGAGATATCGGGGGACCTTACCTGTAACTTGGGTTTGGTAGAAACAGGTCTTGCGGGCGGCGCCAAACAGGTGCGCGCCACTTACAATATACGTTTCCCTGTAAAAGTGTCCGGCGAAGGTCTTAAAGTCAGGGCAGAAAGCTGTAAGAGGCCCGGTTCTGTCAGGCTGTCCGTTCCGAGCATGGGGAAAGCCCACTATACCGATCCCGAATCTTTCATCGTGAAGACATTGTTGCGGGTCTACCGGGAAGAGACAGGGGACACTTCTCCGCCAATAGCCATAGGAGGCGGCACTTACGCAAGAGTCATTTCCGGGGGTGTGGCTTTTGGCCCAACCAAGCCGGGTGCTCCCGAACTGGCCCACCAAGCCGATGAAAGGGTATCGGTAGACGATCTTTTGCAACTGGTCCGGATTTACGCAAGATCCTTGTTTGCTTTGGCTGTGTAGAATAGGATGCCGGCGGTTTTGCAGTAGCAGAAAAGCATGCGTCTGACCCATTGGCCGGGGCTTTGGGATTCATTCCGAGGCTTCCGGTCTTTTCCGTCTCGGTTTCATGATCACCAGGGGGGTTTTCTGGTCGTCGTTTCCGAAGGGGTTGGTTTTCAGCAGGGCCTTTAATGCATTTGCCCTCCGGTCCGAAAGCCGGAAACTGGAGCCCAGGATATCCACGCACCCTAAGTCATTCACATCAAGTATGAGCGCGCAAAGCCCGGTTTTCCGCCATATCTTTCTGGCGACTACTTCCGGGTCTTTGGGTCCCAAGATGATGCTGCGATCGTAAGGGGGCATCGTTCCTCCCGAATCATCAATCTCCGCAACTTGATGGCCCGCCACCCGGAAAAAGAACCCTCGCTTTCCCAAGGCTTTCCCCAACGCTCCGGCAGCTGCCGCCAGTAGGATCCGCGGGATTCCCACCATATCCATGGCCGCTTGCATTGAGCGGGGCGCCGAGATGGAAGCGTCGGGGTCCGCAAATTTGGCGATGAACCTCGCAAGCGAGCCGGGCCTGATGCTTTCCGGGGGGATGGCCCTGCCTTGCGTTATGGCCACAACCGATTCGGCAATCCCCACCATGTCCCCGGGTTCCGCCACTTCCGGCACGTAGCGTTCCACAACCCGGACGATGTCGTCCTTTTCCGTGATGAGGTGGGTTCTAATCCGGTATACGATGGCTGAATCCCAAGAGCCCTGGCAGTCTCGGCCTAAGGCCGGCATTGTTGCATACCCCCTTTCCCGTAAATCAGAAGGCCGGATTTTCTTTGGGCACTGCATCCGCAAAATACCTGTGAACCCCGTTGAAAAGCGCCTGTGCAATCCTTTTTCTGAACAGGGGCGCCCTGAAATTGGCTTCGTCTACGTAATGGGTAATGCACAAAGGTTCTACCCGCACCGTGGGAAAGGTCGGGGCTCCGGCGTCTTGGATGAACAAAGGCGATGGCTTCCCTGTGTCCGTGCCCATTCTCTCCATAAGGGAATCCCTCAGCATATTGCCCAGTTTGTACGATAAAGGGCATCCCTCTTTGGCGTGAATCTTGTATCCTTGATAGTCCGGGTCGGTGCTTCCCGCCGTGTGCAATTGGATGCAGATTTCGCTGCTCCCGTTCCGCAAAACCTCCAAGCGGGCCGGGCAGCTCAAGTCCGAGTCCTCTTGCCTGGTCATAACAACGGTAACCCCGCAGTTTTGCAGCAATCCTTTAAGTTTCATGGCGACGGCTAAGGCAACGTCTTTTTCAAGCAAATTCACAGGCCCTCTGAAACCTCTGTCTTTTCCGCCGTGCCCCGGGTCGATTCCGATGCGCCGGCCCGAAAACACTTTTTCCAGTGGTTCTCTGCCAAAAGTGAATCTGGTGAGATGGGGGTTTCCCGGCACCTCACTTTTGTCCGGCGTGACCCCGTGTTCCAGGGTCACTTTTACGTAGCAGAGCTCTCCGGGGCCCGACGCCACCTGGAATTTCCTGATGAGCCCATCAGCCACCAGGATGTCGTCTTCCGCCATGATGAGGCGTGAATTGCACACTGCGATGCACACGCAGTAGTCCCGGTTTCCGTCAGGCGCCGGTTCCGTGATGTAGATTGGATTGAGAGGCGCCGTTGACTCCAGACATATCCGGGAAACGGGTTTTTCTCCTGCAAGGGCCGCCACTTCGGACCATGCGTTCAAGATGCGGGAAATCAAAGTTGTTTCACCACCCGCAAAGTGGTTAAGGTTCGGTCCTCGGGGCCGGAAATTCCCAAAGCCAGATCTCTTGCTACCTCGAGGTAGGACAACGTGTCCTGGGTTATGGCTTCTCCGGGGTAGGTGATGGGGATCCCCGGGGGGTAACAGGTCACCACTTCGGCACTGATGCGATCTTTTGCGTCCCGGAGTGCCACCCGTTCCCAAAGGCTTTCCACGGCTTGCTTGGGCGTAAGGCGCATTTCAGGCGTCTCTGGCAAGTCGGGGATGGTTATCCGGGCCGAGCCCAGGCTTTTTTGGATGTTGCCCCGGCGAACTGCCGATACCAGAGACTTGAGAGCATCCACAAGCCTTTGCACTTGGCTTTCGGTGTTTCCAAAGCTTACGATGAACAAAAGGTTGTAGATGTCCGAGAGCTCCACCTGAATTTTGTGGTTTTGCCGCAAATAAATCTCGGCCTGGTACCCGGTTATCCCCAGCTCTCGGACAGTGACGGTGACTTTGGTGGGGTCCAGCATCTCGAGCCCGGGTCTCCCCAGGATTTCGGTTCCAAAGGAGTAAAGCCCCGGGATTCTGTTTACCGATTCTCTGAGAAAGCCGGCCAAGTTGATGGCTCTGTCCAGATGCTGCCGGCCGGATAGAGCCATCTGTCTTCTGGCCGCATCAATGGACGCCAAAAGCAGGTACGAAGGGCTTGTAGTGGTCAGGTATTGAAAGGTGGCTTTGAGCCGCGCCCTGTCTATTCTGTTGCCTTTTATATGCAGCATTGAGGCCTGGGTGAACGCCCCCAAGATTTTGTGGGCCCCTTGAGCAACCGCGTCGGCGTCGGAATCCAGGGCCGGTTTGGGCAGGCCCGGGTGAAAACGGCAGTGTGGGCCATGGGCTTCGTCCACCAGAAGAGGAATGTTCTTTTTGTGAAGGACAGAAGCGATGGGAGTCAGGTCCACTGCCGTGCCGTAGTAAGTGGGGTTTACCAGCAAAGCGGCCTTGGCGTGCCTGTTAAGCTCGGCGCAGGACTTCACGGAATCCACATCGCATCCCATGGATATGCCCAGATAGCTATCGTAAGGGACCGGGACAAAAACCGGCCTTGCCCCAGAAAGGACTATTGCCGCCAAAATAGATTTGTGAATGTTTCTGGGGATGATGATAGTATCTCCTTCACCCACCCGGGAAAGCACCATGGCGTGGATTGCCCCTGTCGTGCCGTTTACGGAAAACAGCGTGTAATCGGCCCCGAAGGCTTGAGCCGCCAGCTCTTGAGCCTCTTTTATGCACCCGTGGGGCTCTTGAAGGTCGTCGAGGCCGGGCACCCCCGTAACGTCGTTCAGGTACGCTTTTGGCCCCAAAAGGGAAATCGCACAGGGGTCTGCTCCGGCGCCGCCTTTGTGCCCGGGCATATGAAAACGTATTACGCCGTGATATGCGAGCAAAGTCTCGATAATGGGCGCTCTTTTTTGGGCGAAGTATTGGGTATTCACCGGTCTCCCCCCGGGTTTTGCCTGACGACATTCAGTTTATTCGGGGGCGAAGACGAATGTCACTGAAGGGCCGCCTTGGCCCGAAGTCAAACCCGTTCTTTCCTGGCGATGGCCGCCAAAGTGGAGGCTTCGAGTTCGTCTACCACATACAAGGTCCCCTTTGCCTCGGCCACCATCTGCTTTAGGAAACTCCGGTTAGGTTCCAGTCCTATGCACCCCAACCGGATGCCCCTTTTTGCAAGTCGTTTGGCCGCTTCCAAAGCGTCGTCAATGGGGGACAGGGAGCGGGAGGGCACCGTTGGAATCCCGTCGGTAACGCACAAGACCAAAGGTTTCTTGATGGACGCGTAGGACATTTCCAAGACTCTTTCCAAACCCTTGGCCAGTGGAGTCAGGCCCATAGCGTGCACATCTTTCAGGCCTGCGTCCAACAGCCGGAAGCTCTTGGTGAAACCGCAGACAGTTTTGACCTCAGAATCCTGAAAGATTATCACCGAGACTTTGCCTTTGCCGGTGAGTATCAAGTGCCGGGCAAGCTCCTTGGCGGCTGCCATCCTTTTACCAGACATGGAAGCCGAGGCGTCCAGAAGCAAAATCACAGGAGTGTCCCTTTTAGTCTTCACATAGGAGAAGCGCAAATCGGCCGGGATGAAAATTCCATGCTGCGAGCCTGATCTTGCCCTTAGCCCCCTTGAAATGATTGTCTCGGGAAGGGCAATTCCGGCCCCGCAGTCCCCGGAGGTTTTGGACAGGGCCAGGTACCTGCCCCGGCTTTGGTCCGCTTTCGTCGTGTCCCACTTCTGCCTGGCCCCGGGGATACTCCTGGTAGGGAGCGACCATAACAGCCGTTTCAGATAGGTTTCTATCTCGTAACAATGCTGCCTGAGATAAGACAGGGCAAGGTTACCTTCTTCAGTAAGGTTGTACCTGTTTCCGTCGTAGCAGGCGAGCCTGGAGCGGGTAAGCCCCTGACGGATTTCATCAAGGTTTTTGTCCGTTTCCGGTTTCAGTCTGGCAAATTCGCCAGCCTTAAGTCCTTTGGAAAGGGCCTCAAGGATGCGCAGGGTGTCGGAAGCGGACCCCACTTCTTGGGCGGCCTGCTTTGCCAAAGCCTCTCTTCTTGAAAGGGATGCGTTTGTGGGGGAAGGAGCCAACGACCTCAAAAGCGAGTCGGAGGTCGCCTTGTAATTCCCTATATCCGTGGGAGAGTCACCCCGACAAATGTTAACCTTTTGCACTTTCCTGAGTTCAAGGCCCGCGTTTAGGATGCTTCTTTCCACGGCTTCCACCATGATGAAGATTGCCGACACTATTTCCGGGGTGTTGAGCGCCGTAAGGTGCACGTGGGTCAGGTGAGCTTTGCGGACCCCTTGTTCCTGGCCGTAACACAGGCCCCCGTCAAGCCTTCCTCCCCCCGCTGCTGTCTGTATGTCTATGTAAGGCAAAAAGGTTTCAAAAACGCAATTCAACTCGGGCGCCCGACGGGACAGCCCCGCCACAAGAGCCGCCGCCACCGACTTTGGTTCAACCGCGCCCGGGGAATGAAAGGTGTCCATATGGAGCACCTCACCGGTCTTGCGCCGGTTGTAAAAGGTCTGGCCGGCATCTGCATTATAGATGGCGGTGACTTCTTGTGGCGTCTGTATGTCTTGCATGTGTACTTTGGTGGACACCACGGAAGTTTCCCCTACTCTGGCCGCTAGAGATCCGGCCAAGATCCTTGATAAGCGTGAAACGGCGTTTCCCAATATCAAGGAAGTCCCTTCCAATCGGAAGGCACCACGAGTTCATCCAAGGGTATTGCGCTTATGGGCCGCGCCAAATCCGGGGGAGACACGGGAGGATGAGAACCCGGGTCAGGCAATTGCATTGGCCCGGCCGCCTGCCTTTTCCCCGTGTCTTGGTTCCCGGCTGCCCTTGCAGAAAATTTTGAAACTAGCCTGCCAAACCAAGTGGGAGGTGGAGTTTTGATGGGGTTTTCGGCAGGTAGAAAACGGGGAGCGGAATTTGCCGGCGTTTGGTCCTGTTTTTCGTCAGACTGCCCTTTTTGGTCAAGGGGGGCCGGCCCGTTTTTGGGCAGGTCCGGCTTTGCCTGCATTCCGGCGGTTTTGCGAAGCTCCAAATCCTTTAAGATTTCCGCGAGGACTGCCGGGTCAAGCCGGTGCCTGAGAACAAGCGGCGTGGCGACCAGGATGTCTTCGAAAGATATCTCGGGTTTGCCCCTGATGCAGGCCACCAATCTGGAAGCCAATTCCAAAGCCTCGATAGCCCTCAGGCTTTCAACATTTCTTTGCACGTACAATTGAGCCATGTACCTTACCAAAGAAGACGGGACGCTGACGAGGGGCAGCCGCTCCGCCTTTGCCCACAACCTGTCCCAAGATGCTGTGCCGGCGGGGCTCTGAGTTGCTTTCGCCGTTTTCCTGCTCAAAAGCTGTTCCACCACTGCGACATCATTTGGCCTTTGAACGGGGACAACCAAGTCAAACCGGTCCGCCAATTGCTTCCTTATGTTTTCAAGAGGCCCCGGGTCCTCATCGGGGTTAGATGCGGCCCACACAGAAGCCTGAACCGAAATGTCGTAAGGAGGCAACCCGGTTTCTTCAATTTTCACGTGGCCGGGTTTGGTCCCCATGACCGACAGGAGCACATCGGTTATTTCCGGGGCGGTTTCGGCCAGTCTGTTTACTTCGTCTACAAACAGGACTCCCCGGTGAGCCATAGGAATGGCACCGGGTAAAAGGGCCGCAGAAGGGTTGGAGGGATCGGTGAGCCTCGCGAGGTCGATGCTTCCCAAGATAGTACCCAGTTTGGCCCCGTGACCGATTTCCACGAAAGGCATGGGCTGGCTTTCCCGTTGAAAGTCAGACCCTTTTTGCAGTTGGTGAACAGGACAATGAGGATTCTCGGGGTCACATTGGTAAACGCAGCCTTTCACCCTCTGGATGGCAGGCATCGTCTCCCGGGCCCATCGCATTACCGTGGTCTTGCCGGTGCCCCTCACCCCTTCCGCATGGACGTGCAAAGGGAACCCTGCCAAAGAGGATACTATGGACATTTCTATGGCAAGAAACAGGTTTTCGTTCCCTTGGTGTCTGATAGGTGCGATTTTCGACATAACAAAGACCTCCCGCCGCAGTTATTGTTCCCTTAAGGCGGGACGTCTCGTCTTTTTGTCTCAGGCAAACAATTGGAAAAGGCGGGCGAGTTTTCTAGTTCTAGTCCGCCACGCTGGAATAACCGACCAGGCAGGATCTCAGGTCGTGAAGTGCCTCTTGGAACTGAGCCTTCTTGCTCAAAAGGAACGTGATGGCGTTGTCGCTTTTTTTGGCCCGAGAGACATCTTGAGCCCCGTAGGTTGGCATCCCGTCGGATCTAATCTCAAGGATTCCGTAAAGGCTGCCTTCGATTATGGATATGTCTCTTACTTTTTTCCACGGGATTTTCACGCATTTTCTCCCCGTTATTGAACCCACGGCCAGCCCGGATTTAAGGACGTAAATGTCTCGTTTTGAAGTTACTATCGCTTCTCCCGCGTTTCCTACTACTACAGAGGTGACGGCTTCAGACGGGGATAGATGTTGATCCAGCAGCAGCCGAAGGCCCCCCAAGGGGGCCAAAGATACGCCCCTGGCTGTGGCGGTCCCAGCGGGAGCGGAGTCCTTGGCAAGTGGGATTCGGCCCGCCGCCCTTGATGCCACGCCTGCCATACTGTGGGCGGCGGACACCAGCACGTAGTCCACTTTTTTCATTATGCCTGCCTTTTCCATGCAGGCCGTGCACATGTAGCGTCCGTCAACGGTTTTGAAGTGTTCCCCGGAGGTAAACGCTTCCCTGCCGCATGTTTCGCATTTTACCGGTCCCTTGCTTTTGCCCAGACAAGGTTCGCAGAACCACTGCCCGTCGGCCAACACCAGGGGCGTTCTGGAAGTTCCGAGATTTGATGCCCCACAATTTGCACAAATTGCCAATGCGCTCGCCTCCCAGTGTCTTTATCGAAAGTGTGGGGGAACCTAATTAGAAGTGGCGACGCCTGCTGGACTTGGAGCGGGGGACCCCCGGAAAAAGGTGACAAAAGTCCTAAAGGGTAAAATGGTTTCCGCAGGCTTTGCAAGATGGGCGTCTGGGGGCAGGGATGGACCGGAAATCTCCTTGCAGCAGGTTAAAAAGGAGCATCTTGCCTGTAAGGGGGTCGCCTATGCCGAGAAGCAATTTCAAAATCTCGCCCGCCTGAATCGCACCGGCAACTCCGGCTGCGGGACCAAAAATCCCAGTGGGGGGGAACGATCCCGGACTCTCTTCGGGGAAGATGCACCGGTAGCACGGGCCGCGGCCCGGCACTACGGTTGTCACAAGCCCTGAAAAGCCCGCCACCCCGGCATCCACGAAAGGAACGCTGGCCCGGAGACAAGCATCGTTGAGCAAGTAGCGGGTGTCCAGGTTATCCACGCACGACGCCACCGCGTGACGATCTTCCACCAAGATTTTTGCGTTTTGGGCGTCCAAGCGGGTGATGACGGGTTCCACGTCAATTGTCGGATTTGCTTTGAGCAGCTTCTTTCGAAGCGCAAAAGCTTTGTGTTTGGCAATATCTGATGTGTCGTACAAAACCTGACGGGGAAGGTTGGAAAGGGACACTGTATCGTCGTCCACAAGCCGGATGTGTCCGGTGCCCATGCCCGCCAAATAGGTCGCGCAAGGGGTGCCTAATCCCCCCGCACCAACCACCAACACCCTCTTGCCGGCAAGCTCTGCCTGGCCTTTTTCCCCGATTTGGGGAATGGCGATTTGCCTGAGATAGCGCTCTTTTGCCGCACCGTTTAGGGGCTTCACGATTTCCACAATCATCCGCTCCTCACCGGTTACTTTTCGCTTCAAGGGCTTATCTTTTCCTGCAAGGACGTTCTGCCCACCGCAAGAATGGCATAAGAGGGGTCGCGTCGAACTATTCCTCTTAGGGTATAGACACAGTAGAACCGGCGGACACTTCCCTTGGCCGGGCTCTGCAGAAAAGTTGGGCGAGGACCTGGGCAAGACCGCCGATAGAGCGGGGGATGGACAATGAAGGTGGCGTTTCTTAAAAGGCCGGGGGAAATTGAGGTGCGGGAGATACCGGACCCGGTATGCCCGCCCGGAGGGCTTTTGACCAAGGTTGAGGGATGCGCGATTTGTGGCAGCGATTTGCGAACCTGGGAATACGGAGCCAAGGACTCAGGCGAGATCATGGGCCACGAAACCGTTTCAACGGTAATCGAAGTGGGTGAAGGCGTCACGGAGTTTTCTCCGGGGGACAGGATAGCCGACATTCCTGCCAGTTGCGGGGTTTGTGAATTCTGCAAGGCGGGGACTCAGAACCTGTGTTATTTGAGAGGTCGTTTAGGAGGGGTGCGCCAGGGAGGATTCGCGGAGTTGCGGCCCGTGGGAGGCCCTGCAGTGTCCGGCCGTTTTGTGGTGAGGATACCTAAAGATTTGCCCGTTGCGGCGGCGGCCATCATCGAACCTTTGGCCTGTGTCCTGAACGGTCACGAAAAGATCCGGGTGGGCCTGGGCAGTTCGGTGGCGATCATAGGCGCCGGACCTATCGGCGCAATGCATGTAGCGGTGTCCAGAATGAGAGGGGCCAGACAAATCATCGTCTTGGATCTTCTTAAAAGCAGGCTGCAGATGGTGGAAAGCTTCGGCCCCGACAGGGCCGTTCACGTACCTTCCGCAGACCCGGTAGAAGCCGTCATGGATGGAACGGGGGGGAGAGGGGCGGAAGTGGTGATAATCGCGTGCGTTTCCCACGACGCCCAACGCCAGGCCTTGGAGATGGCATCAAGAGGAGGGCAGGTCTTGTTCTTTTCCGGGCTTCCTCAAACCGCGCCTAACGCTACACTGGACACTAATCTCATCCACTACAATGAGCTGAGGCTTGTGGGCGCCAGAAGCTCCGTCCAGAGACAATGGGAACTGGCCTTGGCCCTTATCGTTCAAGGGAGAATCGATGCTTCAAAGCTGGTTACTCATTCCGTTTCCCTGGATAGGATTCAAGAGGGCTTCCGGCTGGCCAAATCCGGCCAAGCCATGAAAGTCCTGGTTGTTCCCTGACAGGGCCCCAAAAAGCATCATGTGGAAAACGGCGGGCATACTCTTTTCTGGTGGGCGTTTTTGAAAAAGGCTGGGAACAGCCAAGAACGGCCCGGGAAGGGGAAATTGCCCGTGGCAGGCCTTTTCTACAACGGCACGGTTAAAGACCTTCGCCATATAGTGCTCCCGGAGATTAAAAGGGCCGCAATAAGAGGGTGGACCCTGAAGCGGGATTGGGCTTCCATCCAAAGGCAGTTATTAAGGGCGGGGCACAAGGGAGCCGGCAAGCCTCACTCAAAAGGCCGCCGGCCTTAGGGGGGCCGGACCCTCTGTCTTCTGGGCCAAAGTTTCTGTTAAAAGGCCGGTTACGGTGCGTTTCTCACAAGCAGCAGGAAGCTTATTTGACGGGTCGCAATTCCCTCGGCGTCGGATCTTTGAGCGGCAAGAACTTCGGTGATGATCACTTTCATGTCCAAATCCGTGCCTTTTCCCGTGAAAGTCATTTCTTGGGGATCAAGGTTGAACTGCCCGGGACCGCACTTGGAAAAAAGCTCTTGAGTCATGTCATTTAAAGATTGCGTCCATTGAGGGTTCCCGTCCAGTGTTACGCTAAGCAGGAACTTGCTCCTGTCGTAAGTCACGCCGATTCCTCCCTGGGCCAGGGAGGTTACATTGCTTTCGCCAGAAAAGGGTCTTGTGAAGTCGAAGAGGTACCGGTATCCACCGGTATCCAAAGACCAGGGAGTTACCACGTAACAGAAATAATCCTCTACAAGCGGGCTTTCTGTGTAGCTAAACCCAAAAACGTCTTGGAATTTCGTCATGGAAAACCCGTCGGGCAAGTACTTCACGTCTTCTAGACTGTGGTTGCGGTCGAAATAGAAAAGAATTTGAGCGAACTCACGGCGGTCACCGGTGGGTATTTCCTCTGCGTTTGCAGTGGGAATTATGGCACCCTTTTCCAACATGCCGTATTTTCCGAGCAAACCTTCAAGCCGCAGGTTTTGGCTGAGTTTTGCCGAAGCGAAACTGCTCCACGGGCCGAGCACTGACAAAAGCACTACGAAAGCCAAAGATGCGGGCAAAGCGACGCTTTTTACATTCTTGGAAAGACTCAGGTACAACATGGACCCTAAAACCCAAAGCCCCAGGGCTGCAACATAATAGCGGTTTTCGGTGATTCCGTAATGTCTTATCCTGATCCCTACAGAAACGAACATCATGCCAAGAAGGGGGATGACTGTCATGGGAAAGTGCTTTGAAAAAGCTGCTCCCCACGGGTTTTGGGACAGAGGCCACAGAAAGAAAAGCAATGCGACGCCCAGCAGCGAATACCACAACACTAAGTGAGACACGAGGCCCACGGGCCATTGTCTGGTAACAAGTATTTTTGCGAAGTACAAGTACAAAATGGCCGTGTAGGCAGCCGCCAAAGGCGTTATGACGAACAGGACCAAGTTCTTCAAAAGGGCGGGATACCTTTCTTCTTCGGGTTTCCAACCCGTTTCGGGTATCCCCGCCATGAACAAAAACGGGGCCACTGCCCCCGCCATCAATATCCACAGGCGAAGGTATGTGAGGGAGGGGATGTTCAACCCGAATAGCGTCGAAACGGTTAATATGATGAACGAAAGACCCAGAAACAACACCCCTGAAAAGAGCGCCGCCACGACAGCGTTGGTAAACAATTTGATCGAATACATTTCTATATTCCGCCCGCGCCCCATGTTGGGTATGATCAAAAAGGTAAGAAAAAGAAAAACACAAAATGCCACATGTCTGCTGAGCGGCTGCAAAGTCAAATCTTTGAGCATGGTGTAAGTTGCGATGGTTACAAAGGCGGCTACAGGCAGGGCTACCAAATTCCCGCCCCGGCGGGAGACCCAAGTTTTGTGTATCCCGCGGCGTTCCCAAAACAAAACGGCGCACAAAGATGTCAGCAATCCCGAAAGGAGGGCTAAGGACAGCCTTTGCTTGGGTTCCGCACCGGGAAACCGGTCGTATGTGGAAGCCACAAGGACCCCGGTCATGGTCCAGGAAAAAAGGGTCGGCACCCAAAACCTGTTGAAAGCGGGTCGCGCACTCTCTACCATTTTTCTGAGGAATGCTTTGATCTTCACGGGCTTTTCCCCTCTTCGCGCAATGCTCACTGTACCACCAGTATAACGTGCTCCGGGCTTGGTCGGTTCCACTGGATTTGCCCCGCGGGCAAGCCTGCTCGGTTGAATGACAGGTGCCGGGCGGGCAAACACATCGGTTTTGCCGGGCAGATTTCCGGTTCTCTGCTCAGATCTTCAGGATCCACCTTGCCATCAAGAAGTACACTATTACGCCCAGGATATCGGCAACTGAGGTTACGAAAGGAGAACTGGCTGCCGCCGGGTCCAGCCCGAACTTGTCGAACGCGAAGGGGATAGTGATTCCCACAATGCTTGCCAGGAGGACCACTATCACCATGGAAGACCCGACCACGAGGCCTACTGCGGGGCCCACGCTGAAGGCGGAGATCGCCATAACTGTGGCTCCCAGAGTTGCCCCCAAGGCAAGCGAGAGCCCGATTTCCCTGAGCATGATTCGTCGCCAATCATTATGGTCGATGTCTCCCATGGCGAAAGCTCTGATGGCTAAGGTTGCCGACTGGGAACCGGTGTTTCCGGCGCTGTCAATGAGGAGCGGCAAGAAACTGACCAAAGAAACCACCTTGGCTATCACGTCGGAAAATCCTGCGATAAGTCTACCGGAAATGAGGTCCATCACGGCCAGAAAAATGAGCCAGCCGACCCGGTTTTTGTACAGAAGGGACGGCTTGGCGTCCACCATGGAAATCCGCAAGGGCGCCACCGCGGCTCCTTTTTGGAAGTCTTCTGTAGTTTCTTCTTCGGCAACTTCGAATACGTCGTCCCCGGTGACGATTCCTACCAAGGCCCCTTGAGAATCTACCACGGGCAAAACCGCCAAATCGTACCGTTCCATGAGCCTGGCCGCTTTTTCCCGGTCTTCAAAAGCGCTCAGGCTCAAAGCCGGTGCGCGCATGGTCCCTCTCATGGTGTCTTTGGGATTGCCCAAAACTACCTGTTGGAGAGCCACGGAACCCAATAAACGGGATCCGGAATCGGTCACGTAGATGGCGTTGACGGTCTCGCTGTCTCTGCCTTTGTCCCTGATCTCTTTCATGGTGCGGTCTATCGTCCAGTCAGGCCTGGCTGAAACGTAGTCGGGCGTCATGAGGCGTCCGATACTTTCGGGCGGATACCCAAGCAGTTCCCTGGCCTGTTCCAAATCTTCAGAGCGCAGAAAACTTAGGAGCCTTTGAGTTACTTTGGCAGGCAACTCTTCCAGAAGGGCGGTGCGGTCGTCTGGGGCCAGGTTTTCCATTAGGTTCCTGGTTTCTTCTCCGGAAAGATCTCTCAACAAGGCATCCTGCAGGGGGACTTCCAAGTAGGCGAAAACTTCTGCGGCAAGCAATCTGGGGAGGGAACGGTACATTATGACTCTGTCGGGTTTCTCGAGATCCACCAACAGGTCAGCCACGTCGGCTATCGGCCATTTGGTTGCAAGTTCCTTAAGCCTGGTCCAGTCCCTGTTTCTTATAAGGTTTTCAACCTCGGGTTTTCCGATGTACATCTTGCGCACCCCCCAATCCGGCCCGCCGCATTTGGGCGAATTTTGAACAAAACCTAAAGCTTGAGATATCGCACCGCAATATTGAAATAGATGAGAACGCCCAAAACATCGGCAATGGACGTTATCAAAGGCGCGCTAGATGCCGCGGGATCCAAACCCAGCATGCTCATGACTATGGGAACGGCGACCCCAACCACGCTGCTGATCGTCACAATTGCCACACAACTTGTTGCTACCACCGCACCCACAGGGATTCCGCCTTGAAGGGCGCTGGGCCCCCACACGACAAGACTGATGGTAAATCCCAGCGCAAGCGATATGCCAATCTCCTTCAGTATGAGTCCCAACCAGTCTTTGTGTTTGGCGTCGCCTGTGGCAAGGTCGCGGATAACCAAGGTCGATGATTGTGCCCCGGCGTTTCCGCCGCTGTCTATTAACATAGGAAGGAAGAACACTAAGGGAAGCACTTTGGAAATGGCGTTTTCGAAACGGGAAATCATGGTTGCTGAGACAAGATCCACGAACACCAGCATCATCAGCCACCCGATGCGGCTCCTGTATAACAGGCCCACGCCAGCCTCGCTAAATCCAACCTTTAAGGGGCTTACGGCCCCTCCTTTGTGGAAGTCTTCGGTTGCTTCTTCTGTGGTCAGTTCCAGCACGTCGTCACCGGTGACTATGCCCACGAGAACCCCATCGGAATCCACAACAGGCAACACGAAAAGGCTGTACTTGTCGAAGGTTTTCGCTGCCTCCTCGCCGTCGGTGAAGGCGCAAAGGTTCACGGCCGGCGTGGTCATTATGTCGGCGATAATCTCGGAAGGGCCCGATAGCACCAACTGCCTCAGTGAGACCGCCCCCACCAAGTGCCACGTTTTGTCTGTCACATAAACCACGGTGAAGGTCTCGGATTCGCGGCCTTTTTTTCTGATATGGTTCATGGCTTCAGCCACGGTCCAGTCAGGGCGAACCGCCACGTAATCGGGCGTCATGAGACGGCCCACGCTATCTTCGGGGTACCCAAGCAACTGGCATGCTTCCCGAACATCTTCGGGACTCAGCAGGTTCAAAAGCTTTTGAGTCGCCTGGCCCGGAAGCTCTTCCAACAAAGCCGTCCTGTCGTCGGGTTTCAGATTCGAAATAATATGGCGGGTCTCTTCGTCCGACAGATCCTTGAGCAAAGCCTCTTGATCCTGGCTGTCAAACTGGGAAAAGACGCTGGCGGCCAAGTTTCTTGGGAGCGACCGGAACAAAAACACCCTGTGTTCTTTGTCGAGGTCGGAAATGAGGTCGGCGATATCTCGCACTCTCCAGTGGGACATGACATCCCGCAGCCCGGCCCAATTCCTGGATTCAATAAGATCACGAATTTCGGGCTTGTTGAAGATCTCCATGATGATCGCCTCCTTGAGCCGGACCCGGCCCTTGGGCCACCTCGCTCGCCCCAAGGGAAACACACCCGACCGCAGCCTGCTTTTTTTACAGGCAAGCTAGATTATACGTGACGATTTTTGAGGGGCACTGAAGGTTCCGCTAGGTCCGGACGGGCCACGCCAAACCAGACAACCCCATGGAATTAGCCTTTCCCGCTTATGGGTTGTTTCTCAGGGTACCGGCTGAGTCTTCCCATGCCGCCAAACCCTCGGCCCTTCACTGATGCCGGCCTGCCGCTCTCACCAAGGAAAGTGGGTCTTGGGAGCCAGCTTGAAGAACAATACTAGGATATCAGAAATGTCCTAGAAGTAGAAGCCGTGCTCGCGATAGGAGCATCTTGAAGACTCAGTTTACGCGGCGATGTTTTTCCACCTGCCAGACCTGAACCAGAAAAAGCTTACAAGTCCCCGAAACAGACCGTCGGCGGCCATGGCCCACCAGGCGCCCACCACGCCCGTCTCGACTACGTTTATCAGAAAGTAGGAAAGGCTCAAACGGATCAGCCAGTTGCCGGCCCCCGTTATCAACATTGGAAACTTGGTGTCGCCTGCGCCCCGCAAAGCGCCTGTCATAACGAAGCCGAAGGCTTGGTGAATTTGGCATACGCCCATGAGCCGCAAGTATATGGAACCCAACCGGATGACTTCGGCATCGGAGGTGTAAAACCCCATCAGAATATGCGGCCAAAGCAAGAACACGATTCCCACCCCGCCCACAAGCAGGCAGGCTAGTTTGAGCGCCTCGTAGGCGCTTCGTTCAGCACCGTCAGGTCTGTTGGCGCCGAGATTCTGGCCGACAAGCGTCGTTGCCGCCACGGAAAAAGCCTGGCCGGGCATGTAAGATAGGGATTCCGCATTGATTCCTATTGTGTGGGCAGCGTAAGACACTGTGCCCAGCCCCGCAACCAGCCTTTGGTACAGGACAGAGCTGCTGCTCATGATAACCCGTTCCCCGGCGCTGGGGATGCCCACGCGGAATATTCTTGCCGCAAGGCGTTTGTCCAGACGAAAATCTTCCTTCAATATCGGGGGAATCACAGTATGTCGTGCAAGATAAAAGCCGAACAGCAGCAGCCCCCCGCCGACCCGGGCAATTGTTGTAGCGAGGCCCGCCCCCAGGACACCTAACGCGGGCGCTCCCAGGTATCCATAGACTAGGATCAGATTCAAAACGAAGTTGACGACGCTTATCATTATGTTGACTTTCATCGGGGTCGTTGTGTCTCCCGCCCCCCGCAGGGCTCCCGTTAGGACCGTGGAAAGCCACATGAAAAAAAGGCCCGGGGTCATTACTTGCAGGTAACGGGTGCCCTGGACGATGACTTCAGGTTCTGCACCCATCCAAACCACCAAATTGCGGGCGAAAAGGATGATCCCCACGGCCCCCAATATGGCAAACAGGACGGACACCAGAATTGCCTGGGCCGCGGCGTGGGCGGCCTGCCTTTCTTCATCGGCCCCCATATGCCGGGCCACAATGGCAGTCGCCGCTACGGCGAGGCCGGTGAACAGCCCATAAAACACGTTGAGGGGTGCCATTGAGAGGCCGATTGAGGTGACCGCGGAAGCTCCCAGATGGCCTACAAGAGCCATGCTGACCATCTGAGCGAAGGTTTGAAGGAAACTTTCAGCCATGACAGGCCAAGCGAGGCGCATCACTCTCGCCCTGATTGCTTTTTTGTCCTCTACCGGTTTCCGTAAGGTCTCTTCGGCTGCAAGCGACAAGGTTCTGTCTCCCGTCAGGTCATTTGCCGCAAGTATGATCCCATCAATCTTAGTACAAAGGGGGGAGACAGTACATAGTGGGCAGTTCAATTGCCCGATGCCCTTTCGCGGTGTTATAATTGCAGGGCGTCGGGGCGTGGCGCAGCTTGGTAGCGCGCATGGTTCGGGACCATGAGGTCGCTGGTTCAAGTCCAGTCGCCCCGACCATTGTTTTAGGCCCACGAATCCGAATTTCGCATAGCTATCCGCCAACTACCGCCAGTAGCATCAAGGTTGCGTGGGTATGTGGTTAATCGTGGAACAGCTCTCGCCCCTGCCCGTGCCTGAGGAAATGCTCCCTGATGGCCTCCACCATTTGAGCCATTCTGCGGTGGAGTCATTCGACGATACTGGGAAGCTTTCTTCAAGCCACAGTGTAGTACGAAACCGGAAGGAGATTTTCCACAAAAGGGCGAATAGTTTCGTAATTCGGTATTCAGTACGGGGAGGGTTCTCCTGGTGAACGAGTGCCCGGTATGTCACAAGGTTCTGGTTACACCGTCCCCTATCTGCCCCTGGTGCAACTCAATGATCGCCGACCCGACGATTGGCAAAGTCGGGTCCGCAGGCAAGCGTCTCCTGGCCTTCATAATTGACTGCAGCGTAGGTCTATTAGCTTACTTCGGCTCCGGCGAAGCGATGACCCCAGTGCTAGTCTGCATCATAGGTATAGCCCAGATAGTGATGTGGACCAAGGGCCAGTCAATCGGCAAGAGTCTTACGCACCTAAAGGTGTACAGAACAACAGGCCAAGTTGCCACCTTCGGTACCATGTTCGTACGCGAGGTCTTTGCCAAGATCCTAAGCGGGTTTGTTCTGGGACTGGGATATCTGGTGATCTTGTGGGACCCGACCCGACGCGGGTGGCATGACAAGATGTGCAACACCGTGGTTATAGACACGACCACCGCCACTCACTCGTTTAAGCCATTTCAGGCGGCCGGATAGAAAGCACAATTGTGAAGCGCAAACTCCTTATCTACGTTGGCTTGGCGCTTCTCTACGCCGGGATAAAAAGGGCATGGAATAATCAAGACCCGCCCGAGTGGCCGAAGGACTGCGGTCTTCACTTCGGCTTACGGGCGGGCCTTGAGGTCCCTTCAGCAGGGACACTCTATGGGGCGAAGGCTCTCAAGAGCCGAACCCCGCCAGAACTGCCAGGATAAGACGCTTGTATATGGCAGCGACCTGCGCGCGGGCGGCAAGGTCAGCCGGATTGAAACGGTTCTGGCCCATTCCTTCCACAAGACCGGCACGCTGGCAGAACGCCACGGCCTCTTCCGCCCACTTGCTTATGTCAGCCGCATCATCAAACTGGGTCTCTTGATTGAGAGGCAAGCTAAACTCGCTATTTGTCAAATACCTGACCAACATAGCGCACATTTGCTCCCGAGTGATGGGATCATCGGGGCCGAACCTGCCGTCGCCGTACCCCTCTACGACACCGCTTTCCGAAGCCCACCGCACAAACGCGCTGTACCAAGTGCCCGAAGGCACATCGTCATACGCCTGCCCAGGGAACAGAGCCTCAGAGATACCCGCGAGCCGTCCGAGCACCGTGACAAACATCGCCCTGGTCATTGGTATATCGGGAGAGAACATGCCTTCACCTGTTCCCAGGAAAAGCTCCCTGGCGGCGATGAACCGGATGTAATTTTCAGCCCAATGCTTCGCTACGTCAGTAAAGGACTTGCCGTTATTAACGATCTTGTACTTACCCATAACGCTGGCGATGAAGGTCGCGCCAGCCCCGGTAATCCGGGACCAAGGCACAAGATGTTCTTGACCTTCAGCGTCGACATAGACCAAGGCCAGTATGTCGCCGTCCAAGACACCGCTTTGCACCTCCTGGAGGCAGCCAAGGTCCGGTATCAAATCGTTCAAATCACGACCGTATACCAACGTTCCGGCGGGAATTATGACAGTCAGGCCGGTACCCACCAGGATAACGTCCCTGGTCTCATTCTCTCTTACGATGATTGGTTGCTGTGAGTCGGCAATCGCCGGAGGCGTGCCTGTCAGGGTGAATACCGCCCGCCCCGCCTGATCGTATCTGAGGGACAGTATCGGATCCGTGCTCGTTTCGGGCCGGTATCCCACATGCACCGATTTAGTGCAAGCGCTCTCCCACAAAGTGGCATCACCGGCATACGCGGTTTCGACCGCAGCCTGGGCGGCCTCTGTCAGAGTGTTCAGTTCTGCCTCAGACGCCGTTATCGCGTCCTGACTTTGGGCCATCAAGTTTTCCACCGCAGACTCGGCGTATGGGTAGTCGGCCACAGTCACCTTGATCATTTCATCACTCGTAAGGGCCCGCCTGATGAGTTCTACCAGGCTTGACTCCGCCGAATCTCTGGCAGCGGCGAGGGTCCCTTCGGGGTCCCCGGAAGTGTCGGCTTCAAAAGCTGCCTGTGCGGCATCGTAGACTGACTTGGCGTTTTCCAGCCCTTCCGCCAGAGCCATTGCCGCTTCATATTCCTTCCGGAAGTTTTCTATGGATTCGTGTAACCCGCAAATGTACGTCAGTTCCTCGGGCGTCACGCCGTACATTCCTCTTACGGCGATCTGGTATGTGCCCGTCTTGAGTCCGTTTAACGTGGCTATATTCTGAGAGACGGCGGGGTTGTCAGCGTTTACCCAGATAAAGTCGGGGCTATCCACTGGGGCAAGGTTCTCATCGGGACCATTGCCTGTGCCCGTGCCCTTGACATTCGGCACGGGCAGAATGGCGAACTGGTAGGTGCCGTTTCCGTCTTTACCACCGGAAGCCAGAACCACTACGGACCCATCAACCGCCGAATAGCGACTGCTAAGGTTCACGGACATATCGAAAGTGATCGCTTCGGCGGCCACCGTGACCTGCTCTTCGTAAATGAGAGACAGCGCATCGGGATTTTCCCCGTCGCGGATGTAAACCGTGTAATCTTCGGGCACCAGGCCCGACAGCTCGACCCATGAAGCGGGGCTGGGCGAACCCGCCCCGTATCCCAAATCTGTCCAGCCCAAGCTCGCGAAGTAATTCGCCATATCCTCATTGTAAGCGCCCAGTTCCTCGTGGCTCATATCTCCGGTATCCTGCCGGACAAACGCGTCAGCCGAGGGCACCATAGCATATTCGTAGGAACCGTAATACGAGGTCTGGGGCGACACAACGACATACTCGCCACCCGTAACTCTTGACGGGTCTATGGCGATGACGCCGTTGTCCAGGTCTTGGCTGTAAGCGCCTGAGACTGACACGGCTCCTTCACCGTCAACCTTGATGTCGCTGACCACGGCCGAGGCGTAACCCGCGTTCCCTCCTTCGTCAACGGCGACCAACTGGTACTCCCCGTTATACAGGCTGCCACCGGGGGGAAGCCAGGTTCCCGCTATTCTGCGGCCGCTGACTCCTGGCAACGCCGCGCCATTGATGCTCGCGCTCGCAAGCCCCGCGGCGCTGACTTGCTCCTTCGTCACGGAATACGCGAGAGCCGGAACCTCCGCGCCCTCAAGGGTGACAAAGGCCTGGCCCAGACTGGCCACCGGCAGCGACACATCGATCCCTGTCATCTTTAGGATCTGGACGCTCCAGGTGCCGTCGGGAAGCTCTGCGATAACGCGGTAAGTCCCGTTTTGGGTGATTGCGGGTGAAGTTTCCGTGAAGCCCGCCGACACTATCTTCGTCGGATCGCTCTCGTCGTAGGTGTAGATAAACCTCTCAATTCGGACCTCGGCATCTTGCGGGTCCGCAGTATATTCCAATTGAATCCGGCTGTTCTTCGAAACCACTCCGCCATCCCAAACGACTCCGTCGCCGGAACCTTGGGGGTAGATAACGAACCCGGCGCTAATACCGGGCGCGGTAGCAATAGCACCCGGGGATGTCTGAACGTTGAACCAACCAACGTTCACCGTGATAGTCGTGGTGTTTCCGGCGATGTCCCGCGCTTGCACCGAATGTGCGCCATTCTCCGAAACTGTCCAGGTGAACTGCCAGAGGCGGCCATCGTCACTCTTGGTCAAAACGGGCGCATCTCCGTTGAGGGTGAGGGACGCAAGGCCGCTGTCATCTATGGCATAACACGTTATCTGGACCGTTTCAGCCCCAGTCTCAATGGACGCGATATCTGGGAAACTGCGGCTCCAGTATATCTGGGGCGACACAGCGTCCTCGGCCGGTTTCGGCGGTTCCGGGGTTGCGTAGGTCTCAACGTACTTATCCAGCATGGTCGGACCAAAGGACGTAACCGTAATCGTTACTGTGTGAGCGAAGAAGTCCTTATTGTCGCCGAACCTGGCCTTCCGTGAATCGGCGGGGTCGTTGCCGCCCGTGGACGTAAGGTTTGAGATACGGCTGAATCCGGGATAATCGCTATCCACTGCTATTTCGCCGCCGAAGTAGACGTCAATTTCCGACGCCACGGTGTCGAAGCTAAAGTAAGCTCCGTTCTTGCCCTTTGCCAGATTTGTGAGGTAGGGGGCATCACCGTTAAGACCCCACTCGGGCGCCTGGATGAACTCCCAATCGTTGCCTGTTTTGTCCGGGTCGTACTGGCTTCCATCTTTGTTGAAGAAAGTGAACATGTCGTTGTCGTTGTAGATGTTGATGCCCAATCCGGCCTCTGTCACCGTGAAGGCTATATCTGTTGAATAGCCCGTCATAGTGTCTGAAACGCGGATAACGCCGTTTCCTTCACGGGACGGCACTATGACAACGCAGCGGATATCAGAGTCGTAGTATAGCACGCCCAGACTGTTGGGTATGTCGCCCTGTATATCGTGGTTGCGATGTTCGGTCACTAAGATGACCGGGGCCTCCGCCCTGGTGGTCGTGATCGAAATGGGCAGAAGAAGCGTGTTGCCCATGGGAATAGCGATCTGACGGGCCGACGAGAAGTAGGTTTTGTGGCCCATCTTGGATTCATCTTCGTTGTCCAGTGAGTAATACTCAGAGTGGCCCGTGGGACTCGAAGCGGTGTAGAGGCCATCCATGAGGTTAAGACTGACGAAGTCGCCGCCTGAGAACACCTCTACACGCACTTTGAGAAGCTTTGCGCCAGTGGCAGGGTCAAGGTAGTACATATCCGGCGACGCGTAGAATGTGCCGCTGACCTGTCGACCGAACCCGACGTCTATGTCGTCGCCGTCACTGGGGTCTTCTGTGCTGACGAGGCGCAGCACGCCGTTTTGCAGATCGGTCGTTCCGAGAGTCCCAAAATCGGGGATGAGAGATTGGTTGAAGATCTCGAAACTGCTACCGGTCAAGTCCAGGGCGGCGAAGATTGGATCACCCTTTGCGTCCACGCCCGTCTGGTAAGAAAACTGGGCGAACACATCGTAAGCTTTGGCGGTACCGCGGTTCGAGACATAGAAATCGGCTGTAAGTTCCGTGTTGCCCGCAGCGGTAACGCCAACGCTTTGGATGTCCATGTACTCAAAACCCAGGTCGGGCATATCCACCACCGAAAACCTGCCGATGGGGTAATTAGGTGAGGTAGTATCGTTTGTGACCGTCGATTGAGCAAAGAAGGCCCCGCCCGGAGGCGACCCTAAAAGCCCCGTTGCCGAAGCAGTACCGGCACTCACATTTCCGTCAGATTCAAGGCCGCCTGTTCCAAGAGAACCTAAGCCCGCATATTCATAGTCTTCCGAAATCGTGAAGTAGAAGTAATCGCCGTCTTGTGCGTCTCTGCTCATTTGGGCAAGACCTGTGAGGCTGACCTTTTGGCCCGGCACTATGCTTTGGACTACCTGCCAAGCCGCAACCACATCCTCGCCGCCTTCATGTCTGTGAATGAGCTCGACGGTGATGGGCTGGGCTTCGCTTCCCCTGATACGGGTGTCGCCCACGTTGTCAAAGGATACGCTGGTTTTCAGGTACTTGCCTGCCTTGAAAGCGCCTTCTGTGAGTTTTACGTTGCAGTTGCCGATGGCCTGCTGACCCTGGCCGAAAGCCACAGCATAGAAGCCCACGTCCGAAGGCCCCGCCGGCACCACTGACGTCATCTGCTCGCCGGTTTCAATGTGGCTGTACACTTTGTTCATCAATTTGGTTTCGGTGCCCTCCGTAAGAACGAGGGCATCCCCTCCGGCACCTAAAGCGAACTGAAGGTTTCCGAACCTGAATTGAGAAGCCTCGGTTGTTGCGGCATCTCCCGTGATCCCACTGAGATAGGCGGCCTCGGTTGCGGCCGAATCCCACCCGTAAGTCACTGAATCCTCGTACACTTGCATGTCTTTCATGGCCAATATCTGGCCCTGGCTCCAACCTGCCCTGGTCACGGGGCCGCCTTCGGCCTCTTCTTGGTAGGTGTAGTACTTGGTAATGTAGATGGCGTTGTTGGTGCTGCCCGGGACCATTGCCGTGTACACCGCGGCGATATTTCCATCGCTGTCAGCGCCAATGGTGACATCTGTGTATCCGGTAGTGCTCGCCGTCTCATCAAGGTAATTGCCTTCAATATCTTTGTACTTAGACTGATAGGTCTCCTTGGTAAAGAATGGAATGATGCGACCGTAGTGCCTGCTTGCCCCATCCCCTGCTGTTATGGTGTAAAGGTCTGTTTGGGGGATAACATAGGTGTTCCCGTTCATTTCAAAAAGCAGGAATGTTTCGTTTGCTGAATCAAGCGGCTCAAAATCCTCAATCACGCCGTCCAGGTCGCCCAAGGCGGCGGTGAGAAACTGGAGATTCGCGAAATAAGGATCCTGGTATGCCTCGACTTTTGTGCTATTGGAATAGATTCCGTCTTCATCGTTGCTCCTGTCGAAATTGACCAGCGTGCGAAGTAGATACGGAGCGCCAAATGTGGCTGCGCCGGTTGACTGGTCCACGCTCACCGTGCGAAGGAAAAGCCTGCGGGTGTAACGTATGTCATGTGGCTGGCCGTCCCCAACCGGCGAATCAGTGACGTACTCGTGTTCCACCGTGGTGTACGCGAGATAGATAACGCCGCCGGCTTCCGTCAGCTCCACATTCTCTATCTTACGGGGGGCAACCTCGTTGGTAAGCGAAACGGTGGTAGTCACCGAGTTTCCGCCCTCATCTTCAGCGACAATGTTTATGTTACTGTTTTGCCCGTACAGGGTGTTTTGCGACTTCTGGTACTCCACCAAGAACGCTCCCACGTTCTTGTAGGAAGCAGAATCATCGCCGCCGTAAAGTCCGCGAACGTACGCTTCGTACTTGGCGTTCTCAGCATCGCCGCCATCTTCGAAATGGACGGTTGAAGCGTAGAACAACACACTGCCGTCTCCTGTCCCCTCGGGCAGGAAAACGTGGCCGGTGGTGCCGCCCAGGTATGGGTCGCCGCCGACAACCGTTGCAGGGGAAAACCCAGAACCCGGCTGGTTGCTATCGAAGAAGGATGTTTTGACAACGGTGTTCTTGGCCGAAACCGCCATCAAAGTCCGCACGTAATCGTTAAGCAGTTGGAAATAGTCTTTCCACGCCGTGTAGGCGTCGTAGGCCGCGTCATAGGCGGCCTTGTCAACCAGGTATTCGTTGTAGAGATCCCAAGCTTCCATGTTTTCTTCCCAAGCCGCAAGAGCGTCCAGGTAAGCGCGGTAGGCCTCCCAGGCTTCATGCTGCTCCAGGTATTGCGCAAGGTCAGCTTGGTAGGCAGCCTGCGCTTGGGCGAGGTCTTCGTAGGGGTCCACGGGCTCCTGTGCCTCGCCTTCACCGGTGTAATAGTCCTCTTGTCTGGGCTCCTCTGTGATCTCGTCGTCGGGAGGCTGGGTGACTTTTGCCGGCTCATCCCAAGGTGCGGGGGGTTCCGATACTAAAGCGGGCTCGCTGGGCGCCGGGAACAGGCTGCTATTCGAGTAGTTCTCCGAATCCATTTCCGTCGTACCATCGGTTCCCACAGGCACCGGGTGCACGCCGCGGTCCGGTTCCGAAGGCTCACTGGTTTGTGAAGCATAACCGGTCCAGATGATCCTAATCTTACCCGTGTCATCGACCCACGCCTTGAACTCCAGGTCGCCTGTACCATCGTCATAGCCGGAACTATCGACATCCACGGGAATGAAGCCACCGGCCTCCTCAGTTTCCGGATGAACTAATCCGTAATTCGCACCCCCGGTGTCGGTAACTTTTATCTTGCTCATCACCAGCATGGAGCTGTCTATTGTGCTGAAAATCTCATGGTCGGGCCTGCTTACCATATAGAACAGGTAGTTCTCGCCCCCGGCGGTCACAACCTGATACGAATAGCCGGTGCTAAGGCCGTCTGCCAGGGTGAAAGCGTCGCCCGACGAGTTGTAACCGGATATCTGGAACGGCGCCCCTGTGGAATCATATGCCAAGGGCTCAAGATCCCCCTCGGCGACGGGGCCGTAGACCCTCTGTGTGGCGTAGTTGCTCTTTGGCAAACCTATAGCCACCGGCGTACTATCGCCATCTTCCAAGGGGTACATCTGCCCAAAGACACCCAAGGACGAGTAACCGTGCATCCACGGCGTCTGACCGCCGCCTTCGCGGCCGTGCTCGTAATTTAGGATGTACTGGATAGCCTCTTTCTCGATGTTGAAGAAAAGCAGAACGACCCTAAAGCCTATCC
This sequence comes from uncultured Eubacteriales bacterium, assembly GCA_964646385.1. Taxonomy (GTDB): domain Bacteria; phylum Bacillota; class Sulfobacillia; order Fermentithermobacillales; family Fermentithermobacillaceae; genus JAXGZG01. The sequence goes on along the minus strand of CAZYEC010000012.1, from coordinate 11,527 downwards.
CCAGGGTCATCTGGAATTCGTCGAACGTGAAAGGCTGATACTTTCCTTCTGCCTCATCATATTCGCCAAAACTCATGGCCATAGACAGCGCCAACTTGGCGAAAAGCTCGAATTTCAACAACTCGACACCTACGCCCGCGCCCACTTCCACGAACGCCGAAGGAGCTATCCGCATGCCGTTCCAGTATGTGTCGGATTGGGCTTTGGCGATAGGAATGATCGCGGTTATCCTCGTATTTTCCTGCGCTGAGGTAAACCTGACCGGAAGCTGCACAGGAAGTGTGTATCCGCTTTGATTGGCGAGCTGAATCATTACGGGAGTTCCGGTGTCCTTTGAGTTGATGAACCCTCCCGAACCCCAACCGCCGGCTCCGTTGTTAGCTTTTTCATCCCAGATCTCAACCAATATCTTTCCGTCAAAGTAAACGTTATAAATCTTGGACAAAGCATCGAATTCCAGAGTCTTTCCCATTGTGCCGGCTATCTCCGCCGAAGTCGATTTTCGCCAATTGCCCTTGGGCCTTGTGCCAGGGTCCGTAGTGAAATCATTCAGGTCGAGTTTTCCGGCTTTGGACTCGACAACGCTGTGGACCACTTTGAGTCCTGTGGAAAGCTCAAGAGTGACTCCGGCCTTAATGTAGACGTACACGACAGGCACAGGAGTGAACCGGTACTGGTACCTGTATTCCAGAGCCGCCGCTACGCTTATGGCAAACTTGGAAAAGTAAAACTTGTTTGTTATCTGGCTGTAGCTGAAAGTAAAGCCCAAAGCCATTGAAAAGTTGACTGACACGCTTGACGATGACATCTCGCCAGGGTCGATTTGTTTCTGCCCGTCTTTTTCCTGCCCGGTAGGGTTCGCTTTCTCCTGTTGGGCTGCTTTGAGCGAATCGTCGGACAGTAATGAGCCCCACTTTCCGGTGAAGAAGTTCCTGAACTTCTCGACGTTCTCCTCATTAGCCGTCTTGGGATTACTGATTTCGTCCTCGGTGAAACCGCTTTGTGTCTTGCGCTCGAATCCGCCCAATGGAATCCCGATGGCGAAACCTATGTCGGTGCCGTCCATGATGATGGTTAGATAATCCGACAAACCGATCTCGATAGTCGGCAGTTTCACGCCGGAATCTATCCCGAACTCGCCGTAGTCTCCTTTGTCGTTGGAGCCGCCGTCCGCGTCGGGTGAAGCGTCGCCGGGCTTCATCTGGGATAGGTAGTCGCCGTTGGGGAAAAGGTTTATCCCGGCTCTCTCAAAAGACTCCGGCGCGGGAATCTTTTTGGCCGCCATAAGTGCGGCGGTATCCATGAGCGCGCCGGCCGTGTCTACGGGTTGCTGTTGCACCGCCACGGCGAAGGTGTCCAGCCCAGTGAGCGAACCCAGGTACTCGTTAAGCCGGACCAACCCGCCGTCTTCGTAAGTGTACTCTGTCCCGTTTTCGGTGGTTAGGGCAGACAGCATCTTGGCGATCTGTACGTTGGAGCCTGATACATGCTGGGGAATCGTCACCGGCTCCGGGTTCTCGAAATCGTACATGAGATTTCCTCTGAAATCGGGATCCCACGAATAGTAGGGCGCTTGGGGATCCGTCGAACGCTTGGGCGGATTGTGGTCGCCCCCCGCGCTGAAGGACACCATGCTGAGGGCTTCAGCCTCAGCGCCGTACATGAGGTGATTGTCAGCGGAATAAGGTTCCACGTAAACCGTCTCATTGGAACCGTTGCCTTGCTTGAACGTAAGTTCGCCGCTTTTCACATAACGGTAATCCCTCTGCTCTTTTGAAAGCGACTGTGAATCAGCGGCTCCCGTGGTAAGGGCAGTCAGAACTTGGGCCCGGTCTGCTTCGGAGCCATCGGAAGGAACCACAAGGCAGCGCGGCACCATAGTGTACTCGATGCCCACGAAATGCTCTTGATACCCCACGATCTTCCCGGAAGAGTCAAACACCGGGGCGGGAGCAAACATGGATTCTTCGTAGGTTCCGGGCTTGAAGTATCCGATCTTCCGGTCTTGGGCTTCATCGACCACAAACACTTTGAGGTCTTCATCGAAGTGACCGTCAAGCTTACCATTGCCGTTAGCGTCTAAATACACGCATATATCGGATATGCCGGCGGTCATCACGCTCAGGGATGTCAGATAATCCTTGTTATAGTACTTGAAAGACAGTGTGGACCGGGAAAGGGCAGATATGGGAATTTGTATGGTTTCGTTCCCTTTGTAGGCGACACCGTCAAACAAGATCATATCGTCGGGGGAAAGGTTGAAATTCACTGAGTAAAGGTTCCTTACTCCTCTTGCAAGAACGATCTCTGTCCCCGTTCGCTCTATGTCGCCCACCGACTTAAGAGCGATGTTCTCGCTTTGGGCCCGAAATTTCACAGATTGCACGTAATCCGAGGTGCTGCCAACCTCATTCCGGACAGCACTTACGACAGCTCGCTGTACAGTCACCCCTGTGGAACCGCAGCTTTCTTTGAACATTGAGTATGCTTCGGGGATCCTACCGGAGTCTATGGATATCCCGTCTTCCAGACGGGGCACGGAGGGCTGGGCCTCCAGCACGATGTCCTGGGTTCGGTCGAG
>CAZYEC010000012.1:0-8936 GCA_964646385.1 uncultured Eubacteriales bacterium | reverse complement strand
AAGGAGCTTTATTTCGCGGGTGTTGGCGTCACTCCCGCTGCCTTGGGCGACTACCGTCTCGGCGCCGTTTAGGTCCCACTTTGTGAGATAAACGCTTGCTCCGAGATCGGATGTTTGGGCGTACTTGAAACTGGCGCTTCCCTGGGTACTCACCTGAAGGGTAGACCCCACATACAGTCGTCCGAAGTCGTTCACTCCACCCTGCCCTTCTTTAATGCTCACCGTGGGCTGTAGGCTGGCGTACAGCGAAGAATTGCTGGGTACCACAGTAACATTGGTTGGCAAGCCATTTTCGTACACCACATCTTCGTCATTAGCCGTGTATACCCTAAGGCATACAAACCCGGTAAACGCCCTACGCTTCAACGCCAGATATTTGAGGGACGCTTCAGCGTACCCATCGGTGCTGTAAGTTGTGCCTGATTTGGCGGGTTTATACCCTTTGCAGCCGAACTCGTACAGCTGTAGCCAGAAGCTCCCGTGGGGGGACTGGCTTTGAATATCCAGCGACACTGTGCCGTAATAATTGTCGTCGCGCTTCATGTAGTAGTAGTGGTTCATATTGTCAACCGGGTATTCTGTGTCGGTACTATATAAGGTGGTTGTGAAGCTTGGAAACCAGCTCTCCATTTTGGGCCACAAGATGTAGTTCTTCCCATAATTCATGCGGTGCTGGCCTCTGAAGTCGTACTTGAATTCGCTATATAGCTTGGTCATGTTTCCTATGAGGAGTTCAGAGAGCGCCGCCGTCTGCGAATAGAGACCGTAGGTTTGTGTTCCCTCAATGGCTTTCGGCGCCGGTCCCTGATAGGATGACCATCCAGTGCGGCCGAGGCCGTTAATGTCATATCCCGAAAGATGGCCGTAGGGGTCGTCTTGAGCCAGCCAGTCTCTCCAATACTTGGAGTTGTAGTCCTGTACGCCATTCCTTGTGAACGTCAAAAGCGCGGAAAGATGTGAAAGGGGCGCCAAGTCGCCTTCATCCTCGGGCCTGACGACAGTGCCCGGAAGGCCTGCAGATGGCGACTCCTGGCGGGCTAGGGTACCCACCGCAACCGTCGTCGACCCCACAAGTCCTGTCTCCTGCTCACGGACGCTTGCCGACACATCCACCGGTTCGACATCGGGGGGGGCGCCATCGTCAGGAGTGACATCGTTGGGAGCGATATCGCCGGCAGGTCCGGACTCGGTCAAGCCTTCCCCGCTGTTATAAAGGAGTACGATGTACTCCTCTTGAGCAAAGGACGCAAGGTCGTCCCCTCCTCCCAGGAGGTTTGAAAGCTCGAACGTGAAGTGCTTGTCGTCAGTGGAGATCTCTCCGTCATCGATCAGCGTAATCTCTATCTCTGTTTCATCGAAATCTGCGAAGAACACCAAGGTTCCCTCGGCGTGCACGTAATCGCTCCCGGCCAGGGCCGTTCCGTCGGCGGTCTTCCAGTCAAATGAAACGGGGTATGAGGTGTCGCCCGTGCGCCTTATGGTGATAACGGCAGTCCCACCGGCTTTGTCTACGCGGATGTACGGCTCCGCAAACACAATCTCAGTGGCACCGGGCGCGCTGGACTCAACGACCTGCATTGCCAAAGTGTTGGCAGCATCGTACAGCGAGCCTCCGAAGCAGCCGACTATGGTGAAAGTGCCAAACTTATCGGGCTCGCAAACCCCGTTGTCGGGAGCGGTGACGATTATCTCCTTGGCCCACTCCCCGTCGGCGAAGGTGACGTCAAACACGTATGCCGAAAACTCATCGGGTGAATCCATGGGCAAAACGCTGAAGGTTTGTTCGGGCGTCTCCGAAAGAAGCCGGGCATAGTCGTCCGCGCTTATGTATTCGCCCAGGTCCTCGTCGTTTTGGATGTAGAGATCGCCCATGGCGCTGTTTGAACCGTATGCCTGGCCGCCCACGACACAAACACACATATAATCGTAGGAATCTCCTGGTTGGTACTGGGAATCGACGACCAGCTCGCGCCCTGTGGCGCCTTTCACCAGGTTCCAGTCGCCGTTGTCCCAAACGTACCAAGAGTAAGCTTCGGCCTCTTCCACATCTGGCGAAAGGGTGCATGAACCGTCTTCATTATCTGTGGCAGTGATGGTGATGGGGACTTCTGGGGCGGCCGGTTCCGGGTCTTTGCCCAATGGTTGGTACTTGGCGATGGGCAGAGGATCTTCGACCTGTATGGCTATGTTATTTTTGCCGGCGGCCGTGGTGTATGTATAGTCCGTCTCGCTCAGTTGTGCATAAGCCGGCGAGTAGAGGACGCGCGCCGTGGCTCGACCTGCTGTGCCGCCTAAGCGATAAACAGTTATCGCCGCTGGAGCACCGCCTTCATTCACAGAAATCTCGCTTTGGGCAAAAGCGAAAGTTCCGTAGGGAAAAGCGTCTTCCCATGATTCGTCGACGGGAATCGGCTTTCCGTCTTTACCGACTATGGTGAGACCTCCTTCGGGTCTTACCGCATAGTAGGCCAGAACGTCTTGGGACAAGATAGAGAAAGACATGAACAGAAGCAGCACAAAACTTATGGCTTTTAGGTACTTGCGGTTCATCTCGCCACCCCCAGGTTACTTACCTCGCAGCGGTCGCACAAACGCCGGCCGGTGAGGAAAGACAGTTCCGATAGAAACGCCGGACCCGTAGATTTCCAGGTTATCGGTTTCTTGGGCTCTTGTCATGATTATGGCGAGAAATCGGCTCTTACGATAGTTACTTTTCGTGTACGAAAAGTAACGGTCCGGGCTGTGGCCAGGCTGCCGGTCCTTCGCGGCCGCTTCTTGAGGCACATCCAAAACACGGGGGCTTTGAGTCTTTTGAATCTATGGAAAGACGAATCGCGACAGCTCAGTGCGGCTGGATACCCGCAGTTTCTGATAAATCTCCTGCATGATGTTCTTCAGCCTCCCCAAAGAAATGTCGTACCGTTTTGCGATTTCCCGGTAAGGAACGCGCTGTGCCGCGAGGGAGGCGATATGAAACTCACGCAAAGAGAGTATGTGGGTGATGTTGTCCTGGGCAAAATGGTTGTGGAAAGTGACCCAGTTTTTGAAGGTTCGCTTCCATTGGCCCACTACGATGTCGCGGTATGCGGGATACTTCCGACCAAGGCACTCCTCGACCAAGCCTCCCAAAGGGGTCACCAACTCGGCAAAAGGGGTGATGAACCCGTGGGGAACGGCAAGGTCCATGACATCCAAAAGCCAGCGTTTGGCCTGTTCGTCGCGGCCAAGGTAACGGTAAGCAACCGCGCACATGAGCCGCATGTATATATCGTGATATGCAAACCCTTCCTCTGCCGGACAGAGCAACAGAGCAGTCTGGGCTACCGCAAGCATGGCATCGAACTTGCCAATGCAGTTGAAGTATTTCGCACGCAGGTACAAGCAGTTGAGCCTTACAGGTGTCGGGAAATTGCCAAACTCCCCTTCTTTGAGCCAATCCGGTGCCATCTCGGGTGCGACGACGCTCACGGCAACTGTGGCAACACCGAGTTCGGCCACCATGGACGCCTCTTTGCAACGGCCCGGCTTCATATACCCTTTAAGATAGGCGTCGATGTCATGGTAAGCGCGGTAGTCTCCTTGGCTGATAGCGGCCACGATAGCCACTTGACACGCTCGCAGCTTGGCGGCCTCGTCGCCCTGAATGCTGCTGAAGCAGTCCAGTGCTTTTTCAAAGTCGCCTCGAAGGTACGCGATATCGCACTCATAGATGAGCCTAAGGCTTCGTTTGCCCAGGGTGTTCAGAATCGAATCGGGGTTGTCCGATGGCATGGGCAGGCTCGTGGCTGCAAAGACATCGTAAAGCTCCGCGGGAAGAGCGCGCACCTTCGAATCCCTTGCGCCACGCAAATCAAGGGGCTTTGCGGCGTTCCTGGGGATCATCCACGACTTCCCGTACTTCCTCGCCCCCGGTATGCGGGAATTAGCCAACAGCCGCTGGACTTGCCTTTGTGACAAGTCCCACTTATTGCTTGCTTGCGCAACAGATATGTACTGCGTCTCAAACGCCCGCCTTATCCCGCCTTACTTGGCTCGTTCGGCAATTCACTATAGTCGTTTATACGACGTGTTGTAAACCCTGTCGGCACTTGGGATGCGCAAGACTACTGAGAGTTGAAGGCCAGTGTTGTCAGCGAAAGCTGTTAGAATCTGACTGACCATAGGCGGTGCCTATTTTCGGCTCATCGTACCATGGACGTTGCCTATAAATCTGACTCACCATAGGCAGTGCCTATTTTCGGCTCATCGTACCATGGGCGGTGCCTGTCGTCCTTTTGTCTGACCATGGACGTTGCCTATAAATCTGACGAACCATAGGCGGTGCCTATTTTCGGCCTATCGTACCATGGGCGGTGCCTGTCGTCCTTTAATCTGACCATGGACGTTGCCTATGAATCTGACTGACCATAGGCGGTGCCTATTTTCGGCTCATCGTACCATGGACGGTGCCCGTCGTCCTTTAATCTGGCCATGGACGTTGCCTATAAATCTGACGAACCATAGGCGGTGCCTATTTTCGGCTCATCGTACCATGGGCGTTGCCTGTCATCCTTTAATCTGACCATGGGCGTTGCCCATGAATCTGACTGACCATAGGCGGTGCCCATTTTCGGCTCATCGTACCATGGGCGGTGCCTGTCGTCCTTTAATCTGACCATGGGCGTTGCCCATGAATCTGACTCACCATAGGCGGTGCCCATTTTCGGCTCATCGTACCATGGGCGGTGCCTGTCATCCTTAAATCTGACCGTGGACGTGGCATTGGCGTCATGAGTTCTGCTTAAGTTCCAGGCCGACAGGGCAGTGGTCTGACCCTGTGATATTGTCATAGATAACGGCTGACTTCAGACGGCCCTCAAGTTCGGAGGAAACGCAGAAGTAATCCACGCGCCACCCGATGTTGTTGGCCCTGGCGTTGAACATGTAAGACCACCAAGTATACGCCCCCGCCTTGTCGGGATAAAAGTGCCTGAAGGTATCGATAAATCCACTGTCCAGCAATTTGGTGAATCTGGCCCGTTCGTCGGGGGTGAACCCCGCATTCTTTTGGTTTGACTTGGGATTTCTTAAATCTATTTCGTTGTGTGCTACGTTTAAGTCGCCGCCGAAAACGACGGGTTTGTCTCGCCGCAATTCTTCAAGGTATAGCAAAAAATCCTTTTCCCACTTCATCCGGTAATCCAGTCGCGTTAACCCTCTTTGGGAGTTTGGCGCGTAAACCGTCATGACGTACAAATCGTCAAATTCAAGGGTAATGACCCTACCTTCTGCATCGTGCTCTTCCAGGCCGATGCCGTAAAGAGCGCTAATGGGCTTTTCTTTGGAGAAAACAGCCGTTCCTGCATACCCTTTTCTCTTGGCAAAATTCCAGAACTGATGGTAGTTTTCAAGATGAAACGGTATTTGCTCTTCCTGTATCTTGGTCTCTTGTAAGAAAAAAATGTCGGCATCTTCTTTTTCGAAGAAGTCCATGAAGCCGCGCTTGAGACAAGCGCGAATGCCGTTAACATTCCAAGATACCAGTTTCAAACCAAACCCCTCCAGTTGTTGTGACCTACCTGACGCGGGGCGCCCGGACGGAAAAAGGCAAGTCTTTTGTCGTTGCCACTGCATGCATCGGTTCTTTTTGTGCGGGCAATATCCTTCTAAAAAGAACTCGATTGCGAAAAAGTCTGTTCGCCGGCGGCTCTTTTTGCGGTGAAGGGAGTGGGCGACTGAGGGTGGGACAGATAACTCTGCCCGCCAATTTTCATCCCCTGAAGGAAATACCCAAGTGCCGAAGAAAAGCTATCGTGGCGAGATGCCTTCTTGATAGTGCTTTATAGTTTTTATGGTGCTTTGCGTTCAAACGTACTTCGGAGTCATGGCCTCTTGCCCTCTTTATCCTTGCGGGTCACTTTTCAAAACCCGCGGTGGTGACCGGTATGTTCGCAGCTGAAGCATACTCGCTGCATGCCGTCGCGCTCATGGCTGCGACGATTATTTGTGTGTTATCGGGTGCCATCCTTCTGGGTTTGGTAGCCGAAAGACTGCACAAACGGCCATTGTTTTGGATGGCTTCAGCCATGTTCCTTTTTCTTAGTGTCTTTGCTGTGGTTAGGTTCGTATTGCTGATCGCTCCAACGCAGACCATTTACCACGCGGTTAGAAAGGTTCAAGCTGTTGCAGGCGTGTTGTCGGCAGCAGCGCCACTGCTGGTTTTGTTCGCTCTGATAATCAGAAAATATTCCGCAAGCCTCATTTTCTGGATGGCTGTTATTTCCTTTTTGAATGCCGCGGGGGCAGTTGCAGTGCTGCAAACTGAGCCTTTAAGCGGCGTGGATTTTTGCCCCGCTGCCTCTTTCTTCGCGTTCTACGGTTTTTACCTGTGGTCTTCCCAAAATCTATTTCCTGAACTTTCTGTCGCTTCGCCGGAAGCTTTTTTGAAGGGGCTTGACGACCTTATACTCGTGTTTGGCAGTTCGAACAGGCTCATGAAAGCAAATCACAACGCCAAGGATGTGTTCCATCCCCATGAGGGCATGGCGCGGGAGGAATTCGACGCCGTGCTCAAAAAAACTGCCGCCGTACACGAGGATAAAACGATGGCGCTTATCACCCCATCCGGCAGAAGATATTATCAGCAAAGCGAAACAATTGTGAAAAAACGGGGCGGTGCGCTTCTGGCAACCGTGCTGATGTTTTCCGACGTAACCGAGATGACGGTATTGAAGTCAGAACTGAACGACAGAAATGAACGGCTCAAGGCGCAGGGCAAAAAACTTGAAGCGTACATAAATACCGGCGAAAGGCTTGAAGCCGAGGAACAAAAAGAAATGGTAGTGCGCGAGATCGAGCAGGTGATCGGGCAGAAGATGGAAAGGCTGACGCAGGAAATGGAGTCTGGCGAAGCCTCAAAAAACCTACCTCGGATTATTGAAACCTGCCGGGACATTATGACGGGAGTGCGTCTGGCCGTTTCAGGGCTTATCAAGACAGAGGAAGGAGATGACAGAAATAATTAAAGTGGCGATCGCCGACGACCAGGTGCTGCTGCGTGAAATGCTTTCCATGATACTTGCCGCCGAGGATGGGATAGAGGTTGTGGGTTCGGCCGGCAACGGTGAGGAAATCATCAGCCTTTGCAGGAAAACAGCCCCTGACCTTGCGCTGCTCGATCTGAGGATGCCCGGCAGCGGCGGGATTCATGCTCTGGTATCGATAAAAAAAGAAATGCCGCACATCAAGGCGGTCATGCTCACCACCTTCAGCGACGAAAAAAGCGTTTTGGAAGCTTTTCAAAAAGGGGCGGACGGCTATGTGCTCAAGGATATCAAACCGGAGTTGCTGGTCTTGGCTGTAAGATGTGCCTATCATGGGTTGTTTGTCATGCAAGAGAATATCGCGGGGCTTGTCCGGGCCAATACAAAACCCGGCGCGTTACGCCGGTTTAATAAGCTTGAGGAGCTGCACGACGAATACGGACTGGACGCCACCGACAGAAAGCTTATCCGTCTTCTTGTAGAAGGAAAAAGCAACAGGGACATCGGTGAAGCCCTGAGTTTTTCGGAAGGGACGATCAAAAATAGGATCACACGCATATTATCCGTCACAGGGCTGAGGGACAGAACGCAGATTGCCGTCTTCGCGCTGCAAAACAATATTATTTGATGTTGTGGGAAGCGTGGCTTCCACACAAAAACCCTGGCCGCCAAGCGTGCGGCAGGAAAGATGACCGCCGAGAGCCCTGGCACGCTCTTCCATGCCTGTGATCCCCATGCCTTTTTGAATGTTCTCGCAGCCCCGCCCGTCGTCAATGACGTATAGCCGCGTTTCGTATTTCCCGCTTTTCAATATGATGTCGATTTTCCCGCAGCCTCCATGCCGCAGAGCGTTTGTAATGCTTTCGCGGCATATTTTATACAAAGCGTCCGCGCTTTCGGGAGAAAGGCCAATTTCCTCGGCGGCGCTTACCTCGATGGCGACCCTCATGTCGGACAGCTCTCCAACAAGCTCATAAAGCCGCGTGCGGATGCTCTTGCAGCTTTCCTGTTTTTCCGTAGAAGACTCCACGAGTTTGGGCAGGCCTTTTTTGAGAACCTCTGCCGCCCGGCGTATATATCTTTCCCGGCTGGCCTCATCCGAAAGCCGGGCCATCTCTAAAAGAGACAGGGTCAGCATAACCGAATGGCCCAAAATGTCATGGGCTTCCGCCGCCATGACGTTGCGCGTCCTTGCCACCACGAGCCTTCTTTGCGCCTCGGCCTGATGGGAAAGCTGTTCGTTTACCGCGGCGAGAGCCTCGTTTTTTGACTTGAGCTGTGCAAGGGCCGCCTGTTTTTCGGTGACATCCACAAAGCGGACAAACGCGCCCGTTTTTCCGGCGGGACGTGACAAAACGCGGATGTACCCGCCATTTTCGTTTTGGACGGTAAAATCCTCCATCTCATTCGGTTCAAAAGGAAGGCGAACCGTTCCCTTCTTTGCTCCGAATTCAAATGACGGAATGCCATCTTCAGTGCACAGGGAGCCGTCCCTTAGCATTCGTTGGAGCGTTCTGTTTATGTAGGTCGGTTTCCCGCCGCAAGTGAGCAAAATACCGCTGGGCACGTCGGCCAGCGCCGTTCCCAGCGCGATGTTGAGGCTATCGAAAAGCTCCAGCCTGAAGGTGGCGAATGCAAAGAGGGCAAGCGAAATAGATGCCGAAACGGGCGTAATATCGAAAGGCGGAGAAAAACCAAATATGGCCTTGAACCATTTGAACACATATAGCATGTTCGCCGCAATGGGGATGAGTATAGCTATGGCAAACAGAGCAGCCTGTATACGTTTCTGCCCGAAGGATGCGAAGTAGGCCCTGACGCACAGCAAGACACCTGCCAGAAGCAATGCGAACTGGATGACCTGCTGTACGTAAAAAAGAGGGCCAAAGCTGTCGCCCCAGAAATCGAAATGCG
>CAZYEC010000011.1:27276-39948 GCA_964646385.1 uncultured Eubacteriales bacterium | reverse complement strand
CAGAGATTTATACCGGGCCGGGCGAAACCGCAGAAGCCGGTGTGGGCTCAAGGCTGGTCGTCGATGCGGCTTTGGAAAACGGGCACCCTGGGGTGAAATTGGTTGAAGACAAAACTGAAGCTATGTTTGAAGCCGTAAAACTTGCCAGGGAGGGAGACGTCATCATCACCATGGGGGCCGGGGATATCTGGAAAACTCACGGTGATGCCGTGAAAGCGCTCCTCTCCCGGGACTAGTAACAGGTGGAGCCGGGGTTTCGTACTATGAAAGGGCCGTTTTTGCCAAAACGGGCAAGCCTGAGTTCGTAGCCGGGAGAGTGGTACGATTTGTCTAAGTTCGTCATTGAAGGCGGGGTTCCCCTTTCCGGGGTGGTCTCCGCAAGCGGGGCGAAGAACGCGGTACTTCCGATAATGGCGGCAACTGTGATGGCCGATTCGCCTTGCGTGCTGCAAAACGTGCCCGATCTGACAGACGTGGCCATTATGACTCGGATCATGGAGGGTTTGGGGATCAGGATCCTGAGAACGGGGCCACATTCAAGCACCCTTACCATCGATTCCGCAGGTATAAATAACAGCACAGTTGACGAAATGCTGATGCGCCAAGTGCGTTCTTCCATCATCTTGATGGGGCCGCTTTTGGGGAGGCTGGGTGAGGCACGGGCGTCGTATCCAGGCGGGTGCGACATCGGGCTCAGGCCAATAGACCTTCACCTCAAGGGGTTGAGAGCCCTTGGGGCGTACTTTGATGAGGAGCACGGGCAGATAATAGGCCGTCGAGATAAATGGGACGGCACGGACATTCACCTGGACATCCCGTCTGTGGGCGCCACAGAGAACATCATGATGGGGGCCTGCTTGGCTAAAGGAATCACGGTCATACGAAACGCCGCCAAAGAGCCCGAAATCGTGGACCTGCAGGGGTTTTTGAATACCATGGGCGCCAAGGTTAAAGGAGCGGGCACCGATGTGATAAGAATCGAAGGTGTAAAGAAGCTCCGAGGGGCCGAGTACACCATTATGCCTGACAGGATAGAAGTAGGGACTTTCATGGTGGCATCGGTCATAGCCAAAGGAGATGTAGTGGTTGACAACGCCGTGGTGGACCATGTTCAGGCGGTCATCGCCAAACTGAGAGAAGCGGGCGCCACCGTAGCAATGAATAGTCGCGGGTTGAGAGTGACTTGCAGCGAGCGGCCCAAACCCGTTGATTTGAAAACCCTTCCATATCCGGGGTTTCCCACCGACATGCAGCCCCAGATGATGGCTCTTCTCGCAGTGGCGGACGGCACTTCCGTAATAACTGAGACAATTTTCGATTCCAGATTTAAGCAGGCCGAGGAGTTAGGCAGGATGGGTGCCCGAATTCGAAACGAGGGAAGGACAGCAATAATCAAGGGAGTGCCAAGGTTGTCCGGGGCGATGGTGGAAGCCACTGATCTTCGCTCGGGCGCATCCCTTGTTTTGGCGGGGCTTGCGGCTCAGGGCCGGACTGCTGTAAGCGGTATCCAAAACATCGAGCGAGGTTACCAAAACATAGAAAAAAAACTGGTGGCTTTGGGGGCTCATGTTGCGCGAGTGAACGGCTAGGGAGGACCCGGAAAAAGTGGCCTCAGAAAAAACGGAACAAGGCAAGAACAGCCATCTCACCTGGTGGCTTTCGATTGCGTTTTTGATCCTGGTGGGGGCTTTCTTGTTTTTGCGATCGGCTTATTTCAATGTGACCCAGTATCTGGTGACTGGGTCCAGCGTAGTAAGCCATGAGGAAATAGTGGCGCGTTGCAGTCAAAGCGCAGCCAACATTTTTGCCTTCGATTTGGACAAGGCTGCAAGGCTGATCGAAGCCTCCCCTTGGGTGGAAAGAGCCCTGGTGAGGCGGAGACTGCCGGGGACTTTGCTTATATCGGTGCAGGAACGGGTGCCCGTGGCTTTTGTTCCGATGGACAACGGATCGTGGCTGGTGGATGGTCAGGGAAGAGTTCTGGAAGAAGATGACGGGGGATGGCCGGGTTTGGTGGCTTTGACAGGTCTTTCGGGACAAGCTTCACCGGGCCAGTTCTTAGAAGAATCCCGGTACGGCCCGTCGTTTCGCGTTTTGGCTGACCTTGGGCCCTTATCCAGGGACAAGCTTACCGAAATCCATGTACAAGAAGGGGAAACTACGCTTATACTTGACGATGAGTGCAAAGTGTTCTTGGGCAGGGAGACTCCGGAAATCTCTCAAAAAGCTGTGCTTTTAGAGTCCATCCTCATGGACCTTGCACAAGAAGGTTCCATAGCCGAACATGTCGATCTGAGATTCGACAAACCGGCTGTAAAACTCATGCAACTTCCCGCAGTCGGGGGTGATTGATGTGAAAAGCCGGGGGTCGCAAGTCGCGTTAACCATGATTTTCGTTTTTTTTGGCTTTATGCTTGCCACTCAATTTAGGGCGAGACCTCCTTTGGTAGGGAGTCACAGATTGCAGAGGGCCGAAGAGCTGTCGGTGCTTTTGAAAGTTACAGAGCAGGAAAGGGACAGTTTGAAGGAGGAAATAGCAGAGCTCAGGGACAGAATAGCCGAGATCCTGGCCGGCGAGAGCCAAGTGAAAGTGCTTCAAGACGAGCTTCAAAAGGCGAGGGTTCTTGCGGGATTAACCGAACTAAAAGGGCCGGGCGTTGTCCTGGAGATGAACGATTCTCAAAAACCCTTGGCGGCAGGGCAGGATCCCAATCTGCTGATTATCCACGATGACGACATTCTTCAAGTGATAAACGAAATGTTTGGGGCGGGAGCGGAAGCCGTGGCGGTGAACGGCCAGAGAATCGTTTCTATTACAGAGATCCGGTGCGCAGGCAACGTGATCATGGTAAATGGGACCAGAGTCGCCCCGCCCTTTAAAATCGCCGCTATCGGGGATCCTGAAACGCTTTGCGGCGGACTGAAATTTCCCGGGGGTGTGGTGGACGGCCTGTCACTTTGGGGAATCGAGGTTAAGGTGAAACCGCAGGAGGAAATCACTGTTCCCGCTTACAGCGGCTCGCTCAATTTTCGGTTCGCAAGCCCATCAAAAAAGGGAGGTGCCGGTTAAATGTGGCTTCTTGCAGCCGGGCTACTGCTGGGTGTTTTCTTAGGGCTTAACGTGCCCTGGCAGGTTCCGGCCATAGTGGCCCGTTACCTCGCTGTGAGCCTTTTGGCCGGCGTTGATACCTCTTTGGGGGGCTTGAGGGCCAGTTTGGAAGAGCAGTTTGACATCGCCATATTCGCCACCGGGTTCGTGGGGAACGCGATTCTGGCCGGTGTCTTTGTGTATGTTGGAGATGTGCTGGGCATAGAGCTTTACCTTGCCGCGGTGGTAGCTTTGGGAGTCCGCGTGTTCAACAACTTAGGTGTCATCAGAAGACATTATCTTCGAAGATGGTCATCCGGGGAAAAGAAGGGGAAACGCGATTAGTGCGAAAGGCTCTGAAGGTTTTGTATGCACATCCGTTGAAAAATAACGTCCAATGGGGAAAGAGGTGGGTGGCGTGGTAATGAACGCGGAAGAGCCCAGGTATGCCAATCTGAAAGTGATAGGCGTTGGGGGTGGCGGTTCCAATGCCGTCAACCGCATGGTGCAAGCAGGAATTAAGGGAGTAGATTTCATTTCCCTAAATACGGACGCACAGGCTTTGAACCTTTCCTTGGCCCCTTACAAACTGCAAGTGGGGGCGGCCCTCACCAGGGGGCTGGGGGCAGGGGCCAATCCGGAAGTAGGGGAAAAAGCTGCGGAAGAGTCCAGGGACGATATTCTGGAACATTTGAAGGGTGCCGACATGGTGTTCATTACGGCAGGTATGGGAGGCGGTACGGGCACCGGGGGCGCCCCGATTGTGGCCCAATGCGCTAAAGAAGTGGGAGCCCTTACGGTGGGTGTTGTGACCAAGCCTTTTGCTTTCGAAGGGCGGCGGCGCATGAACACGGCTTTGGCGGGCATTCATAACCTTCAGGATCACGTAGACACCCTGATTGTCATACCCAACGATCGCTTGCTTCAAGTTGTGCAAAGGGAGACTTCCATCGTGGAAGCCTT
Organism: uncultured Eubacteriales bacterium; assembly: GCA_964646385.1. Lineage (GTDB taxonomy): Bacteria > Bacillota > Sulfobacillia > Fermentithermobacillales > Fermentithermobacillaceae > JAXGZG01. The sequence goes on along the minus strand of CAZYEC010000011.1, from coordinate 35,897 downwards.
CAGGATAGCCGATGATGTGCTGAGGCACGGAGTACAAGGCATATCCGATTTGGTGTGCGTGCCCGGCTTGATTAACTTGGATTTTGCAGATGTCAGAACCATCATGATGGATACGGGGTCGGCCCTCATGGGGATTGGATTGGGGCACGGCGAAAGTCGCGCCATAGACGCCGCCAGGCAGGCAATTTCCAGCCCGCTTCTGGAAACCGGGATTGACGGAGCAAAAGCTGTGCTCATGAACATAACCGGCGGCAGCGATCTTGGCCTTTTTGAAGTGGATGCGGCCACCGAGATTATCGTGCAAGCGGCGGATCCCGATGCCAACATAATCTGGGGCGCCGTAATAGATGACGATCTTGACGATACAGTGCAAATTACCGTCATAGCTACCGGGTTTGACGGGGCGCCCAGAAAAGCCTTTTGGGAGAAAAAGCAGATTCCTGCAAAACTTGAAACCCAAGACCTTCTGGAAGTCCCGTTTTTTTTGAGAAAGTCGAAAAACACGGAAAAGCCCCGGTAGAAACTTCAAGTCCGGGTCAAATAGGCACAAGGCTCGCGCCCTCCGCCCTGATAGGATATCCGCAGTAATAATTGGCATCCTGGCGGAATACCTATGTCCATGCAGGGTGGTGCGCTTCTGTTGGTAAAGTATGTTTACGCCGACGTGTTGTTCGCCGTTAACCTGGTTGTGAATTACCTCATTCTGTCGGCTACCGGCAAGCTGTCGGGCAGGGAAATCAAGACCTGGCGGCTCTTATCAGTTTCGGCTGCCGGCTCCTTATACTCTATTGCAGCCTTGTTCGCCCCGCTTTCCCCGGTTTTTTCTCTTCCCGCCAGAATCGGATTTGGCCTTTTGATGGTTGCCGTGTCATTCCCGGGTTTGAAAGGGCCTGCCTTCGCCACGGTGGCGACGGGATTTTATCTTTGCTCAGCCATCACCGCCGGCACCGCTTTTGCGCTCTTGCACAGCAGCGTCATGAGACCTTTCAGGTTATCATTTTTTGGAGAAGATGATGGGGTAGCCCGCTGGTGGATAGTGGCAGCCTCACTGGCAGTGTTATCCGCCTTCCCTTTAGTGGCACGTTTGGGGGGATACCGGCCCGGCCGCCCTCTGCCGCTGCTCTCACTGGAATTGGCCATGCACGGGCGAGAGGTGGGGCTCACGGCCCTTATCGATACAGGAAACAACCTCCGAGATCCCCTTTCGGGCTTACCGGTGATAGTCGTGGATTGGAATTCTGTAAAGGGAATCATGCCCGGGGAGGCCACGGCGTTTTTCCGGTCCACTTGGGATTCTATACCTTCCGGGCTGGCTTGGACCCCTGTAGGCCGCAGGCTTCGTTTGATTCCTTTTGAAAGCCTGTCGGGCAGGAAAGGAGTTCTTCCGGGGTTCAGACCGGACCGGATCGTTGTGTTGGGAGAAGACGGTGTCAGGATCGCAAAAGAGGCCATCGTGGGGGTTTCCGGAGAGCCCTTGAGCCCCGGCGGTTTGTATCAGGCGCTTTTGCATCCAGACTTGGTGTGCCTGTAAGTCATTTCGCTCAGGTTGTTGCCGGCTTTTGGGGGTGAGCGGTTGGGTTTTATATCTGAACTGGTGAAATCGGTGTCTTTTGGGTGGGCTCGGCTTTTAAGACGCCTGGGAATAGGCGGCCGCATCGACTACGTGGGCGGCGCGGAAGTGCTGCCTCCCCCGCTTACACAGGAAGAAGAAGGGCTTTTACTCATGAAACTCCATTGCGGCGATGTTGATGTAAAATCCACACTTATCGAACGAAATTTGAGGCTTGTGGTTTACATAGCCCGGAAATTCGAGAACACGAGCATCCCCATAGACGATTTGGTGTCAATAGGTTCCATAGGACTAATAAAAGCGGTGTCCACTTTTGACGTCAGCAAAAACATAAAGTTGGCTACCTATGCTTCCAAGTGCATCGAAAACGAAATTCTCATGTATTTGCGGCGGACAATGAGATCGAAAACGGAACTGTCCCTGGACGAACCTTTGAACGTGGACGGGGAAGGCAACGAACTCTGCCTTTCCGACGTCAAGGGGACGCCGGAAGACATTATTTACTGCGATCTGGAAAAAGAAGATGACCGCGAGGTTTTGCGCATGGTGCTGGGGCGGCTTCCCTGGCGGGAGAGGACCATCGTCGACCTGCGTTTCGGCCTCAAAGATGGGGTGGAGCGGACCCAAAAGCAGGTGGCGGACATGTTGGGTATTTCCCAGTCGTACATTTCTCGGTTGGAAAAAAGAATTATGCACAGGCTGCATAAGGACATCACCAGTTACCACTGAATGGCAGGTATTTCCCGCCGATCAATAACCTTCCTTGAATAACCCGAGGCCGTGGCGGCAATACTCTTTTACGATACTTACGCCAAAAATTGGGAACATTGCCGGGGGTACAAGGGTTGAACAAGGTTGAAATATGCGGCGTGAACACAAGCCGTCTGCCCGTGTTGTCTTCAGCAAAAATGAAAGAGCTGTTTTTGGCAAAGCTGGAAGGCGACACGACCGCACGAGAGAAGCTTGTTAACGGCAACCTTCGCCTGGTCTTAAGCGTGATTCAAAGGTTTTCCAACAGAGGGGAATATGTGGACGATCTTTTCCAGGTAGGCTGCATTGGCTTGATGAAGGCCATCGACAATTTCGACCTCGGGCAAAATGTGAAATTCTCCACTTACGCCGTTCCAATGATTATCGGAGAAATCCGCCGCTATCTGCGTGACAACAACCCCATCAGGGTCTCGCGATCCCTAAGAGACGTGGCTTACAAAGCCCTCCAAGTAAGAGATACCTTGGTGGCCCGCCACGGCAGGGAACCTTCAGTTCAGGAAATTAGCAAGGAACTCAAAATCCCCCAGGACGAAATCGTCTACGCTTTGGACGCGATTCAGGAGCCCATCAGCCTGTTCGAACCCGTCTATCACGACGGGGGGGACCCCATATACATCATGGATCAGGTAAAGGATGACACCGGCGAAGACGCCGGGTGGGAACAAGAATTGACCATAAACGAGGCTATGTCCAAATTACCTGAGCGAGAGCAGGCAATAATACAAATGAGATTTTTTGAGGGAAAGACTCAAATGGAGGTTGCACAGGAAATTGGCATCTCACAGGCCCAGGTGTCCAGGCTTGAGAAGGCAGCGCTCCTTCATATGCGGCGCGACATGGCTCTTTAGAGTTTGGAGGTGATGGTCCGTGACAAGAAACAGAAAGCAAGATATGTTTCAAAGCGTAGTCATATCGCTTGTAGCAGGAGCCATCTTATTTTGCGGGTGGGGTTTTGCCGGGGTACGCAAAGCTGAAAAAGCCTATACCCCCACAAACTTATCCCGGGTGCTCACGGATCTTGAGCCATCGGAGACGGTCAGGCTTCACGTGATCGGGAATTCAGATTCCCAAGAAGATCAGGATGCCAAGCTGTTGGTGCGCGATGCCCTGATGGAGTCTTTGGGACCCTGCCTTCTGGAGGCAAAAGATCCGGGGAAAGCCCGGTCTCTTATTGCGGGATGCCTGCCCGATATCGAAGAGGTGGCCACTCGGTGTCTCAAGGAAAGCGGCAAGACATACAGGGCTAAAGCGGTCCTCACTACAGTCTCTTTTCCTGATCGCACATATCGGACCGGCGCAGGCCAAGAAGTGTTTTTGCCTCAAGGGCCTTATACTGCCCTGCAGGTGGTACTGGGCACGGGGGCGGGGCAAAACTGGTGGTGCGTGATGTATCCCCCGTTATGCTATTTTGATCTGGTCCAAAAAGCCGTTGCCCTGGGGGATGACCCCGGCCGAGCGGTTCCAACCACCGCTTTGGCGGACGATCCGGGGCTCATCCTTGTGGATGAGTCGCAAACTGAAGAGGTGCCGGTGCGTGTCCGGTTCCTTCTGCTTGACGCTGTGAAGGCCGGGTTTCACAAATTGGTGTCCCTTTTTAACCCGGGCCTAGCCTCTTTTTGCCAACGACAAAAGCTTCAGTAGCCGGGTTACTTGACTCCGCGGCGCATATAATGCACTGGAGGTGGTCGAGTGATAAGGGCATCAGACCTCTCTGCCCGGGATGTAATCAACACTTCTGATGGGCGTCGTTTGGGCAACATTGTTGACGTTGAAATTGATCTGGACACAGGGAGGATAATATCGGTAGTGGTTCCCGGGCAGGCAAAGGTTTTTGGCGTTTTCGGAAGGTCCGACGATTATGTGGTGCCCTGGGAAAACGTAAAAAAAATCGGCGAAGATGTGATCCTGGTAGAGCTCACAGAGCATTATTTAAAACGAATCGCACGCTAACTGCCCTTTTTGAGAGACTCCACCTTGACTGCGCACTCTGTCATGGACTAGTCTGTCTGTGAAGGTGCCAGCTATTCCCCCGAACCTTGAGAGGGAGATCCCGTTTGACGAGACGTTCTCGCGGCAGGCCCAAACGCAAGACTTTTCTCAGGAACATTGCGGTAATGACCATATTTACAGGCCTGGCATTGCTGCTTATTTGGCCCTATCTCAGTGCCGGGTTGTTAACATTGTTCGCACCAATCGGGCGTGGTAGCCCCGGGACTTTGGAAGACGAAGTCTCCGGCACAGCCGTGTTTTCAGGGGGAAGTTGGGTGGTCTCTGCCCCGGCTAACGGAACCCTGAGACTGCTCGTGGGGGATAACGACTCGGTCAGGATGGGGCAGGTTTTGGCTACCGTGGGCGATCCTGAAACCGGAATTGACTTTTCTCAAAGCATTGCTGCTGCCGAGGGTAACCTGGAAGAGTACGAACAAGGGACGCAAGAAGAATTCGAATTCCTTACCGGTCAGGTGGAGCATTTTTATCAAGAGGCAATTGAAGCCCTTTTGGACTCGCGCGTTGCCTGGGCCCGGGGCGATTCGGAGACCGCTCTCTTTCAGGAGTCATGTTTCTGGGACGCCCAAGCGGCCGTAGACGGAGGCAGAAGCCGTCTTTCGGCAATGGAGGACAAACGGGCGGGGCTCACTGGAATCGTCTCTTTGTTGGAACAGGCTCTTGAGAGCGCGAACGTAAAGGTGCTTTCACCTGCGACGGGTTTTTTTTCTACCAGATTTACCGACTTCGAGAGCCGGATGACAGACGCATTGCTGGCGGGAAAAGATGCTTCTCAAATCATGGCCATTTGTCGGGAAGCGGAAAACTCGGTTTTCATGGAAACTCATGATGGGAAGGATGTGAAACTCGGAGATCCCATCGGGCGAGTTGTATCGGGTCAGGATATTTCGTTTTTCCTTCCGGTGAAAACTGAAGAAAGACCGGATTTGAAAACGGGAGAGCATGTGGTTTTTCGGTTTTCCAACGGTTTGGAATCCCGGGCCACCATTTTGGGGATTGCGGATGCGAAACCTCCCGGATACTCTGTCATATCGGGCAACCTGGATGTGCTATCCGGCGAAGGCGGCATTTATCCATCGAATGTAAGTCTTGTGCTAAGTAGCAAGTCGGGTATCTTGGTGCCATCCAAAAGCATCCTGGAAATGGGGGGGCAGCAAGGAGTGCTTGTAGTTCAAAGGACCTACGCGCGTTTCAGACCTGTGGAGGTGTTGGCCACAAGGGGGAACAAAGCGGTAGTTAAAGGCATTTCTGAAACGGACGATATTCTCTTGAGACCCAAAGCTTTCCTGGAGGGCAGGCGCGTGAGATGATCGCGAAAAACTTGGCAGCAGTAAAACAACGCATTGAACAGGCATGCGACAAGACCGGCAGAGACCCTTCCACTGTCACGATTATGGGCGCCACCAAAAGAATGCCGGTCCAGGTAATACGAGAAGCGATTTGTGCGGGCATCTCTGTTTTCGGGGAAAACCGCGTCCAAGAGGCAAAAGAAAAGGCAGAAGCCGGGGCCTTTGAAGGTGCCGGGCTCTTCCTCATAGGACATCTCCAAACCAACAAAGCATCTTGGGCCGCCAGGTTGTTCCAAGGGGTTCACTCGGTGGATTCCCAGAAGATTGCTCTTACCCTGTCGCGATTTTCTAAGATTTACAGAACACCCGAAAATCCCATCCAGGTGATGGTGGAGGTTAATATCGGGCACGATCCGGCAAAGTTCGGCGTCGCGCCGGAAAATGCTCTTGACTTGGTAAACGCAGTTGTGGGCCTTCCCGGTTTGGCCCTGGTGGGTCTTATGACCGTGCCCCCTCTATCCCCCGAACCCGGCGTGTCGAAACACGCCTTTCGGGAACTGCGGCTGTTGCGGGAACGTCTGATCGATTCGGGAATAGACCCGGCAAACTTGATGGAATTGTCTATGGGGATGTCGGCTGATTATCCCGAAGCCGTGGAGGAAGGGGCGACCTTGATAAGGCTTGGCACAGTTTTGTTCGGCCCCCGCCCAGCCAAAAGAAGGTAACCGCGTTGTATTGGTGGAATTCTCCTAAGGCATAAGCGCATTAAGGAGGGGGCCGGGATGCCTCTTGACCATGACGATGCTACCTCGTTGAACATACACAGAGTGACCCCTTTGGACATCCACAATAAAGAGTTTCGGAAGTCTTTTCGGGGTTACGCTGAAGACGAAGTTGACGAGTTCCTGGATCTTGTAGTGGCGGAAATGGAGCGGATCATACGCCTGAACGGCGACCTTCAAGCATCGATTTCTGGTTTGGAGTCACGCCTGGAGCATTACAGGGGTTTGGAAGAAACCCTCAAAAACGCGATTATCTTGGCCCAGAAAGCTGCCGATGAGATCAGGGAATCTGCCACCAAAGAGGCGGCAGTTATAAAGAACGAGGCTCTTTTGGAAGCCAAACGCCTAAAAGACGAAGCCGGGCAGGCGGTTGAAGAAAGTTACCGGCAAGTGGATAAAAACAAAAACCGGTTAAGACGCTTCAATGCCGAAATGAAGGCGTTTTTGCAGTCAACCTTGGAACTCCTGTCAAAAGGAGCCGAGGACATCGAATCAGGAATGGAAGAAAACAGCTGAGCTCAGAAGATTCTTTGGAGCCCGCCGCTTTTCGGCCATACTAACCGGGTGTACCCGAGTAATCCCACGGGAGGCAGGTGGCGTTGATGAAATGCGAGGCAGTAGTTTTCCAAAACGGCGATTTCCACATTCTTGCCGACAAGATACGACGAAGAGAGGCCATTGCTGCCTACCGGGGGCGCATCATTTACGCAGGTGAAAAAGACGGGGCCATGAGGGCTTTCCCGGCCGGGACGGTGCCGGAAGTAATAGACCTGGGCAACAAGACCGTTTTACCGGGTTTTGTTGACAGCCACCTCCATCTGATGAGCCTGGGATTGGGGCTCAGAAACCTGGCTCTGGGGGATGTGCGGTCCATAAAAGAAATGAAAGAAGAAGTTGCGGCCAGGGCCCGGCTGGCTAAAGCAGGGGAATGGATTTTGGGGCGTGGGTGGGATCAGGACGTTTTCCGGGAAAAGCGTTATCCCACTAGAAAGGATCTTGACGAAGCGGCACCGGATAATCCGGTGTGCCTTACAAGGGCTTGTGGCCACTTACTGGTTTTGTCCAGCAAAGCGCTGGAACTGGCAGGCATAACTGGTGACACTGTGGCCCCGTACGGCGGCGCCATTGACAGAGATCTTTACGGGGAACCTACCGGGGTGCTGAGAGAGAAGGCCCAAAGCCTGGTCTACGGACACATTCCCGAGCCCGACACCGGCACCTTAGAACGGTGCACCGCAGGGGCTATGGAGCATCTTTTGTCAAAAGGCACTACTTCGGTCCACACTAATGACTCCCAGGGGGGATTCCATGGGGTGCAGGAGATTTACAGGCGGCTCCATCAAAAAGGGATCTCTTTGAGAGTTTACTGGGACATTCCCGTGGAATTCCTGGACCGGCTTCAAGATACGTTGCTTCGCACCGGGGATGGCGACGATGCTTTCAGGGTTGGGGCGGTGAAACTTTTCTGTGACGGTTCTTTAGGTGCGCGCACTGCTGCTTTGGAGGAGCCCTACTCCGATGATCCAACCACTGCGGGCATTTTGGTCAATGAAGAAAAGGCCCTTAAGGAACTGGTTTTTCGGGCTCACGCTCTGGGAATGCAGGTTGCGGTTCATGCCATAGGAGACAAGGCCACAGAGGTTGCTCTTGGAGCAATAAATGAGGCTCAGGCGAGAATCCCAAGGAAGACTTGGTTGAGGCACAGGATAGTCCACGCCCAAATCCTTACACCGCTTTTGATCAGCGAAATGAAAAGGGCCAGGGTGGTGGCCGATGTTCAGCCCAAGTTCATAACCACGGACATGAGATGGGCCCAGGACAGAGTTGGGACCCAAAGAATGCGCTCGTCTTACGCTTGGAGGACGATGCTTAACGCAGGCATACCCTTGGCGGGCGGCTCCGATAGCCCTGTAGAACCGCCGGATGCTCTGTGGGGAATCTACGCCGCTGTCACCCGCATGGATATGGACGGCAACCCCAGAGGGGGATTCTACCCGAACGAGCGCGTCTCTGTTTCTGATGCCATCCGCATGTTCACTTTCGGGGGCGCTTACGGGGCGTTTGAGGAGAACCGGAAGGGCACCCTTGAACCGGGGAAACTGGCTGACTTTGTGGTCCTCTCCCAGGATCCTTTTACCGTGAACCCCAAGGAACTAAAAGACTTGGAGGTCCTAATGACCGTGGTCGGCGGCAAAGTGGCGT
>CAZYEC010000011.1:0-27266 GCA_964646385.1 uncultured Eubacteriales bacterium | reverse complement strand
CCGCAAACCCCAATAACGCGTACGATACGGCAAATCCCAGGCAAAGGAAACCGATCTTGGTTACGGCCGACTGGAAAAACTTTTCTGGGAAAAGCCTGATTAGCCAGTGGGTATTGGGGTCCAGTAGCCAAAGGTCGTTGGTGAAAGCCACCAGATGAAAGCCAACCCACCAGCCGCCGAAATTGTGAGCCGCCGGGATCGCCAGGGCCAAAAGCAGGCCCGCACACCCGGCGCACGATGCAAAGAAGGGTGCGGCAAAGCCTCTCAATCTGCGCCTTGATTTTTCGGCGCGTCCGGAAACAAGAAGAAAACCAGCCGCGAAAGCCGCGACCGACAGAGCATTTTTCAGTCTAAAACCCGCCTTAAAAAGGTTCCTGACATCTTGCAAGTGCAGCAGTTCCGTTTCTGTGTACAAGGGTCGGGCAGTTCCGTGGATAGTGACATCTATCTGGGGAGACGCGATATGGCCTTTGAAATACCCCTTTAATGCCGCCCCGGCCCTGGTCAGATCCTGCGTTTCCATCCCCGCAGCCTGCGCAGTCTCCAGAAGGGCCCACTGCTTGTTGTAAAACCCGGTATCCAAGGCGACCAGTTCCACAGACCATAACGGGGCAAGCGCCGCCAGGCAAAGAGAAAGGGCAGTTGCTGCAATTCCTTTTGCCCACAATGAAGATGTCGTCCTTTTCACCACTACCTCCGCCTTGTCCACAGCGATTTAAGCCAATTGTGCCCTAAGGCCCGCTATTGCCGCAAGTTTACAGAATTTTTCCCCTTCACCCTTGCCAAGGGGAGCACATAGTATGCGTGGGCAGATATTTGCCTTGGCGGCTGTTTTGGCGGTCAGCCGGGCGCTTTCAAAACGGGGAGGGCACAAGGTTGATAAGCAGAGGCTACGTTAAAAGGGTATTTCCGGGCAATAATACACCGAACGGCTTTTTCTCCTACTACGATTACATTCTCCCAAAAGACGCTACCAGGCTTTTTGTGATCAAAGGGGGCCCCGGGGTGGGTAAATCCACTTTCATGACCAGCATCGCCAGGGACATGGTAGATTTAGGGTACGATACGGAAATTCACCATTGTTCTTCCGACAGCAATTCCATAGACGGAGTTGTGTTTCCGGCCATCGGGGTGGGAATTTTGGACGGTACTTGGCCGCATCAGTTCGATCCCAAAACCCCGGGTGCGGTGGACGAGATCGTGTGGTTGGGGGAGTTTTGGGATGAAGCTTCCGTGAGAGCCAACAAGGAAGAGATCCTCCAGTGCCAGAAGGGGTCCGAATCGGTTTTCCAGCGGGCATACAGGTATTTGAAGGCCGCCCAAGTGGTCTACGAGGACTGGGAGTCGGCAAACATAGAAGCTTTGGATTTCGGTGAGGCAAATATAGCTGCTCAAGAGATTATTGACGACAATTTCAATTCCATCCCTGTTGCCAAAAGACCCGGTTTTGAAAGGCGGTTGTTCGCAAGCGCCATAACCCCGGACGGCATGGTAAACCATTTGAACACTATCGTCGCCCCCTGCGATACCAGGTATGTCATAGAGGGGGCGCCCGGCACCGGCAAATCGTACCTGTTGGATAAAGTAAAAAGGATGGCCCTTAAGAAAGGGTTTTTCACCGAAGTATACTATTGCCCCCTGCATCCCCACAAAGCCGAGCATGTTCTGATACCGGATCTTAGCCTGGTCCTAACGAAATCCATAGAACCCCATCAATACATCCCGGGGCCCAAAGACGTGATCGTGGATATGAACAGGTGTTTGGATGGGGATGTTGTCTCCAGACATGTCTCTTACATCGAAAGGGCAAAAGTGCAGTTCGAATCCCTTTTCGATTCTGCCATCTACTACATTGGGCAGGCAAAGCAATACCATGACGCGCTGGAAAGGTACTATGCGCCCAATATGAATTTCGCCGGAATCGATAAGTTGCGCGGGCGCACCCTTGAAAGAATCTTGGGTTATGCCAAAGAGGTGGAAGAAGCCGTGGGCAATGGCGGCGGTTCCCGGTGGTTGCCGTAGTCCTTCCCGGGGCCCAGGAGCATGCCCAGGCCCCCGGGAATCTTGTGTTTACGGGTGTTCTATTGCTTCATGAATCGCCCGGACAAGGGTAGCATTGTCCTCCGGGGTGCCGACGGTTATGCGCAGGGAGGTGTCAAGCCCCCAGCCGGTCCCCGGCCGGACGATGACCCCCAGGCGCAAGAGGGAATGGAACAATGCCCGGCAGTCTTTCCCTGTGTCTACCAACAAAAAGTTTCCCCAGGTAGGGCGCACGCTGAATCCCATGGCGGAGAATTTTTGGGTTAAAAACTTTTTTCCCGCTTCATTTACCGCCAGGCTCTTTTCAACGTGTTCTTTGTCATCCAGTGCGGCCACAGCGGCCGGTTGGGCAAAAGCATTTTGGTTAAAAGTGAGCTTTACGCGTTCAATCAACCGGCATATTTCAGCTTTGGCCAGACCGTACCCGACCCTGAGTCCTGCCAAACCGTAGACTTTAGAAAAGGTGTGAAGCACAATGACGTTTTTGCCCTCTTGCACGAAAGGGAGGAAGTTGCCGTAATCCGGATCGTTTACATATTCGGCATAAGCCTGATCGGCCACCACCAGGACATTTTCGGGAATCCTGCCCATGAACCGCCGAGCCTGCTCTCTTGTCACGATGCTTCCTGTGGGGTTGTTTGGGCTGCAAACGAACAGCATTTTGGTTTTGGGGTTGATTGCTTCGGCCATGGCGTCCAAATCAAGGGTGCCCTCACCGGTCACGGGAATTTCCACAGGCACTGCCCCGGCAAGGCTGGTGTAAGTGCGGTAAACTGGGAAACTGGGGTGGCCCATGATGACCTCATCGCCTTGGTTAAGGAACACTTGGCCTAAAAGCATCAACAACTCGTCGCAACCGTTTCCCAGAACCACTTGCTGCGGAGTCAACCCGCGCTTCGACGCGATTTTGTCTTTAAGTTCAAACCCCGAGGCGTCGGGGTACAAATGAATCCTTTTGGAATGCTCCGCTATGGCGGAGACTGCTTTGGGGGAAGGACCAAGCGGGTTTTCGTTTGAGGCTAGCTTTAGAACCCGGCTTAACCCGAATTCCCTTTTAACTTCGTCGGCGTGTTTGCCGGGCCCGTAGGGGGACAGCTTGAAAACTTCCGGCCTTGCCAGAAGGTTGGTATCAAACACGGATGAATCCCTCCTTTACTTTTTGTTCGGCAGCCGAGTCAGCGACGCGGGAAACCCACGTTTCAAACCCTAGTCTTGTGCCCTATAGATTAGGGTTAAAATAGGCGGTTTCACCGCCGAGAAAAACTTCCTTAACATCCTCAAGGGCCTTGATGTCAACCGAAGCGTCCCCGGAAACAACCGTGATGTCAGCAAACGCGCCGGGGGCCAGCTCCCCAATTTTGCCATCCATGCCCAGTGCTTTTGCACAGCTTTTTGTACCTGCGCCGATAGCCCAAACGGGGCTCATTCCGTATTCCACCATTATTGCAAGCTCTTTTGCAACCGGTGTGGCGTCCGCCCCTTCGGATATCATGTCAGTTCCTGAGACCACCAAGACGCCGGTTTCGGCGAATTTCCGGAAATTGGCCCTGTAATAAACGTTGGCAGGGGCGTAAATGCTGTAAGTCTCTTTTTGCAGGGGCGTGAGTGCATCATGCCCGTGTTCTTCAATTATGGCCTCCAGCTCCCGTGCCGTGCTCTTATGGACAAGAAGGGTCGGACACCAGGCCACACCTTTTTCCCTCATCTGCAAAATCTGCTCATAAGTCAGGTCCGTGCCGTGCTCAATAGTGTCAACCCCGGCGTTAATGCAAATCTGCAGTGATGGCTGCCGGCTGGAGTGCACGGCTATCTTGCGCTTGTGTCTGTGTGTTTCATCGACAGCTGCATCCATTTCCTGTTGAGTAAACTCCGAGACATCGTCTCTGTGAGAGGCCATGACCTTGATCCAATCGGCCCCTTCGCGAATTTGGGTCCGGATGGCTTTTCTCATCTCCCACTCACCATCCACTTCGACACTGGCATCACGGGTGTTCCAAGCATGCCCCCCGGTTGCACATATGGCCTGATTACAAAAATGCAAGCGCGGAATATGCTTGACAAAACCTTTCTTCACGGCCCGGGTGTACTCACGACACAGGCCGTCGGGGGAAAGTACATCTCGCATTGTGGTGACGCCGGCGCTTATGGCCCTTTGCGCGTAGTCAAGGGCCATGTAAGCCGCCAAATATTTGCCGTAAATCTGTTTATCCGGCCTGTTGTACCAGTAACCGATATGTACATGCATGTCTACTAACCCGGGCAAGATGGTCGCATTGCCGAAATCCTTCACTGTTTCATTTTGATTCTTGCTGACTAATTCCTCTCCTCGCCCAATTTCTGTTATTACACCGTTTTCAAACAATACTGCCCCGTCCCTGATGACGGTTTCCGAATCCCCAGTTATTACAGTCTTCGCACGGATGATCATTGCACGGCCCCCCTCAAGTTTTTGTCTTGGCCCCAAGGTTATTATACAGTCGCTTGAAGTTGCGGTAAAAATGCCCGGCGTCAATGCTGCCGGTCATACGGGATTACGGAAAGCTTAATTGAGGAAACATAATAGACGGAAAGGGTACGAACGAAAGGAGTGCGGCCGGTGCCCTCAGGTGTCCGGGAAAATTCCGGGAATGACACAACGGTGTCAAATGTGAGCGCGCAAAAACTCGCCCAGACGCTGCAGGTCGTTTCGGACTCTTTGGAAAGGGCCAAGATTGCCGAGTATGTAGCCCTTCTCAATCGTCCCAGGCGCCTTATCTACCTGAACGCGATTTCCGGAGTGTTCAGGGGCATGGGCATGGCCGCGGGTTTCACTTTGCTGGGCGCCCTCCTAATATACGTGCTTACCCGTAGTTTCATCTCGAACCTCCCAATAGTCGGCAATTTTCTGGGGGAGCTGGTGTGGATCATCCAACAATATTTGGCGGGCAAGCATTGATCCGTGGTTGCCCAAGACTAGGGGGAAACGCAGTTGGACAGGAATTTTACCGGACATGGACAGCGCCTTGACGACAATCTGGGACAATATAGGGACCGGCTGCTTCAAGAAAAGGCGCGGATCAGGCAAGGCATAAGGTCCATCAAAGAAAACACCTTTTCCGAAAGCGCGAAGATAAATGTTGGGGAGTTTTCAAGCTACGACCAGCATTCGGCGGATATGGCACTCGAGACTTTTGAAAGAGGAAAGGACTTGGGCCTAAAAGACGGTCTGGCAATCCAGGGTCGAAGGGTGGACCTGGCCTTGGAGAGGCTTGACAAAGGGACCTACGGATGGTGTCTGAGATGCAAACGCCCCATTTCCGAAGGCAGACTAAGGGCGATGCCCGATGCCGAGTTGTGTTTGGAATGTCAGGAGGAACAAGAAGTGCTTCCCACAAACCGCCGCCCTGTGGAAGAAGGCATTGTGAACCCTTACATGAGAGGGATAGAGACCATCACCGACGACCCATACGCAACAGGTTCAGCCCAAAGGCAAAAAAACCGGTTCTTGAATAACGTTTTTCGCCCCAGGGTAGACCGTTAGTGCTTGCCTGTCTGAACCGTGTCGGGTATCCTTTTTGGGAGGCACCGGAGACACGTTTGGAAGGTGATGGGACAGGGTGGTTTTTTGGGCTGCGTTTTTGGGTTCGACTGCGGTAGATTATGTAAGCAAAGTCTGGGTTAGGTCCACGATTCCATTAGGAGAGTCCAGACCTGTCATACACGGGCTTTTGGAGTTTATGCACTGGAGAAACCCGGGGGCGGCTTTCGGAACTTTGCGAAACGCCAACTTATATTTGGCGATCGTGAGCGCAGTGTGCGTCTTAGCCGCCGTATTCTTGTACCCAAAATTCAGGACCCTTGGTCCTGCCTTCGCAGTTTCTTTGGGGCTTGTGTCCGGAGGTGCGCTTGGAAACCTTCTCGACAGAGTGCAGTTCGGAAGCGTGACGGATTTTCTGAGTGTCAGTTTTTTTCCTCCGATATTCAATGTAGCCGACTCCGCAATCGTGGTTGGCGCTATCATCATGGTGGGCCTGTTTCTTTTCTCCCTGAGAGGGAGCATCTGAAGATTGGAACGCGAGAAGAACCGGTGGGTTACAATTGAAGTGGACAAAGAGGGCGCCGGCGATAGGCTGGACGCCCACGTTCCCGGGAAGCTTGGTCCCGGGGTTTCCCGATCCCGGTTTCAGGCCCTCATTAAGGACGGCCGGGTGCTCTTAAATGGAAAAATCCCCAAGGGTTCGGCAAAGTTGGCGGCAGGGGACGTAATAGAGATTCATATCCCTGCCCCGGAGTCCCCGGAAACAAGGCTTGTCGCCCAAGATATTCCCATAGATGTGGTTTACGAAGACGGGCGGGTACTTGTGGTCAACAAAGAACGCGGGATGGTGGTGCACCCTGCTTTGGGGCACCGCCGGGGCACTCTTGCAAACGCAATCCTCAGCCATTGTCCGGGACTAGAAGGAGTGGGGGGGGAGCTTCGCCCGGGCATAGTCCACCGGTTGGACAAAGACACTACGGGGCTTATCGTGGTGGCAAAAGACGAAATCACTTTGAGTGGCCTGCAAAACCAGTTCAAGAGCACAACAGCCGTAAGAGAATACCTGGCGCTGTGCAAGGGCCGGCTTCCTTTTGAATCGGGGACAGTTGACGCTCCGATCGCCAGGGACAAAAGGAACCGGAAGAGGATGAAAGTAGTAATCGGTGGCAGGAAAGCGGTCACAGGGTACAGGGTCGTGACTCGGTTCGGTGACGAATACACTCTTGCCCTGGCAAAATTGGAAACGGGCAGGACTCATCAAATTAGGGTCCATATGGCTCACCTAAAACGCCCCGTGGTGGGGGACCCTTTGTACAGCAGAACAAAAGGGGAACTGGGTTTGGGGGGGCAGGCCCTGCACGCCTTCAGACTGGGGTTTGTCCACCCGGAAAGCGGGGAATTTGTTGAGTTTTTTGCCCCGCTTCCCAAAGATTTTCGAAAAGCGCTTGGCATCTTGCAAAGAAGGTTCAAGGAGGAAGCGCCGGTATGGGTGCGCTGAGGTTTGCGCAGGAGCAAAGACACAGAATGGCCCGGATTCTAATCGAAGTGGGCTCGGTGGGAGCGAGGCCGGAAAAGCCTTTTGTCCTCACATCCGGGGCGTTCAGCCCGGTTTACATCGATGTGCGACGCCTCATTTCCTTCGTCCCCGAAAGGGAGGAGGCCGTCCAGATGCTTGAGGCGCTTGTGAAAGAGACCGTTTCTGAGCCTATAGACGCCATAGCCGGGGGTGAGACCGCCGGCATCCCCTATGCCGCGTTTCTGAGCTGGAAAATGCACTTGCCGATGTTGTATGTGAGGAAACAGACCAAAGGATTTGGGAAAAACGCCCAAGTGGAGGGGCGTGTGAACGAAGGCGACCATGTCATTTTGGTCGAGGATCTGATGTTTAATAGCGGCAGCAAAGTTAACTTCATTAAGGGTTTGCGCAACGCGGGCCTCAAAGTCGGGCACGTTTTCGTGCTGGCCTCTTACGGGTTGCACAAGGAGTATGAGAGGAGCCTGGGTGGGGTGGGCGTTCGGGGCCATTCGGTCACGGACTGGCCTACCATAGTGGACGTAGGGGAGAAGACAGGGTATTTTTCGGCCGGAGACGCATCAAAGGTGCGAGACTTTTTGGCAGATCCCCAAAGCTGGTCAAAAGCCCACGGCGGTAAATAGGGGTTTACGCGCCAAGCCCGGCCAAATCCCAGAAAACGACCTTTTCCACGGTTAGGGTTTTATTACCGTCACTGTATTCCAAAACCAGTGCATAGTGATGGGAGTCCTGAGAAGGGCCTGAGATTTCGCCCCGAAAACTTTCCCGCTCGATCCGTCGTTTCTTGGATGGAAGTCAAAGGCAGGACAATCTTTTCGCTGCCGTACAGGATTTGAAACTCAACGCCCAGCAAGCGGTATTTGTGCGGTCCGTCTTCTTCTGCAAGAGAAACCCGTGTGCTGTCGGCTCTGTGTTCAATGCTCAAATGTAGGGGGCTCAATTCTCCGCTGCCAATCTTGCCCAGATCAAGAGATTGCAGTCGGGTAGTCTTCTGGCAAACGGAATCAGTCACGCAAATGTAATATTCGTAGGCCTGCCCCGAGAAACTGTCCCACACAGCCGTAACAGACGCACTGGAACTGCGGTTGCCGGAATGACCGGTGGACACGTGGACAATGGGATTCAGTTCGTAAGGCACCTCCAGGGAGACCCGAAAATTGCCTCCACCGGTGCTTACGACCTCATAGCGTGTGAAATCAGTCTCGTTTCGTGGTCTCATAAAAAACTCCACACTGGCTCCCGGTGACATTTCCGCTATTTGCCAGATTAGGTCGACAGGGACCAAGTCCTCGTAAGGTTCACCGACTCTTACCTCAACATAGGACGCCCATTGATCGGCCAACCCAACTTCGGAGACGGCGGTTCTGAGGGACGACAACTCGGCCAAGAGGTCGCCGTACCCGGGGATCTGCAAAGCATGCAATTGCTCCGAAATGGCGCTCAGTCTAACACCGCAATAAGCAAGTGCAGCAACGCAAACAATCAACACCGCCACCAACGTTCGGGCAAGCCGTTCCATACAAATCATCCTCCATGCAAATCTTATGCCTGTAATGGGCATATTTCAAGGTTCGGATTGTGGGATGGATGGCGGCTTTTCTTCGGGGGGGCGGTCACTTTTCTCCGCATGCTTCAGAAATGTTAGTTTACATAATAACTATTATGGGACGTAAGACATGAATCTGAGTAATCGGGCCAGACCGGAATTATATGTTTGGGCCATCTGCTCAAAAACTGACCACCTATTCCACGTCATCCCAAAAACTGGGTGTGTTTGTGTTGCTCCTCTTGAATAGGAGTTTAGATGAGTGGTGGCTGGAGGCGATTTATGGTGTGGAAGAAGCGAGTATTGTACCTTTTGATGTTTATCATGTCCACGGGGGTGACCGCGTTGGTGACGTGGTCGGGTTGGCGAACAACAACACGCACACTTGATTTTGGCATAGTGAAGGTACCGGTCGCCGATCTGGGTGACGGGCCCAATAGTGTGGGTGGTTCTCACACTGTCACCCAAGCCAGGATGGGTGACTACGTGCGAATCCTGGGCCAGGAGGAGGGTTGGTGTCTGGTCAGGATGGAAGATGATTATCAGGGCTGGATTGCTTTCCAGGACATCTGCGCGATCAATGAACAAGGAATTTTGAAGCTCAAGAGCCGCAAGCAGTATCTCATAACGGCCAAAATGGCACAGATTTTGGATAAGCCCGGCGGCGAGCCTATTTTTGCTTCCGAACTTGTCCAGGGCACGGTTTTGCCATCTTTGGGTTCAAGAATAGGCTGGGGCAAAGTAGATCTCCCCGGAAGAGGGGGCGCCTGGGTCCTCTCACGGGACGTGAAGGAGTTTTCCAGTTACGCCACAGTCTTTGCCGAAAAGAAGGATGCCGGGAGCGTCATCGCAACGGCTTCGCAATACCTGGGACTCCCCTACTTGTGGGGCGGTTGCACTGCCTACGGTTTTGATTGCTCGGGGCTAACCCAATTTTGCTACAAAATGAACGGCTACACGATTCCACGTGACGCCGACCTGCAGTACGAACACGGGAAACCTGTCCGAAACCGTGAGAGTCTGGAACCCGGAGATCTGGTATTCTTTGAAACTTACGAGTCCGGAGCCTCACACGTAGGGATATACATGGGGGATTCAAAATATATTCATGCCGGCAGCAGTGGGCTTGCGATTAACAGCTTCCGCCGGCAGGATCCCGGGTATTCTGAGTATCTTGACACCAGGTACATAGGCGCCCGGCGCATAATCCAATGAAATGGAGTGCTGCCCGTGCGGGTTTTAGACCCTACGGGCAGCCGCCTGCAAACCGCAGCGAGTGTCTCTAGCCCACCGCTCCACCCGCAGGAATCATTAGCACCTGGCCGGGCGTGACTGAGCTTTCCAAAGTCAACCCGGGGTTGAAGGCGATGAGTTCCGCGGGGCTTAACCCAAATCTGCCGGCTATTATGATGATGGTGTCACCGTGCACAACCACGTAACGCCTGCCCCCCGGCACTCCGTGAGGCGGGGACACCGGGGCCCTGCCTGTGGGAATGCGGATTATGTCGCCGGGGAAAATAAGGTCCGGGTTTCGGATCTGTGGATTTGCCCTTATCAGGGCTTCCAACGAAACGCCGTATCTTTGCGCGATGAGAAACATTGTGTCTCCCGGTTGTACCACATACTCCAACGCACCCCCGTGGGGCGGAAAACCCGGCGGATGGTGCCCCGGTGGGAAATGCCCCGGGGGATGATGGTCCGGTGGAAAATGGCCTGGCGGATGATGCCCTGGGTGTCCTGGAGGGAACTGGCCTGGGTGGCCGGGGTGCCCGTGCTCCGGCGAGACAATCAGGATAATCTGGCACCTGTCCGCGATTTTTCGCAACAGCTCCAGCTGTTTCGATTTCTTCCGGGATACTCTCACCATTAGTGAGCGGCTTGTGGGCTCTTCAAGGTGTCTATCCAGCTGTAGATAACCTCTCTCGAGCAGCTCAGTCTCTCTACTGTGAAGGAGTGTTACGATCTCTTTAAAGTCGTCAGGTATAGAAATGTCGGCAAACTCCCCCGGGATCTCAACACCCATTGCCGCCATAAGCTCGTTGCAATCATCCATGACGGGTTTTTTCATTTCGTAGAGCTCCTGAATTAACTCAAGGCAGTCGGATTGTGGAGCGTGGGCGAGTAACCGGTCATAAACAGGCACCAGTTCTCTTTCCCGGGACCAGGTGAACACGCTCGCTTCCGTCATGACTTGGTCTGGCATTTGTCATACCTCCACCTCAAAACTACGATCCCTTTCACTTTATGAGATGGGCTGCATTTTGGTGACCAAGGCTACGGCGGCAAAAAAGCCCCGTTTTGGTGGGGCTTATTATACAATGAAATTCCGAGTAACGTGATGTGCCAGATTACGTTGGAGCGCGTTTTGGGCGAGTGGGATCCCTTTTAGGTTTTGGGGCCGGTTCCGGCCAGGGCCACATACCTTCGTCAACAAAAAAGTCGTCGGGCTCGTTCCAGTACCAATCGTCATCCTCATAAACCGGCTTGTTGTCGTCCCTGTCCAAGACTGTTGGTTCATCCTCAAAGTACGGATCAGACTGTTCTTCGTAAAAGGGCGTTTCCAGCGGAAAATCTGGGTTCCGAGGTATCGGGCGGTCTTCGTTCAAGGTCTTCCCCCCTTTCGGGTCTCTAAGATTCCCAGGCAGGGGTTTAAGAATACCCCAAACTTCCGTTTGCGCCAGGCGCCAAAACATGGTAAACTAATGTTCGAGTTTAGGCCGCTCCAAATCTCTGGGAGGGTGCAATATGGTCAAGCTTACAACTCGGCAGGCTAAAGTCCTTGAAGTCATAAAAGAGAGCATCCGGGAAACCGGCTACCCTCCGTCGGTAAGGGAATTAGGCGAAAGGCTGGGGCTCAAATCCACCGCCACGGTGCATACTCACCTGCGAAACCTGGAGAAAAAAGGGTTTCTGCGAAGGGTGGCCCAGAAATCCAGGGCCTTTAACCTTACCGCTGGCTTGCAGGATGACAACTCTGGGTCCGTTGTGATGGTTCCTTTGGTGGGAATGGTGAGGGCCGGCACCCCCGTTCTTGCCGTGGAAAACATAGAAGATGTAGTCCCGTTTCCCCGTTATTTTGTGAAAAGCGAAAACGTCTTTCTGCTCAAAGTTGAAGGAGACAGTATGATAGGTGCGGGTATCTTCGAGGGTGACTATGTCCTTGTTAGACAGCAAGGGCATGCCGACAACGGGGACATCGTGGTTGCTCTTTTGGACGACGAGGCAACCGTCAAGACTTTTTTTCGCGAGAAAAACGCGGTTCGTCTGCAGCCGGAAAATTCGGAACTGGCCCCTATCATCGTCAGGTCCGTGAAGATTCTTGGAAGAGTCATAGGTGTCTACCGCCCGATGCGCTGAGTAGAACCAAACGATACCCGTTAAGAATCATCTGACAAGCATCTTCTTGGCGTTCAGGCACGCCAAAATCACATGTTCGCAGGTGAGCCCCCCCTGCAGGTAGGCGATGTACGGGGGCGCAAAGGGGCCATCGCAGGAAAGCTCAATGGATGAGCCCTGAACAAAGGTGCCTGCGGCCATAATCACTTGCCTGCCATATCCCGGCATGTCCCACGGCTCCGGCGTTGCGAAAGAATCCACAGGCGACGCATATTGAACAGCCCTGGCAAGCGTTCGCAGCCCCTCCCCGCTCCCCATAGTGATGGATTGGACTATATCGCTTCTGGCATCCAGGGGCAGTGGGTCCACCGGGTAACCCAATTCCTGAAAAAACATTGCGGCGAAGGCGGCGCCTTTGAGGGCTTCTCCTACCACCTTGGGCGCCGCAAACAGCCCTTGATACAAAAGCCTGTATCCGGCCGCGTTGCAGCCAACCTCTCTCCCGATTCCCGTAGCGTACAGGGTTTCAGAAGCAGCTGCTACAGCCCAGGACTTGCCCACAAGATAGCCTCCGGTGGGAGCCAATCCGCCGCCGGGATTCTTGGTTAGAGACCCGGCCGTCAAGGTAACCCCCAAGCCGGGTGGTTCCCGTTCTTCCACAAATTCGCAATAGCAATTGTCGACGAAAGTCAGTACGTGGGGCCACCGCCTCTGGGCAGTTGCCATGAAAACTTCAAGGGTTTTCATTGAAATGGTGCTTTTTTGGGAATATCCCCTAGACCTTTGAACCATAAACACCTTAGTGTTAGGGGTGACTGCCCGGGACAGACAGCCTTCCAGTTGTTCGGCGGATATTGAGCCTTTTTGATAGTCGGACAACGCATCGGTTTGGGCGTATGAAATGCCGTAGGCGCCGAGGCTTGTACCCCGGGGTCCGCTGTCGTTCCCCTGCCCAAACCCGATAACGGGATGCAGGGTATCGTAAGGGGTTCCGGTGACGCTCAAAACTTCATCTCCGGGGCGGAGCAAAGCAAACAGGGCGGTTTTCATCACGTGAGTCCCCGATGCCCAGTGAACCCTGACAAGTGCCGACTCGCCTTCAAAGACCCTGCTATAAACTGAGTCCAGACCTTCCCTGCCCGTGTCACCATACCCGTACCCCGTTGAAGGGGACATATGCGCAAGGCTCACTCTTTTCTGAACGAATGCGTCGAGCACTTTGGCCTGATTAGAAAGGACAGTGTGGTCGAAACCTTCCCACACATTTTTCAGCGCATTCTTACACCGTCTTATCAGGGCTATCTCTTGAGGGTGGAGACTCTCTTGGGACATGTGTCGCAAACCTCAATTTCCGGGCCAGTCTTTTCGCTTCTCGGGGCGAGAGCATGCAGGTGACCTCGGCCCCTCCTTTGTTGTGTTTTTCTCCAAGAACAAGCCCCAATCTTCTGATTTCGTAAACCAAATTCCATTGAGCGTAGGGAATGCTCCAAGTCACTGTTACCAGGTTTTCCGATAGCGTGTCGCTGACGGTCTTATCCAGGTCTTCCAACCCTTCTCCCTTCAGGGCTGAAACAGTCACCGACGCGCCGTACAACCTGGGTTCCGGGCTGCGGCTAATGCTTGGCTCAAGAAGATCCGCTTTATTGAAACAGGTCAGGCGCGGTACCCGGTCGGCCCCCAAATCTTGCAGCACCCCGTCCACCGTGGCAAGCTGCTCCCGCCAAACAGGTGACGACAAGTCTACCACATGAATCAACATATCCGCATCCACAGACTCCTCCAAAGTAGCCCTAAACGCGGCTACAAGCTCGTGAGGCAGTCCTTGTATGAAGCCGACCGTGTCGCACAGCAACACAACTTGGCCCGAATGCATTTCCCATTTCCTTATCCAAGGGTCCAAAGTGGCAAATAACCGGTCGTCGCAATAGGCTTCTTCCCCGGTGAGGGCGCTGAACAAGGTGGATTTTCCGGCATTGGTGTAGCCCACCAAAGAAACAAGAGGTATTCCGGTTCGCTTTCTCTTTTTGCGCTGTTCTTTGCGCACCTGTTGGACCTGTTTGAGTTCTTTATTGAGGCGGGAAATGCGAATTCTGGCAAGCCTCCTGTCCGTCTCAAGCCGTTGCTCCCCAGGCCCTCTAGTACCAATCCCACCGCCTAAGGCAGACATTTCCCGGCCGTGGCCCGTGAGGCGGGTCAGGGCATGTCTTGCGCTGGCCAGCTCTACCTGTAGTTTTCCTTCACGGGTCCTGGCCCTGGAGGCGAAAATCCTGAGGATGAGTTCGGTCCTGCCGATAGCAAGAACTCCTGTGGCCTCCTGCAGATTCCAGGCCTGAACCGGCGATAAGGTACCGTCGAAAATCACCAGGGCCGCTTCTGAGGACCGGATTAAGGACGCCAGTTCTTCCACTTTGCCTTTGCCCAGGTAAGTTGCGGGATCGGGTGCGTCTCGTTCTTGAACCAACACCCCACAGGGTATGTAAAATAGGGTTTCCGCAAGTTTTTGCAGTTCGTCTACGGATTGTGCGGCAGTGAGTCCCAAGGACCCGGGCCGGGGCTTGCTCCGTTCGTTCTTGATGCCTGCAAGCACAACTCGAATCGAATCCCCGCGACCGCACCCCTGAAAGATTTGGCTGATAAGGAGCCACCTCCCCCAAAAGACTTCCACCTTGTCGATTATACCCCACTCGGGAGGTCCTCCAACAGCTCCTCGGATCTGATCATCATCAGGTCTTGTCTGGAATAGGAATTATCCCTTACCAGACGCACTGCTTGTCTTCTAATGCTCCTCTCGATTATGTTTCTTACTAATCTGGCATTGGACGGTATTCTTTCTGATTTCATCTTGTCTACCAAAATGTTGCGCAGGGCAACTCGGGAATCTCTGGACAGGCGGTAATCGCGATTTTTTAACATCAGGTCCGCAATCTTCGTCAAGTCCGAAAGACCGTAGTCCGGGAAATCAAGATGGATGGGGAATCTTGATCGCAGCCCGGGGTTGGATTGCAGAAAATGCTCCATTTCAAAAGGGTAGCCGGCCAGGATAAAGACAGTTTCTTTGGCGTGGTCTTCCATGCCTTTGACTATGCAGTCGATGCATTCTTTTCCGAAATCCTTTTCGCCCCCTCTCGACAGCGAGTAGGCTTCATCAATGAAAAGAATCCCGCCCCGAGCTTTCCGTATTTGTTCTTTTGTTTTCTGGGCGGTGTGGCCAATGTACTCGCCCACCAAATCGGCTCTTTCGACTTCGACGACGTGGCCCTTCTCCAAGAGCCCGGCCTCTCGAAAAAGCCTCCCGATTATCCTGGCAATAGTCGTTTTGCCCGTGCCCGGGTTTCCTTTGAAGATCATGTGAAGAACGGTGCTTTCGGTGGAAAGGCCCAGCCGTTGACGGCGTTTCTGTACTTCGGCAAAAGCGTATATCTCAAAAATCAGTTCTTTTACTTTGTTCAACCCCACAAGGGAGTTCAATTCATCTAGAGCATTTTGTTTTCCGAGATCCAACCCAGGAACTTGGCTGAAGTCAACCGGTTCTTGGGATGACACGACTCGCAAAGTCGGGCCGTTTCTAGTTCTTCTGACGCTGCCGTGTACCACTGCATGGGCCTCCCCCAAAAAGACTCGAGTTGAAGTAAAATATTATACGCTGCCGGACATTTTGGGGCAGTGGGGTAGTATCAAAGATAGGCATCGCCCATGGTGAGGAGGGCGGAAAAATGTGTCCCAAACGTGTCTACCCATGTTACCGAAACAGACAAAACATGTGGCCGCCCCTCACAAGGGACGGCCGGTGATAAAAAGGTACCTTTCTATTTGGGCCTTCTTTGGTTCTGGTCCCGGTTACGATCGTCTTTTTGATCGAGCCTGTTCTTATCCCGATCACGATCATCCCTTTGGTCGAGCCTATTCCTGTCTCTGTCACGATCCTGGTCGTCTCTTTGATCCAGACGGTCCCAGTTTTTCTGCCGTTGTCGGTCATCTTTTCTCTGGTCAAAATCATCGTTTCTGTTCATGATGTAGTTGCCGGGATTTCTGTCGAATTCTTGCTTGCATTTGTCCGAGCAAAACCGGTAGGTTTGGCCTTGATAATCTGACCTCAGATTTTGGTCGTCCTGGTCGTCCCGCAAGTTTATTCCGCAGACTGGATCCCTAGGCGTGGTCATCACCTCCCGAGAAAAGTCTGCCCTGCCTTGCGGACTTGCATACAAACCTTGCTCAACTGGATTGCCCGCCTGCAGTTGCGAGTTTACCGGGGTTCTTTAGGTTCTTGAGATTTGAGCTTTTGGGAGTTGTCCACCAGAACAGAGGAGCTGACAGCCCTTAACGGGGTCACGGTGGAAATCGCGTGCTTATAGACAAGCATCTGTTTGCCTTCACTTTCGAATAACACAGTGAAATTGTCGAAACCTCGGACAACGCCTTTGAGTTGGAAACCGTTGATAAGGTAAACCGTGGTCTGAATGCTATCCTTGCGTATTTGATTCAGGAAAGAATCTTGCAGATTAGCAGATTTAGTAGCCATTTTGTCTCCCTCCGCTTTCTCAAGCAGGCATCCTACCCAGGCCGGTGGACGCTGAACTCGACCAGTCTCACTGCCTGGCCCACAATGTTTTCCCACAGCTTATCCTTACCGGCAGGTATCCAAATTATGCCTTCTTCGCGCGCAAACCATGTAAATTGCCGTTTGGCAAAACGTCTGGTGTTGCGCTTCAACAATCGTTTCGCTTCCTCTTGGGTTACGAGGCCCAAAAGGTAAGCGCACGCTTCGTTGTAGCAAAGCCCCCGCATGCTAGGCAGATCTTCATCGTAACCCATTTGCAGAAGACCTTCAACTTCACCGATCAGCCCGCGGCGAAATTGCTCTTCTACTCTTGTATCGATCCGTTCGTAAAGTTCGTGACGTTCCCATTGAAGACCTAAGATTACAGAGTCGTAAGGCGGTTCACTGTGAACAGATTTTCTGGCCGAGATAGGTCTTCCGGTAGTCTCGTAATACTCGAGGGCCCTAATCACCCGTTTCACGTCGTTTGGATGCAAATCGCGCCAGGACGCAGAATCTCGTTTCAAAAGCAGCCGGTGAAGCGCCCTGTTGCCTTCAGCGCGGGCCAACTCCTTCATTTTCCGGCGAAAACGTTGGTCAGGCGGCGCATTTTCCAAGGGGTATCCTTTGAGCAATGCCCTTATGTAAAAACCGGTCCCCCCCACAATGCAAGGCAAATGGTCTCTAGACCGGATGTCGTCGATGGCGCTGCCCGCTTCTTTTTGAAACTCTTGCACAGTCCACTGTTCATCGGGATTCCTTATATCCACAAGGTGGTGACGAACCTTTTGCAGATCTTGGTGAGCGGGTTTGTCTGTTCCTATGTCCATGTGGCGGTACACCTGCATCGAATCTGCAGAAATGATCTCTAAAGGCAAAGATTCCGCCAAGGACATGGCCAATCGGGATTTTCCGGAGGCTGTAGGCCCCGTTATGACAAGCAATCTGTTCAAGTGGACTCCTTTCGCCCGCAGGAATACGATCTAGCTGTCCCCACCGGGTTTTCTGCCGAAAAAGCCGTCTATCTCGGCTAAAGGTATCTCTTTTACAGTTGGCCGGCCGTGAGGGCATGTTCTGGGCGAAGATGGCGACGACAATTGTCTCAGCAAAGCCCGGGCCTCCTCGTCGCCAAGTTTTTCTTTAGCCCGCACCGAAGCATGACAAGCCGCCAAAGCAACCCTGCCTGCCATGAACAGCCTTTCGGGAGAAGGCTCCCGGGATATCTCATTTTCCAGGGCTGCCAACACGTGTTTTAGGTCGCCGGAGGTGAGCGGCACGCCCATCACTAGCGGGACCCCCGTGACCATCACACTAGTTTCCCCGATCAACCTTGTACTGAACCCCAGATCCTGCAAGAACGCTTCGTTTGCCTCATACCTGTCGGTTTCGACAGGTGAAAGCCTGAGAATCTCCGAAACCAGGAGATCCTGGCTGCCACTTTCCGCCTCCAACAGCCTTTGATAGGCGATGGCTTCCATGTAGGCGTGTTTGTCCACGAGTAGGAGCGAGTTCCCGGTTTTGGCTATCAGGTACGTGTCTTTCAAATGACCCAAATACCGGGGAACGGCGTCAATTTCTGCTTCTGCGTCATTGAAACCAAAACTGCGGAAAGGGGCTGCCTCAGAGTCTCGTACCGTCCCGGGTAAGTAACCACCATCCACTACCGGCGGCCAAGCCTTTGCGGGTACAAGACGGTGCCATGGGGGGCCGGAGGAACCGGTGTGACTGTGATGGCTCGCGGGCCGTGGGTCTTCCGGCATCTCCTGGTGAAAACCAAAACCTGCCGTCACCAGGGCTCTGCTTATGCCCCCGATGATCCCGCGTTTGATCTCGTTTTCGTTTTTGAAACGCACCTCGGCTTTGGTGGGATGCACGTTTATATCCAGATCTTCCGGGGGAATGACAAGGTTCAAAACGGCCACCGGGTAGGTCTTGGGTGGCAAAAGCCCCCTGTAGGATTCGTCCAACACCCAGGGGAGCCACGGAACCCGGATGGGTCTCGCGTTGACGGAAAACATCTGTCTGTCCCTTTGACGTCTGTTAAGGGCAGGCAATCCGACCATGCCTGTTACCTTGATTTGTGCCGGGGGACTCGTCTCGAACTCCACAGGCACCATGCTGTTCTGCGTGCCGGGACCGAAAATCTCGGCGACGGTGTTTTTTTGCCCAAGGCCTCCGGTCCTGAGGATCGTTTTGCCCCCGGAAGCCAGCTCAAACCGTCTGCCAGGCCACGCTAATGCCAAACGTTCAACGGCTTCAATCAGGGCTTTTCTTTCCCGGCTTTTGGTCTTGATGAATTTCAGCCTCGCAGGGGTATTGTAAAACAAATCTCTCACTTCCACCGTGGTTCCAACAGGCAGTCCGCGTTCCTCGACGTGTACCAGGTTGCCCCCGTGAATTTCTAAGGCGGTTCCGGCTTCTGTCCCTTCCATGCGTGTGAGCAGGGTAATCTTCGAGCACGATGCTATGGAGGGCAGGGCCTCTCCCCGAAAACCCAAAGTGGAGGTGTTATTTAAGTCTTGGAACGACCTTAGTTTCGAAGTGGCGAACCGTTCCACCGACATGATCGCTTCTTCTCGTGTCATGCCGGTGCCGTCGTCAGAGACCTTGATCAAAGACAGTCCCGAATCCGAAAACTCAATGTAGATCTTACTGGCCCCTGCATCCAAGGAGTTCTCCACCAGTTCCTTTACGACAGATGCAGGTCTTTCCACAACCTCGCCAGCCGCAATTTGGCTTGAGACTACTGGATCCAGTTTTCTGATGCGCACTTCAGAGTCATTCCTCCCGGGCGATCTTTTTTTTCATGTCGTAAAGTAGATTGAGGGCGTCAAGAGGGCTAAGGCTGTCAAGATCCGTTTCGGCCAGTTGGGTCACCACAGCCAGAGCGGCAGGCGTCACGGACCCGGCGGACATGTCCTTGGAGTCTCCGGGATTGCTCCCGAATAACGACTCTTGGCCGGGAACCAGGTCGTACAGCAGCCCGGGTGAACGAGAAGCGGCTTGTCCGAGAATTCCCGTATGTAAGCGGCCTTTTCTCCGGGCTTCCGACTCCAGTCCTACAAGGATTTGCCGGGCCCGTTCCACAACCTGTTCCGGCAACCCCGCCATTGCCGACACCTCTATACCGAAACTGCCTTCAGACACACCTCGAACCACTTTCCTGAGAAATGTTATATCGCCTCCCGACCTTCTGACGGTAACGTGGTAATTTGAGATCCCAGGTTTCAAGTCGGAAAGCAAAGTCAGTTCTTTGTAATGTGTGGCAACCAGAGCCATTGATCCTGCAGTCCGGACGTCGGCAAGATGCTCAACCACTGCCCACGCCACAGCAAGGCCGTCAAAGGTGCCTGTGCCCCTCCCTATCTCATCCAGAATCACCAGACTGTCTCTGGTCGCCCCTCTCAGAATGCGGGAAACCTCCGTCATTTCTACCATAAAAGTGGATTGTCCCAAGACTAGATCGTCGTAAGCGCCCACTCTGGCAAAAACTCTATCCAAAGCAGATATTGTACAAGCTTTGCAGGGTACATAGGAACCTATTTGAGCCATGATCGCTATTAGGGCGGCCTGCCGGCAGTAGGTGGACTTCCCGCCCATGTTTGGCCCGGTGATGATCATGACCCTTTGTTCCCGGTCCAATGATAGATCGTTGGGCACAAAAGTCCCTCGGGGTAACACCTTTTCCAGAACAGGATGTCTGCCGTTTTCGATTGTGAATGCACCGGTCGCGTCCACTTGAGGGCAGACATACCCGTTGGAGTGCGCTATTTCCGAAAGATTTGATAGCACGTCTATCTGTGCTACCAGGCGCCCGGTTTCTTGAATGCGTCTAGCCAGCCCCGACACGAAATCTCGAACATCACAAAATATCCGGTATTCCTCCCGGCACAGTCGTTCGTCAGCGCCCAAAATGGCTGATTCTTTGTCTCGCAATTCCGGGGTGACGAACCTTTCGGCGGAAACCAGAGTCTGCTTGCGAATGTATTCCTGAGGCACACAGTTCAGATAGGATTTGGTAATCTCGATGTAATAGCCAAAGACCCTGTTGTAACCCACCTTGAGCGTCTTGATTCCTGTACGTTCTCTTTCTCTGGTTTCAAGATCAAGCACCCACTGTTTGCCACCTGCCGCAAGATCGCGTAGTTGATCCAGTTCGGGATCGTGACCTTGCCTGATCATTCCTCCACCGGTTACGGTGGCAGGAGGTTCGTCGACTAAAGCCGACCGGATGGCAGACACCGCTTCCCACACTTCATCTAAACCTGCCCCGTGACTCTGCATGGCGGAGGAGGATCCTTTCTCGCATGCTTTTCTAAGGCCCGGTATCGCTTCCAAGGAGGATGCCAAAGCTACCAGATCTCTGGCATCACAGGATTTGTACGCTATTTTTGTGACAAGCCTTTCAAGGTCCTTAATTTGAGAAAGGCAGGAGCGGAGCTCTAAACGGAATGCGGCATTTTCATAGGCTTCTGTAACGGCCGCAAGTCTGTTCCTGATGGAATCCGTGTCCCGAAGGGGTCGGCCCACCCATTGTTTCAGCAGGCGCGACCCCATTGGGGTGCAACACTTGTCTAAAACCCACACAAGCGAGCCGTGAGTCCCCCCTTGCAGCCTTTCGAAAAGCTCAAGGTTCTTCGCAGTGGAATTGTCAATTTCCATGAACCCTTCTTCCAAGTAGAAACGGGGCTCCTTCAAGTGGCTCAGATCTTCCCCCTGGGTTTCTTTTATGTAGGATAGCAGACCGGCAAAGGCTCTATTGGGTAACCCTTTGTTTTCTTCTCCGGGGCTTGTCGCAACGGAGAAAGATGACGCATCCCGGGACGTCATGAAAACTCCGGGCAACGCTTTGGATATCCCCCGCGTCAGATCCTTTTGATCCGCGGCATCGGCCATCACGCATTCTTTGGGCAAAAAACGGGAAACTTCTTCGATTACCCGGAGTTTCAGCCCTTGCGCCGGTACATGTGCCAGCAGGACCTCACCCGTCGAAAGATCGCACGCCGCAACGCCGGCCCCCTCCCCCCTCTTGGCGAATATGGCTACTATGTAAGAAGGGGAAGTCGCCTCCGCACCTTCCCAGTAAGTCCCCGGTGTGATGACGCGGGTAACGTCCCGTTTAACAAGACCCTTGGCCACGGCCGGATTTTCCATTTGTTCGCAGATGGCCACCTTGTAGCCTTTTTCCACAAGGATTTTTATGTAGTCGCCGACTGAATGGTGTGGGACACCGCACATTGGCGCACGTTCGCCTTTGCCCGCCAATCTGCCAGTGAGAGTGATTCCAAGTTCTTTTGCCCCGATTTCAGCGTCTTCGAAGAACATTTCGTAGAAGTCACCCAGCCTAAACAAGAGCAAAGCGTCTTTGTGCCTGGCTTTAAGTTCAGACCACTGGGCCATCATGGGAGTGGATTTTCTCATTGGACGATTTTTCCCCTTAAGTACCAGGTGCCGGCTTCTTGGATTCGTACCTTGACAAGATCGCCCGGGGAAGCGTCCCCCTGAGCGATAACCAGTTTGTTTGTTCGTGTGCGTCCCTTGGCGACCGCATCCTGACTAGCCGCTTTTTGGGCGGTCTCGACTTTGATTTCTTGTCCGGTTGTGCTTCCTTTTTCCACCAGGATCTCCATCGTGCTCCCCACATGGGCCTTGTTTGCCTGGCGGGTAATGTCTCCTTGAACCCGCACGAGTTCCTGCAACCTTTCTGATTTAACCACCGGGTCTATCTGATTTTCCATACGAACGGCCGCAGTACCTTGTCTGGCAGAGAAGATGAAGGTGAAAGCCCCATCGTAAAGGCATCGCCTGATCATGCCTAACGTGTCTTGGAAGTCCCCATCCGTTTCCCCGGGAAAACCTACGATGATGTCCGTGGTTAGGGAAGCGTCAGGCACTTGTTCTCTGATGTAATCTACTAGCCTCAGGTATTTTTCTCTGGTGTAGCCCCTGTTCATTGCCCTCAAGATTCTGTCCGACCCGGACTGAAGGGGAAGGTGAAAATGTTCGCAAATTTTGGAGCCTTGTTTCACCGCATCCACCATGC
Source organism: uncultured Eubacteriales bacterium (assembly GCA_964646385.1). Classification (GTDB taxonomy): domain Bacteria; phylum Bacillota; class Sulfobacillia; order Fermentithermobacillales; family Fermentithermobacillaceae; genus JAXGZG01. The sequence goes on along the minus strand of CAZYEC010000011.1, from coordinate 4,713 downwards.
CCCGGGTGAAATCTTTTGGGTGAGATGTGAAATATCTGAGTCGCGCCAGGGTTTCTGTTTTGTCGAGATCGATTAAGAGATCCTCAAAACCGAACTTATGATTCGAAGGCAGGTCCAGCCCATAGGCGTTTACATTTTGGCCCAGCAAAACGATTTCTTTGTAGCCCTTACCGCAAAGGTCGTTGACCTCTCCTTTAACAGCTTCGGGGCTTCTGGAAACCTGTGGCCCTCTTACATAAGGCACGATGCAGTAGGAGCAGAAATTGTCGCAACCGTACATTATGTTGACGTAGGCCGATATTCCCGGGGTGTCCCCCCTTGGCAGCCCTTCGGGCAAAACTTGGGTGGAGCGCTCCTTTTTTATTCCAACCCTGCTCGGGGATGTGGCAACCAGAGGCCGGGGTTTTGCCTGTCTTTTTACCGGAGCATTCTGAGCTCCCGGCTGAAAGCCGCGAACGCTTTCGCCGTTTTTCATCCCTGCCAGGGCTTTTTCCACCAGTTGGGGGATCTCGTGAATGTGAGCCGGGCCCGTTACTACTTGCACGTAAGGTGTTCGGGAGCGTATGCGCTTAATCGTGCCGGGAAGCTGGGCCATGCATCCTGCCAACACCATGACCGGCGGGTCATCACTCTTACGGTAAGAATGCAACCTTCCCAACCTGCTCCACACTTTGTTCTCCGCTGACTCTCGCACTGCACAAGTGTTGAGCACTATCACGTCTGCCTTTTTGGGATCCTGGCAGGACGTCATGCCCGCCTGGGACAAGAGACCTTCAATAGTGGAGGAATCTCTTTCGTTCATCTGACATCCAAAAGTCTCGACGTAAAACTTGAGCGGGCCGGCCGTTTCTTCTGCCAAGCGCGTCCCCCCTGACATGCTTATTATAGGTGCACCGGGAAAGGGGCACAAATGCGTGCCCAAAACAACCAAAAGGACCCGGTTGCCCGGGTCCCGGGGAGTGCCGCTTTTTGCCCCTTAGCCTAGTAACCTTAAGACAGATTGAGGTTTCATGTTGGATTGAGCAAGCATGGCTGTGCCTGCGTGCAGCAAAATCTGGTGCCTGGTGAAAGTGGCCATTTCCAGAGCCATGTCTACGTCACGAATCCTCGATTCCGCCGCCGCCAGGTTTTCGGCCGCAGTATTCAAGTTGTTAATGGTGTGCTCCAGGCGGTTCTGATAGGCACCCAAGGTCGCCCTTTGGGAAGATACCTCTTCGATGGCAGAATCGATAGTAGATACCGCAAGAGATGCTTTTTCCTGCCCGTCTGCGCCCGTGACCGCAATTGCGCTTCCCAAAAGAGCGTCCTTATTCATGGCACCTATTTTGATGGTAAACTGGTCCGTCCCGTCGGCGCTTGGCCCGGGAGCGTCTGCGGGTTTTGTTATGTCAGGCATGTCGCCTGCGCCCGATACCACCAGGCCACTGTCCGGGGCGCCACCGTAGTTCACTGCGTTTTCGGCGGTGACGGTCTTGCTTCCCAGTTTGAGCGTTATGGACCAAGTCTCGGGATCTGTTTCAGTTACCCCGGTGACTATCTGTTCACCACCAAACAGCTGCGAGTTCAGACCGGCTATGATCTCCGATTCCACGAAGACCAAGTTTTCCGCTGCCGTGAAAGTGCTGCCTTGCACGTATCCCACAAGTTCTGTCAGCAGTGCCTGGCTCGGCCAGGTGCTGCCGCCCTCTGTCCCCGTTGTGGCGGCGGTGCCGATGAGAATCTTCATCTCTGTGCCGTTTAGAAGGGAAATGCCGTTGAACTTTGTTGAATCGGCTATCCTGTCGATCTCACCGGTGAGCTCGTCCAGTTCTGCTTGAATCTGAGCCCTGTCGCTCTCGGACACCGCGGTGGAAGCTGCCTGAGTGGCCAGTTCCCGCATCCTTTGCAGGATGCTGTGAGTTTCGTTAAGGGCGCCTTCCGCCGTCTGAATTAAGGAAATTCCGTCTTGAGCGTTCCTGGAACCCTGGCGCAGGCCGCTAATCTGGGCTTTCATTTTCTCGGAGATGGCCAGGCCGGCTGCGTCGTCGGCTGCTCTGTTAATCCGGAATCCTGAAGACAGCTTTTCCAAGGATTTGCCCATCAGGGTGTCTGTTATGCTAAGATTTTTCCAAGCGTTAAGGGCGCTAATGTTTGTATTGATTCTCATCCGAAGTACCTCCCTGTAATGGGAGCCCCGCATCCCTTGCGGGGCTTACCTCGTTCTCCAAATCTACCCCAACAGTTTGAGCACCGACTGGGGCTTGACGTTGCTCTGGGCCAGCATTGCGGTGCCGGCGTGCAACAAAATCTGGTGTCTGGTAAAAGTGGCCATTTCCAGTGCCATGTCAACGTCGCGAATCCTGGATTCCGCTGCCGCCAGGTTTTCGGCCGCAGTATTCAAGTTGTTGATGGTGTGCTCAAGGCGGTTCTGATAAGCACCCAAAGTCGCTCTTTGGGAAGACACCTTTTCGATAGCCGCATCTATGGTGGCTACTGCAAGAGACGCCTTTTCCTGGCCGCTTTCGCCCTCTTCGCCTTCCACCGAAATATCGTCTTCACCCAGAAGGGCCTCTGTTCCCATGGCCCTTATTTTGATGGTGAACTGGTCGGTGCCTTCTGCGCTCAGTTCCTCTCCGTCCTCTTTTGTGGCGGCGGTGCCGATGAGGATTTTCATCTCAACGCCTATCGCATCGCCACCTTCATCAAGCTCCGTATCGCCGTTAAGCAAGGAAATGCCGTTGAATTTGGTGGAATCTGCGATCCTGTCCAACTCGCTGGAGAGCTCGTCCAGCTCCGCCTGTATCTGGGAGCGGTCGCTGTCGGACACTGTGGTGGACGCGGCCTGGGTCGCCAGTTCCCGCATCCTTTGCAAAATGCTGTGAGTTTCGTTCAAAGCGCCTTCCGCCGTCTGAATCAGAGAGATTCCGTCTTGTGCGTTGCGGGCGCCTTGCCGGAGGCCGCTTATTTGCGCCTTCATTTTCTCGGAAATGGCAAGACCCGCCGCATCGTCGGCTGCCCTGTTGATTCTGAAACCCGATGACAGTTTCTCCAAAGACTTGCCCATGAGAGTGTCGGTGACGGTAAGATTCTTCCAGGCGTTTAACGCGCTGATGTTGGTATTGATCCTCACTTCTGGTACCTCCCTGTAGTGTTGGGCCCGCTTCCTTTGCGGTGCCAGTTTTGGTTGCCCAAACCCGAACCGGGGCGCCTTCTCGAGTTCAAGGATTTCGGCAGCCTTCTTACGTTTTTTATCGTGAAGTGTCGTGGGGGTTACAGGTGAAGAGCCGGTGTTTTGGGGCCGGGGACCCAGTATTGTGGAGATGCAGGTCGGTTTTACCCCTCTTCTCCGAGGGGAATTTCTTCAATTCCTTCCAGGCACTCGTTCATCAGATCTTGTACGGCGAGGCCGGTTTCGGCATGCCGGGCTTCTTCCAGTTTCGGTTTGATGACGGGATGTTTGGGCACAAATACCGTGCAGCAGTCTTCGTAAGGCAACACTGATATACCGTAGGTGCCGATGCTTTGGGCTATTTCAGTAGTTTCGGTTTTATTAAAGCAAATGATAGGTCTCAGAACCGGCAAAGATGCAGCGTCCTCAATTGCAGTCAGGCTTTCCAAAGTCTGGCTTGCCACTTGCCCCACATTTTCTCCAGTAAATATGGCTTTGGCTTTCAACCTTTCCGCCAGGCCTGAGGCGATTCGCATCATCATCCGACGCATGACCGTCACGCGAAAACGTTCCGGACAATTTTCCATTATGGCCGTTTGGATTTTCGTGAAGTGGGCGATGTACAACTTGAAGTGCGGGTCGTAAGGGGCCAACACCCGGCTGATATCGATCACTTTATCCTTGGCTCGTTCTCCAGTAATTGGGTAACTCCAAAAATGAAGAGCCCGCAGCGAGACCCCCCTTTTCATGGCCAAATACCCGGCCACCGGACTGTCTATCCCTCCCGACAGAAGCAGCAGTCCTTTCCCTGAAGTGCCTATTGGCAAACCTCCGGGTCCCGGGACTTGATCCCAATAGAGATACGCACCGTCTTCTCTCACTTCAACGGACAGCACGATGCCGGGGGTGTGGACGTTCACTTTAAGTTCATCAAAAGCCTTCAAAATAGTGCCGCCCAATTCCCCGTTAATCTCCGGCGATGTCATGGGAAAGGATTTGTCGGAGCGCCTGGTCTCAACTTTGAACGTCGTGGCTCCGGTTTTTGAACAGGCTTCATCTACAGCTTCCAAGGCAGCGTCTTTCATCAAGTTAATGTCCGCCGAGATTCTCCTGGCGGGATTGATGGCGACTACTCCTGGCACCTTTGCCATGCGTTCAAGAGCAGCGGTCTCATCAAAAGTGCCTTTGATGAACAAGCGACCGTGGGTTCGTGTCACCCGAGCAAGGGGCATGTCTCTTAAAACCCAGGAAACATGCCTCATGAGGGCCCTTTCAAACTCCATTCTGTTGGACCCTTTGAGGCCCAGCTCTCCGTAACGTATCAAAAAGACTCTTTCTTCATTCATCATCGTCCCCTCCGGCCCCCAGTCCTCCAGGCTCTCAGGGCCCCAAGCGATTGGGAAAGCGCCCCGATTGTCACCTCGATTTCGTGAAATGTAGTGTATCTTGACATGGAAAATCTTAGAGAGGACAGGGCTTCGCTCTCGCTTTTTCCCAGGGCCAGTATGGTTTGGCTAGGCTTTGCTTTGTGGGACCAACACGCAGAACCTGTGGAGACATAGACG
>CAZYEC010000010.1:34909-40311 GCA_964646385.1 uncultured Eubacteriales bacterium | reverse complement strand
CGGCAACGTAGGAAAGCAGAGTGAAAACCAAAAAGCCCGCGACCCCAGATGTCACCAAAAGGGGCCCCGAATCCCACTCAGGAGCAAGTTGACCTATCACCTGCCGCCCGGCCCAAAGGGAGGTAAGACCTAATAACACAAGCAGAACATAAGATTCGAAGGTGTGAGCATACTTTCTGAAAAGCGCGCCGAGCCACAGGAATCCAAGCCAAAAGGCGACAGCCAAAAGCACCAAAGTCCAAAGTATCCACATGGCCCAGATCACCCCGTGCCTTTCTCATTATACCATGGTGTCCGGGACCGGTAGCCTTCACTCCAATTGGCAGATGCGCTCCAAGCATTTCCTTGCGCGCCAAAGCTCGTCAGATTTAGGGGCTTCCAACGGAAATGTCTTCCCGGACATTATGAACTGCCGCTCCCCTGACGTAATCTTGCCCACCACCCGGGCATTGATACCGTGCCTGCCGTAAGCATCGCACAAGCCCTGCCCATCACCGGTTGTAACCACGAGGCAGCCCGACGAGACCAATCTCAACGGCTCTATTCCGGCAACAGACGCTATTTTTGAAGTCGATTCGTGTACAGGAATTTTCTCCGAGTAAACCAAAGCACCTTTTCCCGAAGCCTCGCAAACCTCGTAAATGGCCCCCAGCACGCCCCCTTCGGTGGCATCGTGGCAGCCCGTTGCGCCGCTTTCCAGGGCAATTCGCCCGTCTTTGGTGACGCTCACAAAATCCAATAACCCGGCTGCTTCAGAAATCACGCGCAACTCCAACTTCCTTGCCAAAATTTCCCGAAAATCCCTGGCCAGGATAGCTGCGCCTTCCATACCCGCCCACTTGGTGAGAACTATGTCATCGCCTTCTTTGGCTCCCGACGCGCTCAGGACTTTTCGGCCCCTTGTTTTTCCCAATGCAGTGACGCTGATTATGGGTCTGGAGAGCCCGGGAGTCACTTCGCTGTGCCCCCCGGCCACCGCCACGTTTTCCTCGAGGCAAGCCCTATGTATTTCGTCCACGAGTCTGCGCAAATCTTCCGTTCCGGTTCCTTCCGGCAGAAGCAAGGTCACCAAGACGCAAATGGGCTCTGCCCCGGCCGCTCCGATATCGTTGAGAGCAACCTTTATGGCCAGCCAACCAGCCCTATCCACGGCACCGGTAATCGGGTCCGTGCTTACAACCAGGAGTTCCCCGCCCGCATCCAGGACCGAAGTGTCCTCGCCCACCTGGGGATACAGAAGCACTTCACGCCTGGGAACACCGCATCTTTTGAAGACAACTTCTTTTAGAATTTCCGGGGGGATTTTTCCCACACTAAATATGCTTGCCACGGAGGTTTCCTCCAATTAAGGGGTTTTTCCCGCTCAGCGTGAATTATAACATTGTTTGCTATCCGGTAACATTGTGTGTAGACTTCTTGCCCGGGGTGAAATACATGATAAAGATCGTAGGCGGCGAGTTCAGGGGCAGAAACCTCTTGTCCGTTCCCGGAGAAGCCACCCGCCCCCCTCTTGCCAAAGTGAGGGCGGCGGTGGCCAACATCTTGGTGGAATACCTGGACGGCGCCGCGGTTCTGGACCTTTTTGCCGGAACGGGCAGCTATTCTTTCGAACTGCTTTCCCGGGGCGCCCTTTCGGCGGTCTGTGTGGACAAGAACCCAAAAGCCATCCAAATTCTCAGGAAGAACGCTGCCATTTTGGGAATTGCGGGACGGGTTCAAATAATCCAGGGGGACGCGTTGAAGACTATGGGGTCTATCGAAACGTCGAGAAAGAAGTTTCTGATCGCCGTGGTCGCTCCCCCTTATTTTCTCGGCCTGGACCAAAAAGCCATGGAAGGATTAGGCTCATCCCTTCTTCTGGAACCCGGGGGCATTGCGGTCCTCCAGCAACACAAGAAGGAGCAAACCCTGGAGTCTTATGGTGTGCTGGAATTGAGAAAGACTTATTCTTACGGAGAGACCAAAATTTCAACTTATTTGCCCAGGTGGTTTCAGCGTTACTCTTTCGAGCCCAAAACGTAGGATAAGGGGAATACTGTGCGAGCATTTACGGACAGTGCCGCGCCCCTTTTTTGAAGTTGCCCCCAAATTCCCAAAAGAATCATCTCTCCCGGAAACAAAAACTTGCCGTAGCGACGGTATACGTTTTCAAAACAAGTCACATCTATGATTCCTGCCTCGTCTTCAAGGGAAAGGAAAACAACGGTTCTTCCGCTTTTCGTGGGGGGCCTGTGGGGGCGCACAGGTATGCCCCCAACTTTCACAAGCCCGCCGGGAGAAATCTCGGCAAGCCTGTCGCTCCTTAAAAACCCCTTGCGGTCCAAGGTATCCCTCCATATCCACAAGGGATGGCCTGACACCCCGAGTCCGAGCAGTTCATATTCGTGGGCGATTTTTTCGCTTAAAGCGAAATCAGGCGGGCACGCCTCACCGCAAACAACCTCCCGGGATTGGGTTGCGGCGTTTGAGTCGTCGAACAGGCTTTCAGCCCCGGAGTTGCCGCAGAAATCCCGGACCCTGTCGGGAAGGGACCAGAGCAGTTTTTTTCTGGATAAGCCAAAATCATCGAAAGCGCCGCACAAAATCAAAGACCTGATGGTAGCGGAATCCAGCCAAACGCGCCGGTTAAAATCATCGTAGGATCTGAAAGTCCCGTTTCCTTGCCGCTCTGATACCAAACGATTGATATCTTTTTGGGCCATGCCCTTTATCATCTTCAAAGGCAGCCGGATGTTACCTTCTTCTAAAGTAACGTCTTTGAAAGAGCGATTCACACAAGGCCCCTTGACCCCCACCCCGTGTTTTTTGGCATCCACGCACACGGTGGAAACCGGATAGAACCCCATCGGTTCGTTGTTTAGGATCGAAGCAAAAAACTCCGCCGGATGGTGCTCCAAAAGGTATGCCGTTTTGTAGGCAGTAGTGGCAAACGCCCTGGAGTGGGCCTCGCAGAACCCATAACTTGCATAACCTTTCATGCACCTGAATATGTTTTGGGCAGTTTCCCTGGAGACTCCCTTTTCTACCGCCTTTTCTATGAACGTTATCCCTATCTTTTCCATTTCCTGACCTGAACGCATGTGCGTCATCACTCTTCTGAGGTTATCGGCCTCACCCGGTGAAAAACCGGCTATGGCCGAAGCAATTTCTATGACCTGCTCTTGAAAAAGGATTACACCGTAAGTTTTCTTAAGAATTGGCTCAAGCCTGGGATCCGTATAAGATACTTCTTCTCGCCCTTGGCGCCTTTTGATGAAAGGCTCTACCATATCCCCTTTTATGGGGCCGGGGCGAATCAAAGCTACGCTTGCCACGACATCTTCTATGTTGTCGGCCCCGAGTCTGGCTTGGAGCGCCCTTTGGGCGGGGCTTTCAAGCTGGAAAACCCCGATAGTATCCGCCCTTCCAAGTTTTTCAAAGGTTTTTTTATCATCCAGAGGTATCTTGTCGTAATCCACAGGGGTAGTTTTTTGCAAGTACCCCAAAGCGTCATCCACTGCCCCGAGAGTCCTGAGGGACAACAGGTCAATTTTCACGAGGCCCAAATCTTCTACATCGTCTTTATCAAACTGGAGGATTGTAACGCCCTTAGCCGACATTTCAACAGGGCTCAGCCAGTTTATAGGATCTTTGGAAATCACCAAGCCACCCAAATGGGTGCTCAGAAAGCGTGGCAGGTCTGCCAGGCGCTGGGCGGCAAAAAGCAATATTTCAAGCCTGTGTTGAGGAATTTTGAGATCCCGCAACTCGGGAACCGAGGAAATTGCCTTCGAAAGAGCGGAAGCCGGAACATAGGGCAGCCGCTTGGCCAAAACACCTATTTCTTCGGCGGAATACCCCATAGCTTTGCCCGTGTCTCTTATGGCGGAACGGCCTTGAAAGGTGTTGTACGTGGCCACGGACGCCACGCGATCCTGTCCGTATTTCTCGTAAACGTAGGAAGTGACCTGATCCCTTTTGCGCGCGTCAAAATCCACGTCGATGTCGGGCTTTTCGCCCCTCTCCAAACTCATGAACCTTTCGAACAAAAGGTTTTGGGCTATAGGATCAACATCCGTCACCTCCAGGCAAAAAGCCACTGCTGAATCTGCGGCAGATCCCCTGCCGGCGTGTCGAATCCCGGCTTTTTGGGCAAACCGCACGAGATCCCACACCACGAGAAAGTAATTTTCGTAACCCAGTTGTTCGATAATGCTCAGCTCGTAATCCAGCCTCGAACTTATCTCGCTCGTAAGTTTGCCGTATCTATTCGCTGCCCCTTGGTAAACCAGATGCCGAAGAAAAGATTTTGAAGAAGAAAAGCCTTTAGGAAAATCATAAGACGGAAACGTCGGTTGTCCCAGTTGCAAAGGACACTGACATTGCCGGGAAATATCCGCCGTAGCCTGAAGGGCTTCGGGGTACATCTTAAACTCCCGTTCCATTTCCTTAGCGCTTTTGAAATAGTTTTCGGCGTTCAGACGCCTTTCGGGATGAACTTCTTCCAATTTGGTGAGGGTCCTTATGCAAGTAAGTACGTCGTGGATGGGGAAATCGTCTTTGTCCAAATAATGAACGTTATTGGTGGCCACAAGCCTTAACCCGCTTGCATCCGCCAGCTCGGCGAGCAAAGAGTTGAGATTTTTCGATCCGGGCAAAAGCGTTTCCGACATTTCTATGAATAAGGAATCTTTTCCCCAAATGCTTTCATAGGTTTTTAAGGCTTGCCGGGCGTCCTGAAAACTCTTTTTCAGGATAAGGGAAGGGATCAGCCCTCGCCTGCACCCGGTAAGGACAATCAAGCCCCCGGCGTGCCTCTTCAAGGCAGACAAAGATACCCTCGGTTTTTTTCTGGGATTTTGGAGGTGCGATTCAGTCAAAATGGAACAAAGGTTGCGATAACCCTCGTTGTCCCGGCACAGAGCCGTTAGGTGATGGCCGCCTTCCAGAGTTAATTCGCTTCCTACGATGGGCTTGATGCCCTTTTTATGGGCTGCTTTGATGAAGCGCACCGTAGCAGAAAGGTTGTTATGATCGGTTACGGCCACCGCGTTCATGCCGAACTCGGCTGCCCTGGCGACGATATCGGATATTTTAGAAGAACCGTCTAAGAAAGAATACGGGCTGTGAACGTGCAAGTGGGTAAACAACGGACCGTCCACCACCCTTTAATCGTAAACCTTGTACAGGTTCCACTCTTTTTTCTGCGCGTAAACTTCGTACATCCCGCCTTCCGTAGACAAAACCCGGAAAAACAGCCTTTCGGGATCCCCCTCCCACCAGCGGCCTATTTCTTTCCAGGCATCGGTGATTCCGGCAACGCTAACCCATCTTTTGAACCAAAAAAAGCGCTTCGGATTATCTTTTTCAACCGTCATGAGCACAGGCTGATCCACTATTTTGGACAAACGAATCAACTCCCC
>CAZYEC010000010.1:0-34809 GCA_964646385.1 uncultured Eubacteriales bacterium | reverse complement strand
GACAAGATTTTTTCACCCGCAACCATTTCGTCCAGCATGGACTTTGCGACGAAACGCAAGTGATTTGCGGAGCTTACGGGTCTTACCAGCGCCTTTCGCCGGTGTAATTCCGGGAAATATCCCGTTAACGAGAGAATGACGGTTTTGAATCCCAGCCCCACGGAATCGAGCTCTTTTGCCGCATCCTTGAAAACCGGGTCCAGTAAAGAAATATCGGGGAAGGCGGGCTCTAAAACGTTCACCGTTTTGGAAACTTCAGGGGGCGGATATAAAGGTCGTACCGGAGCGATATCCTGGCCGTTAGCCCATTTCTTGACCAGAAAAGACCAGTCCCCGATCTGCCGGGAAAGATCGTATGTAGGGATCTTTTGAAGGTCGCCAACTTTTTTGAGTCCCAAAGACGAGAGCGTCGAAAGCACTTCCGGGGGAGCAGGCCACAACGCTTTCAAGGGCAAGGAAGCCAAAAAAGGTTTTTCTTTACCCTCATGAACGAAAACCAACAGGTAATCTTGCCCTTTTTTAAATGTTCCCCACCGAGCTTTTCCGGGAAATATCCGCTGTCGGACTTCTGCTCGGGAAAAAATCCACTCTGCTGAGGCTCTGGCAAGCAGTTTGGAGGCGCTGGCCCCTACATAACTTCGAAAAAATATTCCCTTTAACGATGAAAGCACTTCTTCTACAGTGGAGATGTCGGGCAGTTCCACAAAAATCCCGTTGGAGTCTCCCAAAGGTTCCACAAGAGGAGTAAACTGGGCCAGAATGTCCAAAATGCCTGTCAGGGCCGTAGCCCCTTTTTGTAAAACCCTGGTCACTTGGCAAACGGGAGACGCAATTTTCGCCTGCCTTAACGTGTTGCCCAAACGCACACCTTGATCCCAGGCTTCCCCGTCGCAATCCACAACCAAATCGCGATCCAGTACGACGAGGGGGTTCCGGTTTAACCCTTTCTCCGCCCGTTCCTTGTGGGCCAGGGCGCCAATAAAATTGAAATACGCCATCACGTTCGCCACTGCGATCACCTGTTTGTAGGGAACATTTGTTTGTATCATATTCAAAACGAAGCGCTGTGTCAACTGCTTCCTTTAGGGGACAAAGCAGCCTGCTTTTGAGGAGGGTACATGCTGGTGCCCAGCAATTGGCTCCTGGCCACACCATCTTCTGTTATGTATTTGCGCCTGGTTTCAACCAGATAGCCGGAGCGCAGTTTGGAACCACCGGCAAATTCCTGGTCATCGGGATCCGTTTCAGGGACTTCCGGCGGAAACTCTTTCAAGATAGAGGTTTCTATTTCGATTTTGAGGCCACTCTTGTCCTTACCGAAGATTTTCGCCGCAAGGCGGCCCTCTTGAGCCGTAACAAAAGTCAGGTACAAAGATTGGCTTTCGTTCACCATTTTGAGATCCAGCAAATCGTAAGCTACCGTGGCATCCATTCCCATTGGAACATAAGACACGGGAATCCCATGACAGTGGCGCTCCCATATTGACAGGTCCGCTTTGAGCATTGCCACGTACAAAGTCGTGGAGACTTGACAGACCCCCCCACCGTAATCGTCTACAAAATCTTCTCCCACGATGACAGGGGCTTTGCGATAGCCATTCTCTTTGGACCTGGGTCCCGTGGCAAGGTTGAAAGAAAACACTTGCCCCGGGAAAAGCGCTATGTTGGACACTGCCGCCGCTGCCAGCCGGATGTTGTGGGCCCTGTCGTTTCCGTCCTGGAAAGCCGTGGAGTGTTCCGCTATCAGCGTTATGGGCAAAAACGCCTGCAAGTCCTGTTCCGATATCTGGGGCTCAACAGTGTGGACAGGAATTTCCATGCGTTTGGGAATGTAAAACATGCCTGTGTAAGAAGCCGCTTTCTCCCTCATTTGGTTTCGGTCAAAAGTTCTCCCTGCCAGCCCCGGGACGATTTCCACCTGTTCGTTTTCGGTTACGCGCAAAGTCGCGTTTTGGGGCGGGCTATCCAAAAGGGCCCCCAACCTTGAAGCCAAATCATCCAGGCTGTGCCGGCAAAGTTCCGCTACAAGAGGCAACTCTTTATGCCCAATATGGGACCACAGGGTGCGAGTGCAGAGCCGTAGAGTTTTTTCTATATTGGGGTTAACCCCCAAGTCTTTTTGAAGGTATACTTCCAGGGCAAAATCATCTGAGCAAAGCAGAATTTTTCGAGTGTCCCACAAAAGTTTTCTGGCCAGTTCGACCTTGGCGGCAGACGGGGTAAGCCCCCCGACCGGTATGCCCGCCACCTTGGTTCCCGGCCATATCACCAGCCGGCCAAAACACAAGGAAAAAAGGACAAACCCGGCCCCCAAACACAGCAAGGCCGTCCCAAGACGGCCCCGGAAGAATCCCACTCCGGCCACCAACCTTCATGCATTGGAATAAGCGGGCCACCTGCCCAACCATATTCAAGCGCCGGCTGCGGCTATTCCCGGAGAAGGCAGAAACTGGTTTCTCAAAATGCCGTGAGCCCTCGACAATCTGGACTTGACCGTGCCAAGGGGGCAGTCTATTTCCCGGGCTATCTCTTCGCCTGTGCAATCCATCAGATCCCGCAAAACAACCACCTTGCGATAATATTCGGGAAGGTTTTGAATCGCCCGAAGCACCGCCTGCTCGTTTTCCATTGCCAAAGCCGAATCCAAAGGTGAAGGCGCATCGTCTGCGAACTCCACCGCCCGTTCATCCCCATCCCGGGACGTGATGGTTGGCCACGAGACTGTAGGCAAGCCTTTCTTGCGCATCCTGTCTATGCAAAGGTTGGTAGCTATTCTTCTGAGCCACCTGCCTATGGAGGCGGATCCCGAGTAGGTGTCAAGGTGCCGGTAAGCCCGCAAAAACACTTCCTGGGTGATGTCCTCGGTATCGCAGCGATCTTTTACAATGCGGGCCACATGACTGTAGATTTGTCGTTCGTAGGCGCGGTATATGGCGTTGAAAGCTTCCTCGTCGCCTTGCGAGGCTCTCTGTGCAAGCGCCAATTCTTGGAGCACCATCCTCGTCACTCCCTTACGGTTCTCTTTCTACGGTAATGATAGTCCTGGCGCCAGGTCCTCGCCTCCGCCGTACTGCTGAAAGAAAAGTAAGCATTTTAGCCTAGGCCATAAACCGCCCTGGAGTCCAGAAGATAGGTACGCCGCACGCCGGCGGGTCAAAAGCAAGCGCGCCCGGATTCGTCTTTCCCGTCTTCGACCGGCTTTGTGGAAACGCAGATAGGTATGGTGACCAAGAGGGTCGTCCCTCGGCCTCTTTCCGATTCCAGTTTAATCGTTGCCCTCAAAAGCTCCGCTCTTTCGAACATACCGATGAGTCCCATTTGCCCCGCCCGGGCCAAAGACCCCGGAGACTGCCGCAAGTCGAAACCGCGCCCGTTGTCTTTCTGCCTCATGACAAGTTTGTCCCGGCAGAACTCCAGCGAGAAATCGACGCGGGTCGCCTCCGAATGCTTCACAGAATTGGCCAAGGCCTCCTGGGCGATGCGAAAGGCCGATATTTCAACATCCTGGCTCAGGCGCCGCACGTCGCCCGATGTCTCAAAAGCGACCCGGATGCCTTCTTTTTCAACTTGATCGCAAAGCCATTCACACGCAGAAACCAGACCAAAATCATCCAAAACCGGGGGCCGCAGATTCCTCGCAAACTTGCGCAAATCGTCTATGGCCGTGTCCACCAAAACATCTATGCTGTTCAAATCCTGGAAAGGGCCGTTTTTGCCTGGGCTCTTTGGATTCCCGTCGGGCTGCGGAGCCGGCAAAGATTTTCTCAACAATTCCAAACGACGCTTGAGAGCGATCAGGTACTGAACGGCGCCGTCGTGCAGTTCTCGGGCGATCCGCGCTCGCTCCTCTTCCTGGGCCACGTTGGCTACCGTAAGGTATTCTCGCATGCGGACTTCCCGAGATTTGGATTGTCCCAATTCTTGGTCCCGTTTGATCAATTCCGCTTGCAGTTTCTTCTCCACGGATTCATCCCGGGCAATTCCCTGATGCATGAGCAGGCGATAACCGCGATAGATTAAGGATGCGCGCACATTGAAAGTCAAGGGCTCACGCCCTTCCCGGCCTATGACCCACGAATACTGGATGTGTTTCCGCTTCTGGGCAACGGCTTTCTTAACCGCTGTCACCGTGTAGGCCCAGCTGTCCGGGGTCACAAATTCTCCAAAGTACCGTCCCACTATGTTTTCGGGAGGGTAACCCAAGATGTCGGCGGACCTTGAGTTCACGTACAAGAACCGCCCTCCCCTGTCCAGCACGAAGACCAGATCGCTGGCATTTTCCATGAGACTGTGGTAGCGCTCCTCGGATTGCTTGAGGCTTTCAACCAATTTTTCTTTGGCTGTTATAATCGCGATTTGACTTCCTACTGCCATGAGCAACTCAGGAGCAAGTCCCCGATTACCCGGGTCCTTACTGCCGGCCAAAACCATGAACCCGGCCACGTCGGTCCCGGAGGCCATAGGCACCACAACAGAAAAACATCCGGGCAGTTTCCCTAAGACCGGGTCTGTCACAGAGCCCCTTACGAAAACCGGCTCCTTGGGGTTTTGCAGTGCCTGGGCCAAACACGAACCGGCTTGCACTTTTAAAGTGATGTCCTCGGGTATCATCGACATATCGGGGGTTTTGAAGGAAGACGATGCCACGTACACGGATTTAGTGGTGGAATCGTAAATCAGTATGGATGCGGCCTCCACAGGAAAGCTGTCCAGGAGAAGGCGTACGATCTTGCCCATGGCCTCATCCCGGGTGAGGTTGCCTCCGGTAATCCTGCCCATCTGCAGGACGAGTTCGGTCCCTTCCCACCCCGCTTCAAGAGCCACCGGGGATCACCCCGATGTCGCTTTTGCAGATAAGACCAAGTTTCAGGGCTGTTACCACGGCTTCGGTTCTGGATGCCACCCCCAATTTGCTGAACACAGAGGCCAAATGGGACTGGATAGTACGGGGGCTCACTCCCAACTCAACAGCAATCTCTTTGTTGGAAAGGCCCCTCGACAAGAACTCCAAGACTAGGGTTTCCCTGGCCGTAAGTCCATGAATTTGGGGCGGCTTTCTGAGTTTTGTTTCCGGCGGGGAAAGGGTTTCTGGCTCCGATGAGCGAGATCCGCGCTTTTCGGCGGTTCTTCTTGCCACTCTGGAAAAAACATCCCGGGCGACTTTGGAATCCAGCACAGACTCGCCCAGGGCAGTGGCGCGAATGGCCGCTATCAGCTCTTCAGATTTGGCGCTTTTCAAGATGTACCCGGAGGCCCCGTTCTGAAGCAAACGCGCCACATATTGGAAATCATCGTAAGCCGTGAGCACGAGCACGCGGGCCGAGGGGCAGGTTTCTTTCACTCGTCTTGTGGCTTCTATCCCGTTCATCCTGGGCATAGAGACATCCATGGCCACAACTTGGGGGGACAGCTTCTGGGCCATCTCGATAGCCTCCAGACCGTCCGAAGCCTCCCCCACCACTTCGATGTCTGCCTCCGCTTCCAAAAGCCTGCGGGTACCCTCCCGAACCATGGCATGGTCATCGCAAAGCAGAACCGTTATCTTACTCTTCTTTTCCGGCGAGAGCATTCCTCACCGCCTCTATGATACCTTTGCTGGTAAAGGTGGCCCCGGAAACCGTATCCACATCAATTTCCTGAGATTCCACCATTTTTTTGGGCACCTTTGTAAAAGCGGGCTTGGCAATGTCGGGGGTTTCAGACTCCCCGGTAATCTTCACGGAGGCGATTTTCCCATCTTCCATCTCCACAGATACTTTGATGTCCCCCATCAAACCGTTGCCCGTACCTTGGTAAGTTCCGTCGGGAATCCTCGTCAAATCCACGGCGCCCTCTTGAGGCTGCACCGGACCCAAAGCAGCTTTTACGGCTTCGATGATGCCGTGACTGGTGAAGGTCGCGCCGGAAACGGCGTCCACGTCGATGTCCTGTTCTTCCACCATAGCCTTGGGTATGCCGGAAAGGGCCGGCGCCGCTATGCTCTGAGTCTCTTCATGCTGCAATATTTTTACCGAAACCAGTTTTCCGCCTTCCACCGTAACGGACACCTTGATGGGCCCTAAAAGGCCTTCCGCAGCCCCCTCATAAGTTCCGTCAGGAGTGTTGGCAAGGACAATTTCCGCCTTCCCGCCCAAATCCAACGCCCCAAGAATGAAATCCAAAGCCGAAGATACGCCCCCTTGAAGGGCCCGGCTTGAATAAGAGGCACCGGAAATACCGTCGACCGTGGACGGTTCGGTGATCCCTGCATATTGAGAAAGGTAGGAGGGCTCCTTAACTTTGGTTCCAATACCTGGGGTTTCCGACATGGACAGCACGATAACCTTGGTGATCGTGCCTTCGGCATCTACCCCCACGATAAGTTCCATCGGAGTCTGTCCATACCCCCGCGCTTCAACTTTCATAGCGGCTCCCAAGACATTGCCGCCTTTGTAACCCACGAAATAGGTCTTGTCTCCTTCGGCCTTTTCTTCAAGCGAATCGGCGCCCGGAATCGCATCTTGGATAGCCACAAGGAAGTCCTGCTCGGCCCGTTGTTCGATTACGGGTTTTGTTTTGTCGTAAACAACCGAGAGCCCCAAGCCGGCGACAACGCATATGAGCATCAGCGTCAGGCCGAGTCTGGCTAAGTCCCTCACAGAAGATCCCCTCCCCGATTACTTGCGGAATCGATTTGCCCGCACAAACACACTAAAATAATAGCATAAATCGGTCTTTTAAGTTGCGGTTCCCGCTAACTCTTGGGGGAGTTCCCTTTGGAAAAGTCGGGGGTAAGTTTTGAAGAGGCGGAAGATATCTGTTGCACGTAAGCATTTTCGATTCCCAACCGGCTCACTTCATCCAAGAGCCGTTCGTATTCTTCCCGGGCAAGGCGCCGGGCGATCTGGGGGAACTCCCGGGCTTTGTGAGCAGGATAGTATTGGGACATGAGGCTTAAACAGGTCCCGGGAGGCAGCGATGATTCGAACCACCTCAAAATCCGCAAGGAGTCCTCCACACACCCGGGCAAGGCCAAATGTCGTACAACCAGGCCCGACAGGATTATCCCGTTTGCATCAACCTTGGGCACGCCAACCTGACGAGACATTTCCTTTATAGACCGGCTGGCGTTGACAAAATACCGGGGAGCCGAAGAATACTTTTCCGCGAGGTTATCCGAGAAGTATTTGAGATCGGGTAAATAAACGTCAACTAGCCCGTCGAGACGTTGGAGAGCCTCTTTGGAGTCGTAGCCGTTGGAATTGTACACCACGGGGATCCCGAGGCCCCTCTGCCTGGCAGCTCTGATGGCCTCCGCCACTTGGCGGGAATAATGAGTGGGAGACACAAGGTTTATGTTGTGGGCTCCCCGTTCCTGAAGGTGCAGAAATTTTCCTGCAAGGTCCCGGGGCGTCACTTCCCGGCCTTTTGAGCCTTGGCTGATCGTGTGATTCTGACAGAAGACGCACCTGAGATTGCACCGGGTAAAGAACACCGTCCCAGAACCGCGAAAACCGGAAATGGGCGGCTCTTCCCCCCGGTGCAAGCCCAAATGGCTAATTTCAGGCAATGTCCCGGCCCCGCAAAATCCCGTCTCGCCCCGGGTTCGGTCCACCTTGCAGTAGCGAGGGCATAAGTCGCACCTGTTCAATTCTGAGGCCCCCCTTTCGCACCTGTGAACATTTTATACTCCCGGAGCCTGTGGCGCTAACTGGGCAGAAGGCAGGAAGACAGGGCACTTTCGTTGAACAAAATCAGTATTATGGGCATTATCTGTATAAACAAAGGTGCCGTCAAGTACGTCGCTCACAGCGCCACTTACTACGTCAAGGAGAATTTTGCCCCTTCTTTGCAGGTGTTCCGGGAAGAGGTCCCGGTTCACAAACGAAAGGGCATCCCCGAGACGTTTTTTAGCAACGGTCCGGTGGAAAGGATAGTGAGCCTGCTTGGCGCAGGGCGCTGTAACGTGGTGGCCGTCAGACTGGCCCAGGATTTGGACCTTACGGAGCGGGATCGGATTCTGCTGACAGAAGCGGTAGGCCCCGATTTTTACTTTTCCCGCTCGGTAGACGATTACCGCCCCGAGGACATGCCCCACCAAGAGCCGGAAACGGCCCTAGGCTACCAGGTGGTGCTGGACACGATTGTCCGAAATTGGGACGACGGAGAGCGCAACATGGGCCGCCTCAGCGGTATTCCCGTGTGGTTCGATTTCGGCGCAAGCCTGGACCCCCGCTGCCAAAGCGTCTACAGATTTGT
This sequence comes from uncultured Eubacteriales bacterium, assembly GCA_964646385.1. Lineage (GTDB taxonomy): Bacteria > Bacillota > Sulfobacillia > Fermentithermobacillales > Fermentithermobacillaceae > JAXGZG01. Next base: position 26,571 of record CAZYEC010000010.1, on the reverse strand, counting down.
GATGAAATTGGAGGAAGCCCGGAACCTGGGCAGAGTGTCGACCATTGTCAGCTACTTCATGGATTACGGAAGAAGAAGGAGCCAGATACTGAGACGGGCTATAAAAACCTTCGCCGCAATATCCGACCTTGAGATCAGAACCATCATAAATATATCCCAAGTGAAAATCCCCGCCTTTTTCGCAGAGTATTTGTCGAACAACATCACCCATATTTCGGAAGACATTGATATAATAAGGGGAGCGTTTTTGCGAGAAAACGTTCACACTCGCCAGAATTTCATGGGGTTGACTCCCAAGAGATAGGAAGACACGCTGAAAGGATAGCCAAATGGCCAAAAGACGAGGGTTCAAAGTCGATTTGCATATCCACTCTATGTTTTCGGGAGAATCTGACGCCCGGCCTGAACACATAGTTGAAGCTGCTCTGGAAAAAGGTTTAGACGGCATCTGCATCACGGAACACGAAAGCCTTTTTGCCAGCGCCCCTTTTGACAGGATCAAAAACTGTCACGGCCTCATCATAATGCGGGGTGTAGAGCTTGCCACCGACATAGGCCACATGCTCGTTTACGGCGTGGACGAAGAAGATTGGGGCGACTGGGGCAAGAACAAGGTTGTTCATTTCCCCGAGCTGATTTGCAAAGTTAAAGGGCTTGGCGGGGTTGTGGTTCCGGCACATCCTTGCACTCTTGTGATGAAAGACCCTTACGACTGCGAACCAGAAGTCATCATAAGCGACGAAATCCGAAACATAAAAGGAGTTGCCGCCTTGGAAGTCTGCAATGGCAAACAGTTGTACCCCACGGTGTGCAGGATTCTGGGTGCCCTTGCCAAAAGTCTGGGGCTTCCGGGCACCGGGGGCAGCGACGCTCACCTACCCAAACACGTTGGAAAAGCCTTCACCGTATTTAAGACCCCCGTGAACTCGTCGAAAAACCTTGGCCTGGCGCTCCGGTCCGGCCGGTTTTACCCTCAGACCGCCTGAAACCGTAAGACGCCCGACGCCGGCAGATAAATCGATTCTGTCTCCTTTCCGAGATAAATATGTTTCATTTGGAAACTGTATTTATCGAGAAGGGAAGGCATCTCCGTGAAACGAAGAAAACTCAGGTTGGGCGTTTTGGCCGCAGCAGGAACTTACATCGGCACCGTTGTGGGTGCCGGTTTCGCATCGGGCCAGGAAGTGCTGCAGTTCTTTGGGCTTCTGGGACCCTGGGGAATACCTGCCGCGTTTTTGGCCATAATCGGATTTTGGGTATTTGGGTTCGCCGTCATGGATGCCGGGAGAAGATTGGGGGCCAAATCTCACCTTCCTGTACTGCAAGAAATATCCGGAAAGTACGTGTCTCCTTTCTTGGACTTCATAACCACGTTCTTTTTGTTCGGCGCTTTTTCTGCGATGCTTGCAGGTGCAGGTTCGGCGCTCAACCAGGAGTTTGGGGTAACCTGGCTGGTCGGGGCGATCTTCATGGCGGCCCTGAGCCTGGTTACCGTGCTGTTGGGCCTGCGGGGGTTGGTCGCTGCCGTATCGGCCCTCGTACCTTTGCTTATAGCGGGAGTTATAGCCGTAAGCGTGGCAGTACTCAAAACAACCGGGATATCTTTCAGGCTTCCCCCGGCGGGGTTCGAACCCTTGATCGGGGCCTGGCCGCTATCGGGACTCACTTACGTTTCCTACAACATCATCATGTCCTCACCGATACTGGCAGTGCTCGGCACCACGTTGAAAGACAGCAAAGAAGTATTTCTTGCAGCCGTTTTGGGTGCCCTGGGTCTTGGGATGAGCCTGCTTTTCGTCAGCCTGGCCATAACATCTTCTTTCCCCGAAGTTCTGTTCTACGAGGTGCCTTTGGCCAGGCTAGCTTCAAACGTTCATGCTCTGGGCGGCAGGTTTTACACGATCGTTTTTATGGTGGAGGTGTACACAACTGCCGCAGCCAACCTGTACGGGTTCAGCGCCAGGTTGGCTGCCCCGGGGACTCCGGGATTCGTCTTTGTGACGGTGCTGTTTTCTTTAGTAAGCATCTGGGCCGCTTCTGCCGGTTTTTCCAACTTGGTCAAGATCGTCTATCCCCTGGTGGGTTGGGCCGGCTCGCTATTCCTGGTGTGCCTCGTTTTGTACATGATCAGAAGGCTGGCAGAACCGAAAACACCCCAGGCCCCTCCAAGACACTGACCGTGTGTCTACTATTTTCCCCCAAAAGATACGGGGATAAGAAGCTCGGTGAGCCCCGCCCCGCCGGGCCGGCTGAAGATTACCATGCCATTTGGGCTTGATGCAGGCTGCAGATCCATGGTGAATTCAAAATATCGCCAGTCGGATTCGTTTTCCGTAATTCTCACCGTTTTCTTGCCCAAAACGTAGTGGCCGTCCTCCACTTCAACCACAAAAGAGTCTACGGTCGAGCGGGCGAAGCCTGCCATTTTAACAACTTCCGTAACCAAAGAACCCCGCTCGGGCCTGACGGCAATGACGTTCTGTTCAGGGACTACCCTGCCAAGGCTGACGTGCTCCACTTTCTCTCCATCTTTGGTGGCGGCGACCATCTGCACGGCGATCTCCGGATTTCCGTCCACCCAAAGTTCCAGTTTGGGATGATCGACACCAACCGTGGCAGGGCCAAGGGGGGCAGTCAACCGGATCTTAATTACGGTAAGCCCGCTTGGGTCCAACGACACTTTTTCCAGATCCATCGTGTAACCGCCTGAGGGTCGTTCCCCGGCGGACACCAGCAGACCGCAGGATGTTCCCGACTGAAACAGCATTGCCGCCGGTTCTTTTGCTCTTGACAGTTCGGTGGTCCAGGACTTCCCTTCCAAACCATCAATTGGCCGGACTTTTACCAGCGGCGGGAGCCCCGGCACTTTGGCTATCAGGGTTCCCAAATCACCCGAGTAAACTGTCTTCTTTTGATTCTTGTCAACGAAAATCAGGTGTTTGCCTTCCGTCTCGTAATAGACTTTTTGGTCTTGGGATATGAAAACGTAGTCCGCTTCTGTCTCGCTTTTGGCCACATCCGGATCGTCCAGGCGTTTGGCGGCTTCTAAAGCCTTGAGAAAATCCACACCGTCTGAGATTCTTACTTTGTTTCCGTACTTGTCAGCCAAATACAAATCGGAAGCGTCGATTCCTGCCAAAGAGACCAAGTCCTTAGACTTGCACGCAGGTAACGCCAATGCAATGAGAATGAACGCCAGAAGCGATGTCAATCCCCGCCTAAATTTCATATTTGATCCCTCCTGCCACACTAAGACGAGAATCTTTACGCCAAGTTCCGCAAAGGACTCCCGAAAGTGTCAATGCTCACTAACCTTCCAGGCGCTTGGTGGGCTCAGAATACACATTGCTTTGGACACACACCGTCCATGGTCAGATTGACGGAGGACAAGCAACGCTTATGGTGACGTTACCAAAAGACCGGTAACACCAAGGTTGACCGTGCCGAGTTTTTACCCTATATTCATACAAACTACAATTCGGCCACCAGAAAGGGAAAACACCTTATGATTATCCACCCCTATATTGAGGTCAACGAAACAAATCGCGTAACCGTCGGGAGTTTGGATGCAGAAAACCTGGCAAAAAGATACGGCACTCCTTTGTACGTATACTCGGAAAACGCCATTGTGTCAAAAATGCGGGAATATACTGCCGCGATGAGAAAACATGCCCCGGGCGGGAAAGTGGCGTACGCCAGCAAAGCCTATTTGACCCTTCGTATGGCCCACCTTGCCCACAAGGAAGGGCTGTGGATAGACGCCGCTTCCGGGGGCGAACTGTACGTCGCCGTGCAAGGTGGAATTCCTGCCGGGCACGTTATCTTCCACGGGAACAACAAAACTGACGACGAAATAGACATGGCCGTTTCCATGGGCGTCGGTCGGATCGTCGTTGACAGCCTGTGCGAATTGGAAAGGGTTAAAGCGATAGCAAGGGAGCGGTCACGAACGCAGCCCGTCCTCTTGCGGTTAACTCCCGGAATAGATGCGGACACCCACAGGTATTTGGCCACAGGAGAGGTGGATTCCAAATTCGGTATTTCCATGCACGGGGATGGCGCGCTTCTGGCGGCCTTGGATGCCGGTGCGGCGCCCAGCCTCAACCTTGTGGGTTTCCATTGTCACATCGGTTCTCAGATATTCCAAACCGAACCCTTTCAAATGGCAGCCGAAGCCATGCTCGAGTTTGCGGGAAACCTCAAAAGACGCGGGGGGCGGGATATCCGGGAACTTAACTTAGGCGGAGGTCTTGGCGTCGCTTATCTGGACGAAAAAGAACTGGATGTGGACGACTATGTTGGTTCCATCGCCCGGGAAGTGAAACGGGCTGCCCTGGCCGAAGGGTTGAACCCGCCGTCAATCGTTTTGGAACCGGGCAGATCAATCGTGGCCCAAGCCGGAGTAACGCTTTATACGGTTGGAACTATCAAGGAGCTTCCAGACGGCACCTTGGTAGCCGCCGTCGATGGGGGCATGTCCGACAACCCCAGGCCCATGTTGTACGGGGCCGATTACAAAGTTCTGTTAGCCTCCGAAGCCCTGCCGACAAAAACCAGACCTTACCGGATCGTGGGGAAGCATTGCGAAGAAGGCGATACTTTGATCCAAAAGGTCATGCTACCGGAGCTTCGCAGGGGGGATATTCTTGTGATGCTCTCCGGCGGGGCCTACCAGTATTCCATGTTTTCCAATTATAATGGAGCCTTGAGACCCGCTGTAATACACGTGGAAAACGGCCATCCCATAGTCGCCGTGGAAAGGCAGACTTTTTTCGATCTTGTGAGAGGACAGGCACGCAGGACAGGCTACGAAGCCGTTCCCCGGGTCGCCGACCAGCTTTTTTAAAAGTCCCTCAAGCCGGCGGGCGGTGCTTTAGCGGAACCCGCCGGCATTTCGGTCGTCATAACTATTGGGCGTTTTCCCCAAAATCTTTGTTACCGAAACCGGAGGTCTGCACAATGCGCCGCATTCCCCCCCGAACCCATCTCCCTCTCACAAAGAGGTTGGCCGAAACTGCTTTTGCCGTCGTCTTGACCTTGGTTATCGCGGTTACCGGGTTTCCTTTTCCCGTCGCGTCGGCACAAGAGACGGGAGATATGAAGTCTTTGGGATACATACCCGGCGGCATCGAGCAATCAAGGTTTACGTTCATCCTGGCAACCGATAGCCACTTAGGGGCTTATCAAGGCACGACAGGAACCGCGAAAGCTATGGCAGACATAGGTGAAAACTGCCAAGATGCAGCTTTCATGATCCATATGGGAGATATCACTGAAACCGGTTCCCGGGACGAATACGACCTTTTTGAACAATACATAGCGCCTTTGCCTTTCCCGGTGTTTCCTACCATGGGTAATCACGAATCCAGGTGGCAAGACCGCCAGGGAACTGTCTTTGCCCAACATTTTGGACCCAAAAATTATTCCTTTGACTACGGGCTATGGCACTTCGTTGTGTTGGATACAACGTCTCCGGGACAGACCGTAGGCACCTTGGACCCCGCCGTTGTGGCTTGGCTGGAAGAAGACTTGGCTGCACAACCCGGCCAAAAACCCGTTGCCATCTTCGGCCATCATCCTTTTTGTTACGAACCCGTGCTTTTTCAAGATTCCGACGACGTATTCCTGGATCTTCTGGACCGTTACCCGGTAAGAGTCGTGTTTTCGGGCCACGGCCATTCGTTCATCTCCTGGAAAGCCCAAGGGCGGGATTTCGAGATGGTGGGCGCTCTTATGGACCGCTCTTACGGGATCATAGATATCGACGGCACTGAAATGTCAATTCACTCGGTAACCGAAGCGGGAACCTCCGAAAGAAGCCGCCAGCATCGCTTGAACGTTTCGGGGGTTCCAAAACCCTCCCCCATCTCGGATTTTGTTTGCGAACTGAGGAGTGACGCCCTCACAGGAAGTTTTCATCTCAGCGAAAACGCGACAGTTTCATATCAGATAGACAGGGGCGGGCACAACAGCCTTGGGTATCTGTCTCCGGGAGCCCATCAGTTTTCCTGTAACGTATCGTCCCAACCCAAAGGGAAACACACCATCAGGATCAAAGCCACGACCCAGGAAGGTCCCCACTACGCATACGTTGAGTGGGACAAAGAGGTTGATGGGTTTCTCGCCTGGCGACTGGACTTGGGCAGCGCGTGCGTAGGCAATATTTTGGAAGATAGCCCCACCACTGCGATTTTGGGCACCCGCGACGGTATGATCAGAAAAATTCGGCTGAAAGATGGCGCCATCTTGTGGGAACACCGGGCGGGCTCGGCCTGGGGAGGCGGGGCAGTGCAAGACGGCAGGCTCTTCTTTGGCACCGCCGAAGGGCACCTTTTTTGCCTGAATGCTCAAGACGGCACTCTCATTTGGCGTACTTCCCCAGACAAAGCAGGTTTTCCTGCGCCGCCGCTGCTTGCTGACACTTCCCGGGGGAAATCCGTCATTTTAGGGTCATCCTCGGGAACTCTGTATTCAGTGAACATGTTCACCGGGATGACTCTGTGGAAATTTCAGGCCGGCGGGGCTCTCACGTCCACCCCGGCCACAGGAGAAGACAAAGTCTATTTCGGGGCCTGGGACGGGTGTCTTTATGCCGTCGATTCAAGAGACGGTACCCAGGTTTGGCAGAAAACTCTCGGTCGCCAAATATACTACTCTCCCAGTCTGTCCCCAACCTTTTCTTCAGGTAAAGTGTTTGCCACAACCTTGTACGACGGGGTTCCGGGGGCCAGTTATTTGCACGCTTTGTGCGCTGCAACGGGAGACGAAATTTGGAAGTATAGCTCGGCGGCAAACCTTTTTGGGACTGCCGCGCCGCCTCCCCCCTGGCCCACAGGGACCGCGGCCTTGCGCCTGGCAGTGCTTGACGGGGCGGGCAACGTGCTGATCCTGTCCCAAAGGGATGGCAAAGTAGTATCCAAACTTGAAGGCCACAGCTCGCTCTTCCCTACTTTTGCTTGGGGACGTGGGCTATGGGCAACCGGCGGTTCCAGGGGTGTGCTCAGAATCATCACCTCCGAAAATAGCACAGACATCAAAATCCGTGATACTTTCTTGATGCAGGGACCGCTTTTGACCGACGATCTGGTGGTTCAAAGCGATTCAAAGGGAACGGTTTGGGGGATCGCGTTGCCAAAATAAGGGCCGTTCAAGAGACGGCGACATCTCTAGGTACGGCGGTACGTGGCAGAAGATAGCATTTCGTATATTTCGTGCCGCCAAGGCATGGATCGCTGACTTCCGGTGCGCGTTACCGAAATAGCACCGGCAACATTGGCCAGACGGCAAGCCTCGGAAAGTCCCTTCCCCTCACAGAGCGCGGCTGCCAAAGCGCCGGCAAAAGCGTCACCGGAGGCGCTCACGTCCACCGCAGAAACGGCATGCCCGGGAACGTACCCCGAAGAAGCTGCCGACCCGTACACAACCCCCTTTGGCCCCATCTTAATCACCGCGCTCTTTGCTCCTTTTGCCAACAAAAGAGGAATCGCCTGCCTCGCGCCGCGAACATCCACGATCTTGCGGCCTGTAAGAACCTCTGCTTCACGTTGGTCGGGCATAATGACGTCCAGGCACCGGCACAGTTCTTCACTGACGAGTCCGGGAGCAGTAGGGTCAAGAAGGACGATAAGGCCGGTCTCCTTGGCCTGCAACGCGGCAAACGTAATCGTCTCCGCAGGCACTTCCATCTGGAGCAAGAGCAGCTTGGCTTCTTTCATAGCAGAACGCGCCGCTTTTACATCCTGAACTGAGCACATGTTGCCTGCACCCCGTGATCCTACCGTGTAGGTTCCACCGGCTTCGGAACGGAGCACAAGGCTATAGCCCGAAGCCGTACCCGGCGTCACAGCCACAAAATCTCCCCTCACCCCCGACTCCAAGAAACTCTTTTCAAAAAGGGGCAGAAAAGGGTCGTCGCCCACTCTGCCAATCATGACGGAACGCACTCCCGCTCTGGCACACGCCACGGCCTGGTTCGCCCCCCGCCCCCCGGGGTACACCCTAAGCCCCGTGCCTTCTCCGGGCACACCGGCCTTTGGAAGGGTCAAACAGTCAAAGACCAACTCAACCATCAAATTACCAAAGACAACGACGCCGTTCCTGCCAGACAACCCCCTCACCCTATCGTCGGGCGCAACGGACTCGGAGCTTGAAAGCATCTGGGCAGCAACGTTGGGAGCGTATCCGAGAACCTTTATGGCCGCCTCCACTTTCTTCCTGGTCTCCTCCTTGACGTTGGCGGAACCGTTTACAACCCGTGATACCGTGGCAATGGAAACACCGGCTTCCCGGGCTACATCCCGAATGGTAACGCTGCCCCTCATCTTTTTGCCTCCCATGTAAACGTTTTCAGGCAAGTGCTTATTTTTGAAACCGTTTACATACGCTTTTCGTCGGGGCCCTCCTACTTCCTTCTTTTGGGGCAAGTCACGACTGGAGACAGACGAGATGCATATTATGTGAAGATGAATTGGTCGGGGTAAGGTGCGATTGGTGATAAAAAGCATCTGAAAACCGGCGCCGGTTCCCTGAGACCAACCTTAAGATTTCGGGTGGCCAAGGGGGTAACCGGCGCGTCTTGAGCAGGTAAATTAAGAAGGCCAGACAATCTACGCTACATTCATGACCCCAACCGTGACGAGACAGTCGCCAACGATTGCGACTTGAGATCCCCCGCCTCCCGAATAAGGCGCTCTTTTTCGCCCAAGGCCTTCTCGGCAAAAGCACGGTCCGTAATTTGGGGGACATTTATGTCGACGTTCAATAGAGCGGCCCCCAGGCTTGCATCCGCCAGGTATGCCGCCACTCCCGCATCGCTTATGGCCATCTTGTTGCCGATAGGGGCCATCTCACGGACTATTTCCAGCACTTCAAGGCAAGCCCCGGCGATGTCCAGAGGCGTCTCCGTAGCTCCCTTCAAAGCCTCCTGGATGAGGGACCCTTTCTTCGCCTTCTCTTCTTCAGTCTCAGCGGGCATCCTGTACCGTTCCATAAGCCTCTGAAACCGATTCATATCCGCAAGGACCAGCTCTTCCGCCTTGTTCATAAGGCATACGGCCCGATCCCGCAAAGCGGTCATTTGGCTTTCTACATCCCTGTATTTCTTTTTGCCCAAGGTGAGGTTTGCGACCATAGCCGCCATGGATGCCGCAAAAGCCAAAGAGATTGCGGCCACGCTTCCTCCACCGGGCACGGGCTGCTTTGACGCCGATGCTTTGAGCACATCTCTTAGACTTTTGTCAAAAAGTTCGTTCATGGAAGTCTCTCCTTCTTCACTTGGTGTCTATGGCCATTTTCACGGCTGTCATCAAATTCCTCTGTATAAGAGCGGTTGTGAGGCTGCCCACGCCGCCCGGTACCGGTGTAATGGCGGCTGCCACCTGAGATACTCCTTCGAAGTCAGCGTCCCCCACCATTTTGCCGTCCAGGTAGTTGATCCCGGCGTCTACCACCACTGCACCCGGGCTAACCATTCCCTTCGTTAGAAGCCCGGCCTTGCCCGCTGCAACCACGATGATGTCCGCTTTAAGGGTGTGTGCCGCAAGATCTCTGGTCCTGGTGTGACATACCGTTACCGTGGCGTTTTCGTTCAGCAGCAGGAATATGAGGGGCTTGCCGACAGTGTCCCCCCTGCCGATGAGACACACGTTCTTTCCTTCAAGTTGAATCCCGTGGCGCTTCATTATCTCGATGCAGCTTTGGGGCGTGACCGGAAACAACCCTTCCCTGACGGTAAACATGCGTCCCCGGTTAATGGGGTTTATGCCGTCTATGTCCTTGTCAGGGTCTATAGCCATCATTACCGTTTCTTTGTTCATATGGCGCGGCAAAGGTAATTCAACCATAATACCGTGACAAGAAGGGTCCCGAGAAAGCCGGGCCAACGTTTCCAGCACTTCGTCCTGCCCCGCATCTTCCGGGAACTTGAAAAGCTCGAATTCTATCCCCGAGGCTTTGCAGGCCTTTTCTTTTGAACCCGCGTAACTCACCGAGGCCGAATCGTCCCCTACCAACACAACAGCCATTTTGGGCAAAACGCCACTTTCTTTAACAGCGGCCACTTGGGCCCTGACTTCCCGCCTTACTGAGGAAGCAATTTTCTTACCGTCTAAAAGTTCAGCCGACATGACAAAAAGTCTCCTCCCTTCCCTATGGTCCTATTCCTACCGGGACTTCCACAAAGGGATGCGATAAACCTTTTGGCGCCTCGGTCTCTGCCACAGGAAAAGTGAAACGGGCCCTGCGGGCCCGCCACCGTTAACCCTGTTTATACCTGCGTGCCGCACCGGGAACAGAAAACATCACCCTCCGCCAACCGCCGCCCGCATTGGCGGCAATAGAGATGAGGCCCTTCGCTTTCCAGGGGGGGCTGTTCCTCGCCGGATTCTTCAGCGGCGGACTCCTGGGAAGCCTCGCGGGCCGTCTGGTTTTCATGTCGGACTCTGTCAATCTCCTCGTTTTTGGCTTCGATGCTGCTCTCGATATCGTCCACAGACTCCAACAGCCCGTGGAGATCTTCCGGCATCGACATGGTTCCGGTCTTATGCAAAGTATGTGCTGCCCTTCCGATCTCCTCGAATTTGCGACCCCGTTCGTTTTCCAGGGACATGAGTTCGAGCTTCAGCCGGCCGATCCTGGTGAGTCCTTTAGTCTCCTGGACTATGGTTTCGGCACCGGACCTGATAGTCTTCCCAAGTTTTGCCCATATATCCCTCGTCTTTGCGTCAGGCTCCCTGCTGGACATCGGCCCATCTCCTTTCACTTCACGATCTTGTCTGCTCAACCCTTATATACGCCTTTAAGTTTCCCAGGTTTCAATAAGAAGAGTCCGTTGAGAAGAAACTAGGTGAGAATTCAAAGGAAAGGGGACAGAATCATCCATGCCCAAAAAAGAAGACTACGCCATTGGAGCTTTGGATTCCGGCCAAAATCCCGCATCTCACGTAGCCGACGAACTGAGACGGTCCTTTAAGCCTCCCGGGGCGGGCGTTCCGACTACTCCTGCGGAGAAAGTAGAGGATTCTTTAAGTCAAGTCCAAAACCAGATTCGCGACCAGCAAATGTGCACAGAGGAAAACCTGCAAAACTGCCTGTCCAAGGCGTCCACTCACGTTGCGGATTCTCAGTCAATTGACACCCTGTTTGCTCTGGCACAACAGATAGCTTCAGTTGTGACTCAAGGCGATGAAGCGCTGAGGGCCAACTCCCAACAGGTAGGGGAGCTGGTAACTCAGCTGGGGAATCAACTGTCGTCACAGCAAGCCAAAGCAGACCGGCAGATAGCCATGTCGCTCCAAAAAGCGGTATCGGCGTTGTCTGATGCCCAAAACGCCATGTTCCAAAGCATGGCCATGACGGACATGAGTCAACTGGTGAAGGGTACGCAGCAAGTAGTAAAAGACGTGGTAGCCCCGGGGCAGGTCCAGTAGACGCGCTTAGTGCGCTGTGACGGGGGGATTTCTGAATCCAAAACCGAGGCGCGCCAGGCTCTCTATGAGGTCGGGCAGCGCCTCAACCGTACAAGGCAGACCTTCGTGAAGCAGTATGATGCCGCCGTCGGTGGCGGAATTCACCACCCTTTCCGTCACTTCTTCTGAATCAGCCGCTCCCAGGTCGGCCCCCCCAATGTTCGTCCACATCATGACCCCCAATCCAAGGCGGGCAGCTTCTGTGATTTGAGTGTGATCCAGCAACCCAGCAGGCGGCCTGTAAAGATAGGGTTTTTGCCCCGTTATGTCCCAGACAATTTCTTGGGCCAGCCTGAGATCTTTGCTTACCTCCTGAGCCGGCAAACCTGCCAAGGGTTTATGTTCGTAACCGTGAATTCCTAGGGTGTGGCCTTTATCGGATATTTCCTTGAGAAGCTCGGGATGTTTTTCGGCTTTGTTGCCAATCACAAAGAAAGTGGCTTTAACCCCGTATTTCCCTAGAGTGGACAATATCGGCCCGGTGGTCAACAGATCCGGTCCATCGTCAAAGGTGAGGCATATCCCTTTTGTGGGGGATGGAAAGGCAGGCACGCTGGGTTCAACGGGCTCTGGATGGGTAGGCTCCTTGGGCGGTTCCGGCTCCAGTACCACCGGTGCTATTGAAAGAGATTGTCCGGCGAAAATCCGGTTTTCGTCGGCCAGCCCGTTGGCCCTTTTAATATCTGCCACAGACACTCCGTAACGGTCTGACAGTAGCGACAAAGTTTCTCCCGGTTTTACCGTGTGTGTTTCCGGGGGAAACTTTCTCTGATACATGGCGGTGAGCGCCCCAATGGTCTTGGGCCCCGCCAGACCGTCCGCCTGCAGCCCTGCTTCTTTTTGAAACTTGGTTACAGACGTTTTTGTAAGAGGCCCGAAAATCCCGTCCACTGCCCCTTCATAATATCCAAGGCCCGAGAGGGCTGCTTGCAAGCCTTCCACCAAGAGACCCTTATCTCCTTGCTTCAACGTGCCGCTGCAGGTCAGAAGCTCCTTTAGCTTTTGGTTTTCTCCGGCCAACACGGGCCCCACCGCGAGCATCACCGCCACAAGCAGTGTCGCAGACAGCATGATAATGGCCAGGACAAACAATTGCTTTACAGGTAAAACCTGTTTCCCGTCCAATAGACAAAGCCTCCCGGCGCTTTTCAGACTATCATTCCCGCGCCTAGGGAGGTTATACCTTTTTAGTGAAGGTTAACCACTAAGAATTGACGCCCAAAATTCCCCCTGACACCCCCGCTATTGCCGAAAATCCCAGTCTTTTTAGAAATGGACTGAACCCGACAAAAGGCGGAAACAACAAGGTACCCAGCAACAAAGTCAACACGGCGTAACCGACACCGATGCACGCCCCGTAAAACAGGCCGTGAGAAGCCTGTTTTCTGGCCGTGATAAAGGCAGCCAGTCCAAGCACTACAAAGCTGCCAAAATTAACGACCCAGGACAACACCCTTTCATCTAAACCGGTGAAATACACCGTGGCGGCGGCACACAACGCCAGGACAACCGCCATGGCTATGGCTCGTAATACTCCTCCTCCGGCTGCTTTCGGGGAAAAACCTTCATCTGCGTCAGTTTTGGCGGCCCAGCCCTTCCGGTCAAACCTTCCGGGACGCTTGTAAGCCACTCATACCTCACCCCCTAGTCCTCTATATTAAGGAAGGGAGTCAGGTATTCAGAAACGGTGGAGAGCGGAATTTCCTGGTTAGAAGATCAATGGACGCTGCATCCGTCAGGTTCACCGAAAGCGGAGTTACGGAGATGAGGTTGTGCTGGATGGCCCAAGCGTCACACCCCCGGGGATCGTCTCGGTGTTGGGCTGTTCCCCCAAGCCAATACCAGGTTCGCCCTTTTGGATCTACCCGCTTTTGAAAAACGTCCCTGTATATCCGGATTCCCAGCTCGGTGACGGCCGTGCCTGCCAGATCGTCTTTTGGAATGGCCGGGACATTGACGTTGACCAAAGGCGGCCATTGCGGATCGCCCGCCGCCAAAAGCGCTTTGGATACGGCAAACTCCGCAGCAGCCTCATATTGCAGGTTCTCGAAACCCGTAAGAGACACTGCCATGGATTTGACCCCTAACAAGGTGCCTTCCAGGGCCGCCGACACTGTTCCCGAGTAAAACACGTCAGTCCCCAGGTTAGGCCCTCTGTTGATGCCCGATATGAGAAAATCGGGCCGTTTGGGGAGTATCCCTTCCACTGCAAGTTTCACGCAATCAGCCGGCGTGCCGCCGGCTGAATATACCCTGATCCGCTCATCTTTGAAAGGCACCCTGCACACTTCAATGGGGTGATGGATACTTATGGCGTGGGCCGAGGCGCTTCGCTCTCTGTCAGGGGCAACTGCCACGATCTCTACCCCCTCTGCTTTACGCGCCTCCTTAATGAGCGCCCACAGCCCGTCGGCGTTGACGCCGTCGTCGTTGGTCAACAACAGAAGCAAAAGGTCGTGCCCCCTTCTCCACTTCTTCCGGTGTTCTGCCCTGAAAGCCACCGGGCAATCCTCGGCAAAGCCCGGTCGACAGGGCAAGATAGTTTTGGCAGGTCCGAAAAGGCCTCCATGAAATAGGAAGCCCATTTTGACCTCCCCGGAACCAGCTTTGGGTCCAGAAACAAGACGGCGCAGTTCTTTCCCGAGTCTGTTTGCCTTTGTATATGGGCCCTTATTGCGAGAGCGGTTTGGTGCACGCTCACTCCCACAAAGGGGTCGGCACCCAATCTTTCCACGTCTTTCCTCCTCAGTTCGTCGACCGGGTTCGGCGGGGCGAAGGGCACTTTTGTCACCACGAGCACCGTTGGAACCGGGTCTTCCGGATGCGGCAGACCAGCAGTTGTAAACACGATGGCATCGTCATCCAAAAGGTGCGCAAGCGCATTTTTCCCCCCGTCGATGCCCACCCCGTAAACGGCTATATCGTTTTCTTCGAGGTTGCCAGCACAGGAAAAATACACTTCCCGCAAAAGCGCCCTAGAGGGAAACAACACCTGGGTACCTGTTTTCTGGGAAAAGGCGATGTTTTGCACCAGCCGTGACACATAAGCGCCATAGTCCCTTGGGCCCGGCAGAGCAGATTCGTGGGCAGTGACCACCAGAGCGTTGTCAGTCTCTCCCCCAGAATCCTGCCTGCAATCGACGAACCGGGTCTCACGGTCTATTCCAAAAGCAGTGCTCAAACCTTTTGAACGCAAAATCATCTTGGCCAAAGGCGACATCATGGCGGGACGTCCTAGGTTTCTGGAAATGTGGGACAGGGCCGCTGCTCCGGACCAGACTGCTTTTCTAGACAAAACGGGGCCTTTTGCGCCCTTCCCGAATCCGGGCTCAGCCACCACAGCTGTCTCTTCGACATGCTGCGACACGTTTTCCAAAAATGAAGCCGCGTCCTCCAACCAACGGAATCCGGGGAGAAAAAGCGTCGAATCGGGCAAAAACGAACTGAACCCGCCCCGACCGTAGGCCGATAACGCCTCGTGTTTCGCCGCGCGAACCGCTTGGGATATTTCTCGAGCCGCACAACGCGCCAACTTCTCGATATTTGGACCGATGACAGTGCCTGACCTTCCCATGACGGCCGACGATTCGTCAATGAGCGTCAGAAGCGAAGGACATTTGTCCAACATACCAGTGGACTCCAAGGTCGCCTTGACCTGGCCTAAAACCACTTTGCTTTCACCTGCGGCCCAGGCGCCCGCAAGCCGGTGAAAATCCCACACTACCACTCTGTCCCACTTCCCCGTAACATCCCGAATCTTATTGTGTTTTGCGCAAGAGACAGGCGGTTCTCGGTTTTCTGCTAAAACAGCAAAACATTTTGATGCAAAAGGACAGGACTGTCTGCAGGAAATATCGTCAGGGCACGCTAACTCACGGGCTATGTGCCAAGATCCGGCCATTTGAATGTCTTCAAAAGAACCAGTGTCCGTCTCATCTGCCCACGTGCAAACAGAAGCCAAAAAACGCCGGTCCGTAACGTCCAGCCCCCGGTAAGCGCCCAAGTCCGCCAGTCTCATTGCTTCTTCAAATTTGGCAAGACAAAGGTAATCGCCGGGAATTGCCGCAGCGCCCAGGTTAGTTGGAAGACAGAGATCAGGAAATCCCACCAAAAGAAGCCGGGCATCACGGGCCTCTCCGTATGCCAGGGCGCCCAGGGCAACGGCTTTGGCCGCATCGAGGCTGCCGGCAACGTCGGCCACAAAATGCTCGCTACCGGGAGCCTCCAAGAGACCGAATACTTCACGAGAGATCCGGTCGTATGGCGGTTGAGTCTCCTCGAACCCTCCCTGAAGATCACTGGCAGGGAAATCTGCTTCACCTGCCACCCCGGGATGGTCCAAAGGCTGCTTCCCACCCACACCCTCCGAGGCACCGTCGTCGAACAAACCCGGCTGAACCAGGAGATGCCTGGCCGCCGAACCGGCCTTCGCGCCGAAAAGCCTGTCC
Organism: uncultured Eubacteriales bacterium; assembly: GCA_964646385.1. Taxonomy (GTDB): domain Bacteria; phylum Bacillota; class Sulfobacillia; order Fermentithermobacillales; family Fermentithermobacillaceae; genus JAXGZG01. The sequence goes on along the minus strand of CAZYEC010000010.1, from coordinate 10,658 downwards.
GCCTCCCAGACCGGGCCCATCAAGGACCGGATACGTCTTTTGGTTTCGGACCGAATGCCATGGGCGGCCTCTTGTATTAACTGGAAAATGTTGCCCGACACATAGGCGTCGTCGTAGGCCCTGTGAGCATTGGTCACCGGTACGCCCAAAGATTGCGCCAGATCCGACAACTTGTAGGACCTAAACCCTGGAAACACGATTCGGGCCAGTTCAAGCGTGTCATATACGCCCACCCCGGGAAAATCGGGAATCAGGCGGGTCAGAAAAGCCGTGTCGAAAGAAGAATTATGCCCCACCAACGGCAAATGACCTCGAAACCTTTGAATAGTGTCGGCGATTTCCTGAGAAAATGCCTGGCTTTCCTCGATCTCTTCCCGGCGGATCCCGGTCAGGCGCAGGGTTTTCAAAGGCACAGATCTTGCCGGTTTCAAAAGGGTTGACCACCGGTCGACCGCCTCCCCGTTTACGAATTTCACCAAGGCTATCTCCAAGACTTCATCCTGTTCGGGTGAAAGCCCCGTGGTCTCCAAATCGAAAGCGACAAAGTTGGGAACAAACATCCCGCCAAACCGGTCGTAATCAGACAAAACTCCATCTCCCTGCAAAAGAGTACGGGCTCTTCAGGCTTTTGGGACAACAAACAGTGCTATAATGTCTACATTCCGGAGGTGTCGCTTCATGTCCACAGTAACCGTGCTTCGTACCCCAAACATGATTTCCGCATTTGACATGCGCAACAGCACGGCCGCAGTCATAGACGTTCTCAGGGCTACCTCCTCGATTGTGCACGCCTTTTCCTCCGGCTGCAAGCGGGTCATTCCCGCGATGAACCGCCGGGAGGCCCTTATGACCAAGGAACGAAACCCCGAGGCCCTTCTTTGTGGAGAACAAGAAGGAGTGAAAATCCCGGGCTTTGAACTTGGCAACTCCCCAAGAGAATACACGAAAAACAGAGTGGGCGGCAAGACGCTCATCATCACCACCACCAACGGTACCAGGGCTATCCTGGGCGCCGCCTCCCGTGGAGCCTGCCCCGTGTTTTTGTGCTCGTTTCTGAACGTTTCCGCAGTAACAAGAGCCGTCCTTGACGCCGCCTGCCCTCACAAAAAAGACGTTTGCGTAGTGTGTTCAGGAAGCGACGGCGGATACTCCTTCGAGGATTTTGCCTGCGCCGGAGCCCTTTCCTACCAACTGGGACTATCCGGTCTGCACTTGCATGCATCGGCTTTGGAAGCGGTTCAATGTTTCCAGCCTTACAAAAACGACATCCTGCAAGTATTTGAAGACTCCGTTCACGGACAATACCTAAAAGATATAGGATTTCCCGATGACTTGCAGTTTTGCGCCAACTTGGACTCAGAAACCTCAGTTCCGGTCCTTTCGGGAAATGGCTTCAAATTGCTGCAGCACGCAGACATGGGGTGACGAAGATGCAGCCTGTGGGAGTCTTGGTGGCTTTCGCCGCAATCATGGTCCTTTCGATGAAAAGGGTTAAGCTTTCCGGTGTCATGCTTGTGGCCACCGTCATTATGGTCGTTACGTCGGGACTGAATGTCAAAGATGCTTTCACGGTTATCTGGAAAGCCTGTGCCGATGTTACCACCCTGGAACTGGTCCTCGCAGTGCTTTCAATTGGTCTGTTTTCTACGACTATGAAGGAATTGGGGTATCTGGAAAAGGCAGTTGCGGGGCTATCGGGCTTTTTGGGAAATGTTAAGGCTGCCATAATGGCTGTCCCGGCCCTAATCGGTACCATGCCAGTGCACGGCGGGGCGGCCCTGTCCGCACCTTTAGTCGATCGGCTTGGAGATTCTTTGGATTTGGAACCCGATGTGAAAGCCTCCGCCAACTTGGTTTTTCGTCACGGGATGTTCTTTTTGTTTCCGTTTTCCACAAGTCTCATACTGACTTCCAAAATCACAGGATTTTCCATACCGGCTTTGATAGCCAATATGTGGCCTATGTCCGTGACGATGTGGGGCGCGGGCTACATAGTGTTTTTGAGAAAACCGAGACACCCGGCCCTCCGGTTCAGGCGCGAGGCGGCCTCAGCATTGGAAAGTGAAAGATTGGACAACCAAGGTGACGAACCCTGTGGGGCAGGCGGCCGGTTTCAAGGCCTTTCCTTGTTCCTAAAATACGGCGGCCCCCTGCTTTTGGCGCTTCTCCTGGGACTTGCGTTGAAATGGCCCCTGTGGATAGCCCTTCTTGCCGGGACGGGCCTTGCGGCCGTGCTAGGACTTTTCGAGGGAAAACCCCTGCCCCGGGTTGAAACGCTTTACCGCGGAGCCAATCTGGAACAGGTGCTTGCCATGTTCTTTATCATGGTATTCAAGGAGTTTGTGGCCATTTCCCCCGTTTTCCCGGATCTCGTCGCTAAAGGAACGGCCCGGGGAATCTCGCCCGCTTTGATGGCGCTAGCGCTCCCTCTTGTTTTCGGTTACGGAAGCGCCTCACATCTGTCTACCATCGGTGTTTTGTTTCCAATTTTGCTCCCCCATGCCCTCACCGAGGCATCACAAATGGCAATGGTTTGCCTCATGTACTCGGCCAGCTTCGTATCCTATTTCGTTTCGCCGCTTCACCTGTGCCAAATCCTGACTTGCCAGTATTTTGATGTGGACATGTTTAGGGTGTACAAACTGAATTGGCCTGTTTACGCAAGTCTAGGAGCGGTGACCGGATTCTATTTCTTGCTGCTCATTAGGATCTTGTAGAAGCAGCTCTTGCATGCGCAAAGCGTTTCGGGCTGCCTGACCCCTGTGGCAATTGTTGAACACGACATACGTGTCTTCTGTGGTCCTGGACATTCGACCGATGGCGGGAATCCAAGAACGCAGCTCGTCATCATTGTAAAGGTAATCGTACCTTTCCCAGGCTTCTGTGTGCCGAAACCATTTTTCGGCGTTTCTGCCATGGAACCGGACGTATCCGGGATTAGCCGTCACCCTGGCCATTCTGGGAAACAGAGTCCTAAGATCCGGCTCATCCACGCAGCAGAAGCTCAAACCGTATTCTCTGAGGGCGGCATACACATCATCCCTTGCCCATTCCCGGTTGCGAAACTCAATCACGGGAGGGGCTACCGGCAGCCGTTTCTTGAGAGACAACACGTACTCAAGGTTTTGGGGGGTGAAGTGGTAAGACCAAGGGAATTGGAACAATATGCACGCTAGATTTCCCGCTTCCGCCATAGGCTCCACCCCGGATAAAAAGGCGTTGACTTCCTTGTTAAAGGTTTCGCCGGAGGCTATCCGGTGGGTCAAGGTCCTGTGGGCCTTTACTGCAAAACGGAACGAAGCGGTGACTCTTTTCACCATGGACATCATAGTTTTCGGAACAGGTTGCCTGTAATACGTGTAATCCAACTCCACACACGGGAACACTCGGGCATAGTACTCCAAAAACTCGGACTGTTTCATGGTGCCTGGATAAAACGGTCCCCTCCAATCGGAATAGCTGAAACCCGCCGTACCCACATACAGCACTAAAATCCCTCCGGCTTGCCCCCGGTTGTGGTCTTGAGACCACGTGGTGCTTATTTCCCTGTAATATACTTTTCCTGGGGTCGCTCCCAAACAAATACTTCTGCCTCATCAAAGAACAAAGCGATTTCTTTTTGGGCAGTTTCAGGACCGTCTGAACCGTGAACGAGATTGTTTGAAATGTCCAAAGCCAAATCTCCCCGAATCGTACCGGGCGCCGCCTGAACAGGGTTTGTGGCACCAATGACCTGCCTTGCCCCCGCGATGGCCCCGGGGCCTTGCCACACCATTGCGATTATGGGTGAAGCGGTTATGTACGCCACTAAACCCGAAAAAAACGGTTTCCCAATATGCGCCGAATAATGTCTATTTGCCAAATCTTCATCCATCCAGACCATCTTCATCCCGGCTAGCCGCAGACCCTTGGCCTCAAACCTCCCGACGATTTCCCCGACGAGTCCTCTTGCCATCCCGTCAGGCTTCACCAAAACCAGAGTCCTTTCCATGGCAAAAACGCCTCCTTTTCCTCACTTGCATTGCATTCTTGGCATGCAGGGCATTGCTTATCCCGGCCGCAACACGGTCTCGAACCCCCACATATGATAGTTGATTTCCGGGGCTGGGTCTTGAGAAACCTTGAAACGATGCCAAAGGGTTTGGGTTGGCATCCTTCACCGGCCCAAGAATGAAACAGACCCTGAGCATTTGCTTCTCAGGGTCCATCATTTGGGAGCTCCGTCCGCTCCGTCGTCATCGGCACTACTTAAAATAACACATCACTTCCCTAATGGAATTTCCTAACTGGCACACACTGCGGTCTTGGAAAAGAGACCTCTTTTGACTTCAATCGCTTTGACATCGCTTCCTTGAAAATCTGCCACTATAGCGTTCAAAGCAACCCAAGGATCCACTCGACTGCCGCACGTGAACACATCCACCGCAGCGTATCCTAACTCCGGCCAAGTGTGAATCGCCAAATGCGACTCGGATATGACCACGACACCGCTGACACCCTGCGGCGAGAACCTATGAAACGCAGTTTCTCTCACTTCCGCTCCGGCGGAGAGAGCCGCACTGACAAAGATCTCCCGGATCCTTTCGAGATCGTTGAGTATTGTAAATTTGCACCCGTAGATCTCAGCCAGAACATGACGGCCCAACCCCTGCATCGTGTTCCCAGCCCCCTTTCAATTGTCAAAGACCCAGACCTTTCGACACCGAAAACTGCTAGACTGATTGTAGGGAACAGAGCTCCCCCTGTCAACATAGTAAGGCAGTTTAGTTTATTCGTGGGATATACGGGCAGTGTCTATTCCACGATGACCTTGCCACAGGCAGAGGGTAACACCCGGCCGAAGGGAAACAAGGACTAGAACACCGCAACATCTCCCGCCGGGGCCGCTAAAACGCGGCACAGCTTCCCCACCTTTTGCAGTCTCTCAGACACCGCTGCCACAGCAATCTCGGGCGTGTTGCAGTCCAGGCTCAAATGGGCCAGAACCACTTTCCGGGTGTTTGCCGTGACAAGATCAGCCAAGCATCTCCCCGCCTGGTCATTGGACAAATGGCCCAGTTTGCCAAGTACGCGGCGTATAAGGTAAATCGGGCGACCCGAGTTTTTTTCCATTTCCACATCGTGGTTGGATTCGAAAACGAAATAATCGGAACCGGCGATCCCTTCTTGGAGTGCATCAGGAACATGACCCAAATCCATGACAAAAGCGGCCCTTTCCCCCTGAGATTCCACAGCAAACGCCAAAGGCTCGCAGGCATCGTGAGGTTTCGCGAAGGCCCTCACAGACATCCCGCCTGCGGACACACTTTGGTTGGCCTCGATCACGTTGATTAACGACGGGTCTATGTGCCTGCCCACCTTGCATCTATACCAGGACCAAAATCCGGGGGACGAATACACGGGGATTCCGAATTTTTCCGCCACAGGGGTCACCAGACACATGGCGCTGATGTGGTCTATATGTTCGTGGGTTATGAAAAGCCCTGCCAAATCCCGGGGTTCCATGCCAAGTTGGGCCAATCCCCCTACCAGGCGACGGAGCGAGATCCCGCAATCGATAAGAACTGGGCGTGTTCCGTCATCCCACGCCAAATAAGCGTTGCCTTTTGTGCTCGAACTGGACAATGTGGCCACATACACTAATCTCATCAATCCTCCCTCTGAACTCCTAAACGTTGAAACGGATATTGAGGATATCTCCGTCCTTGACGATGTAATCTTTGCCTTCCACGCGCAGTTGCCCTTTGTCCCGGCACGCCTTAAAGGATCCCCAAGTCTTCAAGACCTCAAAAGACACAACCTCGGCCCTGATGAAACCTTTTTCCATATCCGAATGGATCTTCCCTGCCGCTTCTTTGGCGGAAGTGCCGTAAGGGATGGTCCATGCCCGCACCTCATCGTCTCCGATAGTGAGAAAAGAAATCATCCCCAGGCCCCTGTAAGCCGCCCGGGCAATCCTGGAAACACCGGTTTCCTGGAGACCGTAGGCTTGCATAAACCCCAGACGCTCTTCGATCGGAAGCGATGCTATCTCTGTTTCAACTTCCCCTGAAAAAGTAACCAGCGCGAAACTCTCTTCTTGGGCCTTGCGTTCCAGATAGCTTTTGCCCGGATAATCGCCACCGGACACAAATTCTTCCGAAACATTCACAGCCGCTATGACTTGTTTAGCCGTGAAAAAGGCGTAATTGGCCAAAAACCCGCGCTCGTGATTTGGAAATTCGACTTTTCGAAGCGGGATGCCCCGGTCCAATGCCTCTTTGCATTTTTCCAAAAAAGGAATTTCTCCGGGTCCCAAAAGCTTCGCCTTATTGCCGGAAAGCCGTTCCATTCGGTTTTCGACCGACAACAAGTCCGCCACAAAAAACTCCGCATCAAGATCATCCAGGGCGCCTGCTTGGTCTCCCGCATCTTTTTGGGAAGCCATGAAAGAACCTATAACGAGCAAAACCGTATCAAGATTTCTGGCGACATTCAGGAACTCCTGGCCATTGAAGGGTTGAATGTCAAGCAACTCCATCCGGGCGTAAACAGATTTTCGAGGATGATAGACACTTGTCAGCCAATCGACCCTGAAATCGGGGACTTCCATAACACCTATGGCTGTTCCCCCCGCCCTTGCGGCAGGAAACCTGCCGCCCGCGGTCAGCAATCTGAACAAAGTGGTTTTCCCGACACCGGGCCTTCCCACAACACCGATTCTCATGTTTGGGCCTCCACACAAAGGCTTTGAAAAAAGGAAGGGCAGTCGAGTAGCCCTTCCACACACCCCGCAATCAACTCGTCACGATGCAAAGGCGAGCTTCGATACTGCCTGCTTTATTCGCCCGAGGCCTTCTTCAAGGGTCGCCCTGGGGCACCCGATATTCAGGCGCATAAAACCTTCTCCTGTTTTGCCAAAAGTCTTTCCGTCATTGAGGCCCACTTTCGCCTCTTCCTTGAAAAACTTTGTGAGCGATTCATGAGGCAACCCCAGACCCCGGCAATCAAGCCAAATAAGGTATGTTCCTTCGGGTTTTATGGGCTTTATTGACGGGATTTTCTCACTGAAATACCTGATGGCGAAATTCCTGTTGGCTTCCAGGTACTCAAGCAACTGGTCAAGCCATTCATCCCCGTACCGAAAAGCCGCCTCAGCGGCTGCAAGCCCAAACAAGCCCGGGCCTCCCATAATTCCCGCGCGGGCTTGATTCCATTTTTGGCGCAAGCCTTCATCGGAAATTATGGTGACCGACGTGTTCAGCCCCGCCATGTTGAATGTCTTGCTTGGGGCCATGCAGGTGATCGAATGCTTCGCGAACTCCGGGGAAATCGACGCAAAGGGTATATGCTTTGAACCCGAATAAACGATGTCGCAGTGAATCTCATCTGAAATGACCGTGACTCCGGCGGAAAGCGCCGCCTCCCCCATGCATGTGAGCTCCTCCCTGCTCCACACCCGTCCAACCGGATTGTGAGGATTACATAAAATGAAGGCCTTTGACAAACGGTCTTCAAGTTTTTCACGAAGATCCTGCAAATCTGTCTCAAATCTGGTACCGCTCCAAAGCAGTTCGCTAACCAAAGCGGTGCTCTGGTTGTTGGACACAGAAGCGTAAAAAGGCGGGTAAGCGGGGCTCTGGAAAACGACTTTTCCCGCAGCCCCGGCAAATGCTTTGACAGCTGCGTTAACTGCGGGCACCACGCCGGGGTTTGTCAAAATCCAAGAAGGGTCAATCTCCCACCCGAATCTCCTGTATACTCTTTCGCAAACGGCGTCGAAAAAGCTTTTGGGCGTCCTATTGTATCCAAAAATGGGGTGAAGTGCCCTCTGCCTGATGGCCTCCACAACCGGTTCAGGCACGGGAAAATCCATGTCCGCAACCCACATGGGCAAGACATCTTTGGAGCCGAACAATGCCTCGGCGCTGTCCCACTTGCTGCTTCCCGTACCTCTTCGTTCCCAAATAAAATCGAAATCGTATTTCATGCTTCATCCCCCCGGACCTTTGGATTTTTCTAAGCGTGCAACAGATGACAGCCAGGCTCAGACGCACGGCAGTACCTTGCTGTTTCTCCAAATTACTGCTTCTCCAAAAAGACCTTGCTTCCCTGCTTGGCGCAAGCATGGCCGAAGTATCTGACCCCAAATTTAGAATACCTGTAAGTCCGGCCTTCTTTCCCTGACTTGGCATCGTCACGGCCGGGATTCAGGTCAAACTCGGCTGCTCACCTGGCGCAGGTTTGTGCCCTTCCGCCGTCTATGGAGTGCGATGCTCCTGTTATGAATCCCGCTTTGGGCGAAGCCAGGAACGCTATAAGCTCAGCAACCTCTTCCGGAGTGCCCACCCGACCGATAGGGTGAGTGGACTTGCTGTGTTTCAGGAAATCTTTGTAAACCTCTGACCCCATCCCGCTTCGCTTGTGCAGATCGGTTACAATCACGCCCGGGTTAACATTGTTGAGACGGACGCCTTTTGAGGCGACTTCCAGAGCCACACACCGGGTCAATTGGTCAAGAGCCGCTTTGCTCGCACAATAGGCAAGAATCCCGGGAAAAGCCCGAATCCCGGTGACGCTTGAAACGTTTACCACATTCCCCTTGCTGGAAATTAAATGGGGCATACACAATTGTATGAGGTAGAATGGGCCCCTCACATTGAGGTTCATCATGTAATCCCAGTCGTGTAGAGAGGTGTTCTCGATGGTTCCGTTGGCGATTATGCCAGCGGCGTTCACCACAACGTCTATTCCCCCAAAACTTGTCACTGTTTCTTTCACAAGATTCTCTATATCAGCATCGGATGTCATATCTGCCACAACTGCTTTGGCTTCACCACCACAGTCAAGCGCTTTTTCCGCCACGCGTAACAGCTTTTCAACATTTCTTCCTGTCACAACGACCCGCATACCTTCTTTGGCCAATCGCAAAGCCGTAGCTTCGCCTATTCCGCTTGTGGCCCCTGTCACGATGGCCACTTTACCTCTCACCTCGTTCACGACAAAACCCCCAATTCAACTCATCTCATCCGACGATTCATTTGATGGCTGTCAAGGCATCCCCCAACCGCTCATAATCAGACACAGTATTGTAGGCCTCAAAAGAGATCCTTACAAGCCTTCTTCCGGCAGAAGGCCACGGCACCACAGGAACCTCAATGCGGAACTCGTGATAAAGCCGGTTCTGCAAAGGGTCAAACCGCCTGTCCGGTGGACCCGAATCTTTTTCGGCAGGCAGAACCGGCAGAGATGCCATGGAACCTATCATTTCGTCTGGGGCAGGCCACGGGGTGTCAAACCTTCGACACAAAGCCTTCCCCGCCTCCAAAACGCCCCGGTGGTTGCGGTCCATAAGTTCCAAAATGCCCCCCGGGAATAAGGATTCCAGGAAATCGACGGATTCTTGCACCATAATGTAGGGCGTGTAATCACCCGTTCCGGTCCAATCAAACTCCTGAAGCAAAGGACTCCTGCCGGTCCTTTTCGAATTGGCGCCGTGACTGATTGTCACAGGGCGCACATGCTTGCGCTTATCCTCCCTCACGTACAAAAAGGCAGCACCTTTGGGACTGCACAACCACTTGTGACAATTGCCCGTATAATATGCGGCACCCAAAGAGACCAAATCCAGCGGAATCATGCCCGGGGCGTGGGCACCGTCCACAAGAACGTCGGTCTCGCTCCCGGCTAGAGCCTCAACGATATCTGCCACCGGAAAAATGAGGGCAGTGGGACTGGTAATGTGATCGATCAGCAAGAGTTTCGTTTTTCTGGTGACCGCCCCCAAAATCGTGTCCCGCACTTCTCCGGAGGAACCTACCGGGAACGGGACATGCACGACCCGCACTTTTGCGCCGTCCCTGGCCGCCACAAACTCGCAAGCGTTCTTGCAGGCGTTGTAGACATGATCCGTGGTTAGAATTTCGTCCCCCGGGACAAAGCGCAAGGACCGCAAAACGGCGTTGACGCCTGTGGTAGCGTTGGGCACAAAAACCATACCCCGGGGGTCTGCCCCAAGCAGGGAAGCCAACTTTAACCTGGAAGAGTCAAGCATTGACTCCAGTTCCCGCTGATAAAACCGCACAGGCTGGCTGTCGATGTGTTGCCGTAGCCGGTACTGCGCCTGAAGGACGCTTTTGGGCGTTGCCCCGAAAGAACCATGGTTGAGAAACGTAAAATCGGGATCCAATGGCCAGAGTCCTTTCAAATTGCCTGTGTCGTCCCTTGCGACCACCCTGCCTCCCCCCTGAGCTTTCATTCAAAGTCGCCCCACATCACCGGGGCGCCTGCCGGCCTGCAAATCAAAAAGCGCAAAAGGCATAAAAAAGCTCCACTATGAGAATAAGGGAAGAATGTGAACCAGGCAACGGGAACAGCCCCGACATATGCTTTCGTCGGCAACCGGGAATTCCCTCTTACTTGAAAGAAAGTAACCCTGGCAATGACCTGTCCCAACAAAAAGGGCAATTACCCGGCACGGACATCGTCCATGGCGAATTGACTTAAAAATATACCACGCCCATGGTGGTATGATTTGAAGCACCACGCCCATGGTGCAATTCGAAACCCACAGTCACCGTCCATGGCGAATTGACTCAAAAATATACCACGTCCATGGTGGTATGATTTGAAGCACCACGCCCATGGTGCAATTCGAAACCCACAGTCACCGTCCATGG